>CAVGZD010000003.1:27490-72122 GCA_963633805.1 Lachnospiraceae bacterium | reverse complement strand
AGCCGATTTACAATCCGCAGCAATATGGCTATGCGCCTTACTTCCAGCAGCAGAGGATACTATGAGGAAAATCTGGGACAATCCGGAAGAATTCATCATCATTCCATTGATTTTTGCGATGAGCTTTATCATCTTCATCCAAGTTATCACGCGGTATGTGTTCCATAATTCGCTTACATGGTCGGAGGAGCTGGCAAGATATCTGTTCGTATGGCTGGTTTATTTCTCTGTCAGCTTTACGGCAAGAAGACAGAAGCATATTCGCATTGATGCGGCGATCAATCTGTATCCGAAGGCGATGCGCCCGATCATTGAGTCGTGAGCGAGGTCATCGTGCTTGCATTCTCCATCTTTATCGCCGTAACCGGCGTGACGGTATTCCAGAAGATTGCATGGTCGGGGCAGATGTCTCCCGCAATCGGTCTGCCGATGCAGTTCGTATACGCGGCGCCGATGGTCGGCATGGCTCTGACGGCAATCAGACAGCTTCAATGTATCATTGAGAAAATCGGAAAACTGGGACATCCTGAAGATGAGGAGGCGAACGAGGTATGACAGGTACGATAGCTGCGGTAGTATTTATCACATTGATTGCTTGCTTGGTGCTGACAGTTCCCATCGGTTTCTCGCTGGGCATCGCATCTTTGGCATATATTTTGTATACACATCACTTGACCCTGGGCTTTATCGCGCAGAACATGGTAACCGGCTGTGACTCCTTCCCGACGATGGCGATTCCTTTCTTCATCTTCGCGGGCGAATTGATGGGCGGCGGCGGCATCTCAAAGCGATTGCTGAACCTCGCCAGCGTATTCTTCGGCAGAATCAGCAGTGGTCTTGCCATTATAACAGTAGTTGTTTGTATGTTCTTTGCGGCGATCTCCGGCTCCGGTCCGGCAACGGTTGCAGCAGTAGGCGGCATGGTTGTTCCTACTATGCTGGAAAAGGGCTATGACAGAAAATTCGTACTGGCATTGATTGCGGCGGCAGGCTCCATCGGCGTTATCATCCCGCCCAGCATCCCTATGGTTATCTATGCGGTAACAACGAACAGCTCCGTATCCAGTCTGTTCTTGGCGGGCTTCGTTCCCGGCATCCTGATCGGTCTGGTTCTGATCGGATATTCCTACTTCTTTGCGAAAAAGCAGGGCTACAAGGGCAACACAGAGCCTTTCAGCTGGAGCAGAGCATGGCGTGAGCTGAAGGAAGGCTTCTGGGCGATTCTCTCTCCCGTTATTATCCTCGGCGGTATCTACGGCGGTATCTTCACGCCGACAGAAGCGGCGGCTGTATCCGTAATTTACAGCTTGATCGTTGGCTGCTTCATCTATAAGGAATTGGATCTGAAAAAGCTGCTGGATGTAACCAGAAATGCCTGCGAAACAACAGCTTCCATCCTGATCGTTATTGGCTGCGCGGCAGGCTTCTCCAAGGTTCTGACGCTAGGTCGCATCCCTACGACGGTAGCAAGCGGTATGCTTTCGACAGATAGCGTAATTCTGATTCTGCTGCTGATTGTTGGCTGCTTCATGGAAACACTGTGCGCGATCATGAGCCTTGCGCCCATCCTTTTCCCGGTTGTAACATCCCTGGGCGTAGATCCGATCCATTTCGGTATCATCATGGTAGTAAATCTGGCAATCGGCTTCATCACACCGCCGCTTGGCGTAAACCTCTTCGTCGCCTCGCGAGTCGGGGAGGCGATGCTGGATCAGGTTATCAAGGGCATCGTGCCTTTCCTGATCCTAATGATCGTTACACTGATGGTGATTACATATATCCCCGCGGTTTCCTTGTTCCTGCCGAATATGCTGGGTTAAACGGCTGCGGAATCGATAGAAGGAGGAGTTGCAGATATGCATAGCTTATGCCTTGAAAAAATCAAACAAAGATTGATGGATTGTACGATCATTCTAATTGCTTCCCTAGCCATGTTCTATTACTGTCCGTGGTTCTCATAAGCGAAAGGAATTTGCAGCTTCGCCTTACTTCCGATGACCCGATTCGGAATGGAAAAAAGGGACAGGCTCTCGATATTTGAGAGTCTGTCCCTTTTTATTTTTCCATCTGAAACGGCAGCACGATGCGGAGGGTAAAGATGCCGCCGCTCGGCTCGAAGGAACAAAGGCCGCGATGCTTCTCTGCGATGGAGCGAATGCTGCAGCAGCCGTAGCCATGCCCCTTTTGGGGAGAAAGCGGCAGCTCATCCTGCATCGGGATCTCGCCTGCATAGGGATTTCTAATCTCCATCAGCAGCTTATTATGCTTGATCTCGCTGTAAAAGGTGATCCATCTCAGCGGCTGCTCCATACAGGCGACCGCGTGCAATGCATTTTCCAGCGCATTGGATACGATGGAGCAAAGCTCCGGGTCAGGGATGGGCAGCTCCTGCGGCAGCTTTATTTGCAGCTCCAAGCGAATTTCCATGCGCTCCGCCTGCTCCACGAAGGAGGAGCAGAGCAGATTCATGATCTCGTTTTCGCAGAAGCGTTTTGGCGAGATGGCTTCGATGTCTGTCCGCACCTTTTGGATATACTCCCGCGCTTGCTCGCTTCTTTCGGCGGCAAGCAGACTATCGATGGCGATCATGTGATGCCGCATATCATGCTGATAGACGGCGGTTTTGCTCTGCGCTTCATTGAGCAGGGCGATTTGCGCCTCCGCCGCATTCAATTCCCGTGTGATCGCTGTCTGCATGGTTTCCAGCTCTCGTTTTATGCGCATCTCGCGATAGTCATAGAGCAAAATGAAGTAAAAAAGCAGCGCCTGCAGGGTCGGAAAATATTTCGCCACAATGCCGCTGACGGAATTTGTCGTAGCAAGCTGCACATTCAATGTAGCAAAAACATAGATGTAATAAATCAGCGGAACAAGGCTGAAGCGCAGAAACAGGCGATTTTCGCCGTATTTCATCAGATCATTGAAGCCCTTGCGGAAAACAAACTGCGCAAGCAGCAGCATCACGGCATAGGCGATCAGATTGGACAGGAGCACCGCCAAGGCACTGCCGCCGTAAAAGCGCGCAAGACGGCTTGCGATGACGGCGGGCGCAGTAAATACCAGCGCGGAAAGAATCATAAATACCATCTTGATCCAGCCGCAGCCCGTCAAACGCAAAAAAACGAGAAAGGTCGGCAGATGCATGGTCAGCAGTATGATTTTTCCGTAGGCGGGCGCACCGATCTTCAGCCTCAGGATATGATTTCCAGCCGCAAGGATGCAAAGCAAAAGCGGCGCCATCCATTTTTGCACGGGCGTGAGCCTCGCATAATGCAGATCCATCAAAATCCAGAGCAATGCCCAGGCGAAAAGCAGCGTTAGCGCAGGGGAATAGGTCGCAATGCTCATTTTTCATTCCTCCCTTGCAAAAAGCAGCTGTATATAATCCTTTTGCAGCTGGGGATACAGCAGGCGCGACACCGGAAGCTCCCTGCCGGAGAAGGTGCGCAGGGCAGTGGGGGAAAGCTCCTCCACCTGAAGCATATTCACGATATAGGAGCGATGCGTATGCATAAATTCCGGGCGGGAGAGCAGCAGGGCTTCATATTCCCGCAGAGAGCCGGCTGTCTCCCTGACCTGACCATCCGCCAGATGGAAATACAGATGCTTGCTGTTGACCTCCACATAGGCAAGCTGGGAAAATGGAATGCGGATTCTGGTCGTGCCGACCTTAAGGGTCAAGCCCTCATCCGGGCGTTGCTCCTGCATCCACAGGCGATCCAAAATCGGAAAAAGCAGCTTTTCCGTGATGGGCTTGAGCAGATATTCCAAGGCTTTTACGCCATAGCTTTCATAGGCGAAGCCGGGGGTGGAGGTCAAAAAGATGATCTCTGCGACCTGATCCATGCTGCGAATTTCCCGTGCGGCGCTCATGCCGCTGATGCCAGGCATCATGATGTCCAGCAGATAGAGCGTAAACGGCTCTTTTTTTGCCGCATCCAGCAGCTCACCTGCGCTGCGGAATGCCTTGCAGCGTGCGGACGCATGGCGCTGCTGCTGCCAGCTATGCAGCAGCGCCATGATTTGCTCCAATTCATTCGCCTGATCCTCGCAAACCGCAATATACATCCCATGTTCCTCCCTTCCCGGCAGAGCCTTTTTTCTCCGCTTATTCTACCACATCCCCGCGGCTCTTTCCAGTCAGTCCAATGATTTTCAGGGCGAAAAATAATGCATTTCGGGACAAAGCTGCCCCATTTTTTTCCAGATATGCTATACTGTGGACATATCGAAAAATAAGGAAGGGAGGGAAGGGCTATGCCGTCTTGGATCGCATGGGCTTTGGCACTTTTCAGCACAGCTGCGTTTCTTGTGCTTTGGTTCTGGGAAGTGCATCGTATTTTGCAGAGCAGAAGGAGCATCGTGGAAAGCGCGCGGATGCAGCTGAGTATGAGCCAAAGGAAGGCGGATGTTGATTTCGATGCCGCGCAGATCTGCAAGCGCAGCGAGAACATCTATCTACAGGCGGTGCAGCATTATAACAATATCCTGTATAAGCCGTGGATTTATCTGCCGGCGATGCTGATGGGGTTTCGCCCGTTTTGAAGCGGCACAACGTAACAAGCGGAAAGAAAATAACATACGGGGAGGAAAACAATGAAAAGAAAACTTGGCTCTTTAATTTTAGCTTTGACCATGCTCTTTAGTTTCACGGCTTATGGTGCACAGGATGCCTATGCGGCGGATACGGGAGATAGCTGGTCGATCTACTGGTATCTGTGCGGCAGCGATCTGGAATCGGAAAACGGCTGCGCAACGATGGACCTGCAGGAAATGCTTGATGTAGAGCTGCCGGAGAATGTAAATGTCATCATTCAGACAGGCGGCGCGGAGGCTTGGCAGAACGAACTGATGAATCCTGAAAAGATACAGCGCTGGCTGTTTAACAGCGAAGGCATGTATCTGCTGGAGGAGCAAAACAGCGCAAACATGGGCGATGCGCAGACCTTGGCGGATTTTTTGAGCTTTGCAAGCACGAATTATCCTGCGGATAAGACGGCGGTTATTTTCTGGAATCATGGCGGCGGCTCTGTCAGCGGCGCAGCCTTCGACCAGATTTACGGGAATGATTCTCTGGATCTGAGCGAGATGTATGCGGCATTTGATGCGGTTTGGGGCGCAGATGCAAGCGCGCCCGCGCTGGAATTGGTCGGCTTTGATACCTGCCTGATGGCGACGATCGATGTTGCGGCAGTGTTCCAGAATTTTGCGCATTATCTGGTTGCATCCGAGGAAACAGAGCCGGGCAACGGCTGGTATTACACGGGCTGGTTGGGCGCGCTGGCAGCAGATCCCTCTATGGATGGCGCAAAGCTGGGCAAGGCGATCTGTGATGCCTATTATGCAGGCTGCGAGGCTGTCGGCACAGAGGAGCAGACGACCCTTTCCCTGACGGATCTGACCAGGCTGAACCCTCTGCTGGATGCCTATGAAGCCTTCGGGCAGGAGGCGATGGTTTCTGTTGCGGCAAATCCCGGCTTCTACAGCGAATTTGCCCGTGCGGCGATCTCCAGCGAAAATTACGGCGGCAATAATGACGAGGAAGGCTATACCAACATGGTAGACCTGGGGCATCTGGCTCGCCAGACAGCCGGGACGATGAAATCCTCCAAGGCGGTGCTGGATGCGCTGGATAACTGCGTATTGTATCGCGTAAACGGCGACTATCGCGCAGAGGCAACCGGTCTGAGCTGCTATTATTCCTATAACGGCGATGTGGATGATTACAATGCATATACGGCAGTCGGCGCTGGCGAAGCCTTTAAGCATTTCTATGGCTATGCGCTGACGGGCGATCTGGATCAGAATTATCTGAAAACGTTGAATATCACAGAGATGCAGACGCTCAGCACGCTGGCGGAGACAGATTGGGACGGCAAGCTGCTGGATCTGAATGAGGACGGCGTTTCTATTTTGAACCTTGGCCCTCAGGCAAGCGATATTCTGGCAGAGCTGAATTTCCAGCTTTACTATGTTGACGAGGAAAATGACCAGCTGATGCTTTTGGGTCAGGATAATGATATTGTCTGCGATTGGGACAACGGCGTTTTCTACGATAACTTCCGCGGCGTATGGGGCGCAATCGACGGGCATCTGGTTTATATGGAGCTGACCTTCGATGGCGATGATTACAATCTGTATGCAGTTCCCGTACTGCTCAATGGCGAAGCCTATAATTTGCAGGTGGCATATGATTTCTCCGATGAAGCATGGTCCATCCTCGGCGCATCCAAGGGTCTGGACGCTTCCGGTATGGCTAGCAAGGAGCTGCGCCTGCTGAAAAGCGGCGATAAGCTGACGACTCTGTGGAAGCTCACGGATCTGAGCAGCGATGCGGATTTTGAATTTTATCAGGCAGATGAGCTGACCGTAACGGCAAATACAGCCTTCGGTGAAGCACCTCTCTTTGACGGTCTGTATGCAATGATATATGAAATGCAGGATGCAGTAGGTAATCGCGCTTATTCCGACAGCGTAAACTTTACCTGCACGAACGGCGAGATCATCACGACCGTAGGCGGCGATATGGTTTCCGAGCCGACAGAGGGCGGCGTTGTGCTGCAGCTGACGATCGATCAGGCGCAGTACAAGCTCAACGGGCAGACGAAGACAAACGACGTTGCACCCATCATCAAGGATGGCAGAACCGTTCTGCCCATCAAGCTGGTAGCGGCGACGCTGGGCGCAGAGGTTTCTTGGGATCAGGAGGTGCAAGCCGTGACCATCCAGAGCGAGGATACGACCATCGTGCTGACCATCGGCAAGACGACTGCAAGCGTGGATGGCGAGGCGGTCGAGCTGGCAGTGCCTGCCTTTATTGAAAACGGCAGAACCTATCTCCCGGTTCGCTTCGTATCGGAATATCTGGGTGCGAATGTAGCTTGGGATGACGCTACAAGAACCGTGACTATCACAGGCTGAGCGATCCAGTAAATAGTTTGAAATAGCCTTGATGTCCCCTGACCGATTTGGTCGGGGGACATTTTTTTGCAGAATAGCTACATTTTTGTCGAAAAACAGCGTTCTGTTTCCGCGGCAGGGGAATTTGATATTCGTCTTTTTCTTGACACCTTCGCTCAAGTCCTGTAAAGTTAGATATAGTGTGGCTTGCGGATTTTTTCCTATATGTGGGGTAGGATAATCGTATCAGCCAAAGTTGAGGAGTAGGTGCAAGGATGAAAAAACAGCAGGATTCTAGTTATAATAATGAAAGTATTACCTCTCTGAAGGGGGCGGATCGCGTCCGCCTACGGCCGGGGGTCATTTTCGGTTCGGATGGGCTGGATGGGTGCGAGCATGCCTTTTTTGAGATTTTGTCCAATTCCATCGATGAAGCCAGAGAGGGCTTCGGCAAAAAAATCGAGATCGTGCGCTATACGGATCATTCCATATCCGTGAAGGATCATGGCAGGGGCATTCCCGTGGATTATAATCCGAAGGAGGATCGCTTCAACTGGGAGCTGGTCTTCTGTGAATTATATGCCGGGGGGAAATACCGCAATAATACGGGCGAAAATTATGAATTCAGCTTGGGTCTGAATGGCTTGGGCACCTGTGCGACGCAGTATGCCTCGGAATATATGGACGCCGTGATCTATCGCGATGGGCTGTGCTATCAGCTGCATTTTGAGAAGGGCGAAAACGTCGGCGGCTTGATGAAGGAGGCTGCGGAGCATCATCCATCTGGTACGGAGATCAAATGGCGACCGGATCGGGATGTTTTCACGGAGATTCATATTCCGCTGGCATATTTTCAGGATGTGCTGAAAAAGCAGGCTGTGGTCAATGCAGGGCTTTTGTTTGAGCTATACGATGAAGAAAGCGGCGAGACATTCACCTATTGCTATGAAAACGGCATCCGCGATTATCTGAAGGAGCTTTCCGGCGAAACCTCCCTGACGGAGATACACTACATGCAGACGGAAACGAAGGGGCGGGATCGCGAGGATAAAGAGGAATATCGGCTGAAATTTGAAGCGGCGTTCTGCTTCAATAATCATGTCAATGTGCTGGAATATTATCATAATTCCAGCTTTCTGGAATATGGCGGCTCGCCCGATAAGGCGGTGCGCAATGCCTTTGTGTTCGCCATCGACAAATATCTGAAAAATAACAATCTGTATAAAAAGGACGAAAAGAAGATCACCTTTGCGGATGTGGAGGACAGCCTGATCCTGGTCATCAATTCCTTCTCCACCATGACCAGCTATGAAAATCAGACCAAAAAATCTATCACCAACAAATTCATACAGGAAGCCATGACGGAATTTTTCCGACAGCAGCTTGAGATTTATTTTATCGAAAATAAAATGGATGCGGACAAAATCGCGGCGCAGGTTTTGGCGAACAAGCGTAGCCGCGAGACTGCCGAAAGCACCCGAATCAATATCCGCAAAAAGCTGACCGGCAATCTGGATATGAATAACCGCGTGGAGAAATTCGTAAATTGCCGCACGAAGGATATCTCGCGTCGGGAAATTTATATCGTGGAGGGTGATTCCGCTCTGGGCGCGTGCAAGCTGGGCCGCGATGCAGAATTTCAGGCAATTATCCCCATCCGCGGGAAGATTTTGAATTGCCTGAAGGCGGATTACAACAAAATTTTCAATAACGACATCATTACCGACCTGCTCAAGGTGCTGGGCTGCGGCGTGGAGGTAAAATCCAAGCATGATAAGGGGCTGCATTCCTTCGATCTGGAGCAGCTGCGCTGGAGCAAAATCATCCTCTGTACGGATGCGGACGTGGACGGTTTCCAGATCCGCACATTGCTTTTGACGATGCTCTATCGCCTTGTGCCGACGCTGATCCATGAGCGCAAGGTCTATATCGCAGAGTCCCCGTTGTATGAGATCGTGCAGGGTAAGAACACCTATTTTGCCTATTCCGATGCGGAGAAGAATCAGATTGTATCGAAGCTCAAGGGCAAGGTAAAGATCAACCGCTCCAAGGGGCTGGGCGAAAATCAGCCGGAGATGATGTGGGAGACAACTATGAATCCCGAAAGCAGACGCCTGATCCTGGTCACGCCCGATGAAGCGGAGCGCACGCAGGCGATCTTTGAACTGCTTTTGGGTGAAAATCTTGCCGGGCGCAAGGAGTATATCGCCTCGGATGGGTATAAATATTTGGATATGATCGATTTGAGCTGAGGGAGTGGGGAATATGGCAAAGAAAAAAACTCCAACGCAAAAGGAATATCACGACAATTTCATACAGGAACAAAAAATCACGCAAACGCTTGAGCTGAACTATATGCCCTATGCGATGAGCGTGATCGTCTCGCGCGCCATCCCGGAGATCGACGGCTTCAAGCCCTCGCACAGAAAGCTGCTCTACACGATGTATTTGATGAATCTGCTGAAAGGGGATCGAACGAAATCCTCCAACGTGGTCGGGCAGACGATGAAGCTGAACCCCCACGGGGACAGCGCGATTTATGATACGCTGGTGCGGCTGACGGAGGGCAACGGCGCACTGCTCGTGCCCTTCGTGGATTCCAAGGGCAATTTCGGCAAGCAGTATTCCAGGGATATGGCGTACGCTGCGCCGCGTTATACCGAGGTAAAGCTGGCGAAGATCTGCACGGAGATTTTTGCCGATATCGACAAGGATACCGTGGATTTTATCGATAACTACGACGGCTCGATGCAGGAGCCGACTCTCCTGCCAACGACCTTCCCGAATATCCTTGCCAATCCCAATCTAGGGATCGCGGTCGGCATGGCAAGCTCGATCTGCAGCTTCAATCTCAAGGAGCTGTGCGAGGCGACGGCAAAATTCATTCAGGATGATACGATCGACCTTTGCGAGCATCTGAAAGCGCCGGATTTTTCCACCGGCGGGGAGATGATCTATAATCGCAAGGAATTGGAGCAAATTTATCGTACGGGGCGGGGGAGCATTAAGCTGCGGGCGAAATATCGCTTCGATCGGGAGAATAATTGTATCGAAATTACGGAGATCCCCTATACCACGAATATTGAAGCGATCATTGACAAAATCATCACGCTTGTGAAGGCGGGCAAGCTGAAGGATATCACGGATGTGCGGGATGAGACGGACCTGAACGGGCTGAAAATCGCCATTGATGTAAAGCGGAACACGAATGCAGAACTGCTGATGCATAAGCTCTACGCCATGACCACGCTTGCCGACAGCTTTAGCTGCAATTTCAATGTGCTGATCCACGGCAAGCCGATGACGCTGGGCATTGCGGATATTCTGCGCCATTGGACGGCATTTCGCGTGGAATCCATCCGCAGGCAGACCGCCTTCGACATCAAGCGTAAATCCGAGAAATACCATCTTCTGCAGGGGCTTTCGCAAATCCTTGCCGATATTGACCGCGCTATCGCCATCATTCGCCATACGGAGGAAGAATCAATGGTCGTGCCGAATCTGATGCAGGGCTTTGCCATTGATGAGCTACAGGCGGAATATATCGCAGAAATCAAGCTGCGTAATATCAACAAGGAATACATCCTTCGGCGCATGGAGGAATTGCAGGTTTTGGAAGAAGAAATCAAGGATTTGCAGGAGACGCTGAACAGCGATAAGAAAATCAGGCAGATCATTTGCAAGCAGCTCAAGGCGGTCGCAAAAAAATACGGTCAGCCGCGCAAAACCGCACTCGTGCAGGAGGAGGACGTCACCCTCATCACCAAGGAGGATTTCATTGAGGATTACGCCGTTCGTTTCTTCCTGACAAAGCAGAATTATTTCAAGAAGATCCCGCAAAGCTCTCTGCGTTCCGCAGGGGAACAGAAGCTGAAGGAGGATGATGCGATCCTCATCGAGCAGGACGGCATGAATCGCATGGAGCTGCTTTTCTTTTCCGACCGGCAGAATGTATACAAGCTTAAGGCATCCGACCTTGCGGACGGCAAGGCGAGCCAGATGGGGGAATATCTGCCGAATCTGCTGAGCATGGATGCGGATGAAAAAATACTGTATATGCTTGCGACGGTGGAGCATAGCGGGCAGATGGTATTCTTCTTTGAAAACGGCAAGGCGGCGAAGGTCCCGCTCTCAGCCTATGCGACGAAGATGAACCGCAAAAAGCTGGTCAATGCCTATTCCTCCCGTTCGCCGCTGGTGCGGATGCTCTGGACGGAGACGGAGACGGACGTGATTCTGCTGCGGAATCTGGATAAGGCGGCGCTGCTCAGCACGGAGCTGATCCCTGCCGGGGCGACAAAGAGCGTGGGCGGCGTTCAGGTCTTTACGCTGAAGAAAAACAGCAGCGTGACGGCGGTTTATCTGAAAGAGGAATTTTTGACGGATGACCCGGAATATTACCGCACGAAAAAAATCCCCACGACGGGGCATTTTATACAGGAAAAGGATAAGGCGGCGAATCATCTATCCGATCAGCTGTCGATCGCGGAGACGGCACAAAAGGGTGATTGAGCGCAAAAAGAGGTCAAATTCTGATGAAAATGACCTCTTTTTCTGTGGCTTCACACAGCTATGGTGCTTCGCTTTATTTCTGCCGATGAAAACGACAATGCAGCGGTATGCGATAAAACAAGCGGCGCAAAGGGGCTGCTACGACCGCTTCTCTTGACATCCCAGGAACAGGTTTTCCGCTGCACAGGACAAGAGAAAATCACATTCGCAATGCATTGCCGAAGGAATGAGGGAAAGCAGAAGCGTTTTTTGAGTACCAAAAAACTTACTCTCTACAGGATGCCCGAAGGGGATTTCCCTGTATCCGCAGTCTTTCCGTTATTTCAGCTCTTGTGCGCTTTTTTCGGGACGCAGTGGGTGGTGGATGCCGCTATGTATCAATAGCCCAATTCCTCGCCGATCAGGATCACCTTGATCCGTCCCGCAGGGCGGCAGACGCGCGTAATCAAGATCTGATTGCAGATGCATTCGGGGGAGGTGCAGTTGTGGCATACACCGTCGATCGCGCAGGGCGTTTTGCCCATAAAGCGCATGCTGTTGACGGGAGCGGCATAGCCACGCACCCGCTTGATCGCCGCATCCACATCCTGTGCTACCTTGTTCAAGCCGCACAGCACGATAACGTTATTCGGACCATAGCAGATGGAAGCCACGCGATTGCCATTGCCGTCGATATTGACCAGAACGCCGTCCTCGGAGAGCGCGTTCGTGCTGGTCAGGTAGAAATCGGTCAGCAGACCCTTGCGCATCATTTCTCTCATCTCGGCGGGGTCCTTTGCGGTGTCGCGGTCGATCACGTTGTAATTGCTTTCCTTGACAGCCTTTGTCAGCCCCATATCGCGGATGGTCATAGAGCCGCCCCAAGTGACGGAGCTGCCCTCCGGCATCAGAGCAAGCGCCTGATCGATGGCATCTGCCGCCGTAGGACAGTAATATGCTTCAAAGTGGCGTTTTTTGAGGTTTTGGAGCAGGGTTGCGCTGAGCAGTTCCTTGCGTTTTTCCTGTGGTGTCATAAAAATCCCTCCTTTTTTGATTTTCCACCACAGCATACCACAAAATCGACAGGATTGCATTACTTTTTTAATTGCATTTTTGTGCATTCCAATTTGCAGAAGGGGTTCTTTCTTGCGCATAGGGGGCGGCTGTAGTATAATGCAATCAGATGAGCGGGGCGGCGTGCCGCCGATAGAAAGGAAACGACCATGCAAAAAATCGAAAGCAGAGAAAATAGAAAATTCAAATGGCTGAATGGCTTGAAAATAAAGAAAAATCGGGATAAGGATAGCGTATTCGTCGCAGAGGGATTGCGCTTGATCCGCGAGATTCCCGGCGATCAATGCGTGAAATGCTTCGCAGCCTGTGAGAGCTTTGCCGCGGCGCAGGATCTGTCCGTTTATGAAAAGCAGGCGGAGCTGATCCTTCTGCCGGACGGGATGTTTGCAAGCATCTGCGATACGGAGCATCCGCAGGGAATACTGGCGGTCTGCGAGAAGCTGGATTGGAATATGGACGTGGTTTTTGCCGGGCAGAATCCATTTTTTCTGCTTGCGGAGGAATTGAACGACCCCGGCAATCTGGGTACGGTGATTCGCACGGCGGACGCTTGCGGTGTGGACGCGGTTTTTCTTTCCGGTGGCAGCGTGGATTTGTATAACCCGAAGGTGCTGCGTGCTACGATGGGTTCGTTATTTCATGTGCCCGTGTTTCAAGGGGTGGATCTGGCAGAGCTTTCGGCGAAGCTGCATCGGCAGGGCGTGCCGCTCTATGCTGCGCATCTGCAGGGCGATTGCTTTCCCTATGCCTTGGATTTGCGGGAACCCTGTGCATTTTTGATCGGCAATGAGGCAAGGGGACTGTCCGAGCGGGCGAGCGCGCTGTGCAGCCGTCTGGTGAAAATCCCCATGCCGGGGCAGGCGGAATCCCTGAATGCGTCCATCGCGGCGGGGGTTCTGATGTATGAAGTGGTCAGACAGCGGCTCATGGGGAAATAATAGAAAAACAGCAGAGAAGCGAACAGTGCGCCCGAAATAAGAAAATTTGGATGCGCCGAAGTCATCGCTGGCTTTGCTGTTTTTTATTTTCTGTTTTAATTTGAAAATGCGCATCAGGGCATATGCGCTTCTCAAAGTGGATTTTGGGTGATTTTTCGTCATCCTCCTTGACATACCTTTGGGCACACAGGCGGTCATTTGCCTGAAAATCATCTTGAACTACGCCTTGAGAAGTCTGCGAGCGGAGTCTAGCAACATCTATTGTATATGCCCCGCCCATCGAAGACATCATCCCTTCCGCACATCCTCCAAAAATTTCCCGTTTTTATAGAATACGATACCGTCGGCGGAGATCCTGCCTTCCTGCGTCATGTCGTTGATCATATCCCAATGAATTGCGGATTCATTTTTCCCGCCGGCCTCCTGAAAAGCCTCACCGATCGCCATGTGCATAGAGCCGCCGATCTTCTCATCAAAGAGGATATTTTTCGTATGCCGCTGAATGCCGTAATTCGTACCGATGGCAACCTCGCCGAAGAAATGTGAGCCTTTATCCGTATCAATATAGGAATGGAGCAGGGCTTCCTTGTCCTTATTTTCGCAGCTTGCCGATACAATGCGCCCCTTTTCCACCGTCAGGCGAACACGCTGAAATTCGTTGCCGTTCATGATGGAAGGGTAGGAGAATGTGATATATCCATCCACACCATCCTCTACAGGAGAGGTAAAGATTTCGCCATCCGGGAAATTCTCGTGCCCGCAGCAGTTGATCCATTTTCGTCCTGCGATATTGACGCGAATGTCCGTATCCTTGGAGGTGATATGCAGCTCCTGTTTGCCATCCAGCCAGCGCACCCATTTTTCCTGCCACTCAGCCATCTCCTGCCATTTTGCAACGGGGTCATCCTCATACAGGAAGCCTGCCCTGTATACGAAATCCTCGTATTCCTCCAAGCTCATCCCGGCATTTTGCGCATCGCCGTTCGTAGGAAATTGCGTACCACACCAGCGTAATTCACCGCTGCCCATGCGGGTGGAGTAGAGCTTGCGATTTTCGCGGTTCGCCAGACGGCGCTGCTTCAGCCGCTCGCCGTCGATGGACTGCATGGTTTTGGTGTTCTCACTGCCCCATGCGCTCAGCCAGACATCGCTTGCGGCGCAGGCACCAAAGCGGATGTTTTCGCGGGCATATTGCTCCTCCGTGCCGTTTCGCAAAAGCTCCGCATCCACATCCGGCACATCCACATAATATTCCACCAGCCCGCCATTTTTCACCGCTGCCCTCGCCACAGCCTTAAGGAAGGGCAGGGCTGCATCCTCCGCGGAAATGGCAACTTTATCGCCTTTTTTTACATTCGTGCAATAATTCACAAGCACATCAGCCAGCTTTTCCAGCCGTTCATCTCTCATCGTTTTCGCCTCTTTTCACCGCAACCTGACACATTTCCATCGTTTTCAATGCTGCTTCGTGGCTTTCCGGTGTAACGCCCGCGCAGCAGGATGCATCCACGCTGATTTTCACCTCCGGTAATCTTGCCTTGAGCAGGAGGGCATTAGAAACCACGCAGATGTCCGTACAAAGCCCGACCAGCTCAACCTCGCATTCCTCCGGCTGCAATCCGGCAAATTCCATCACCATCATATCCGCCAGTGCATAAGAGCCGAAGCTGGGCTTATTGACTAGGATCGCGCCATCCAGCGCCGCCGCTACGGCAGCATTCAGTTCCCAGCCGTGTGCGCCTTCGATGCAATGCGCCACGGGCAGATTTCTGCCTTCCTGCGTTTCCAGATAATCCTCCCCGTGGGTATCCCGCGTGGCATAGATGCAGTGCTTGGGGTATTCGTTGATTTTCCGCACAACATTGCCCACGATGGACTGCGCTTCTTTCGTCCCCAGAGATCCATCAATAAAATCGTTCTGCATATCAATTACGATCAGTATCTTTTTCATTCTGTTTTGTCCTTTCTTGCTATGTTTCTGAATGTCGCTTTTGTTCCGCTTCGCGGGGTAGCTCCCGCGAAAGAGGGGAGAATGTGTTTTCAGAAACGCTTTATTTTTCAACCGTATTCAGTCTATCACAAAATATAGCTGCTTTTCAATAGCTTCTTTGTTTGTAGGGGAGATAAGAAAAAAGCCATTGGCTATTCACCAATGGCTCTTCTACTACAGCTAGAAATCAGACTCGAACTGACGACCTGCTGATTACGAATCAGCTGCTCTACCGACTGAGCTATTCTAGCAAAACTGGAAACTTCTTTCGAACAGAATTCATATTACCATATCTTTATCATAAATGCAATACCAAAAAAACATATTTTTGTAAAAAATATTGAACATACTGCTTGACTTACGGATTGTATTTGATATAATACAGGTAACATCAAGCGAATTTTAGAAAATATAGCGGCATTTTGTCTGCTATGACATCGCAATCAGACAGTGCTATGAAATGCAGTACGAGTTGGGAGGGTATGCGTATGACAACAAATAAGAAAAAAACATTTCTACTGGGCTTTCTAACGGTCTTTCTTTGGGCATCCGCCTTTCCATTAACGAAGGTCGCGCAGGAGCAATTTACCTCATACGCATTAGGCTTTCTGCGATGCACGGCGGCAGCGGTTTTCCTGATTATCATTGGCAGGCTGTGTCACATTCGTTTGCCGCAGAAAAAGCACATTCCATACTTCTTTGTTTCCGGTGGGCTGGGCTTCACGCTCTACATGATCGCCTTTAACACGGGTATACAGACCCTGACCTCTGCAACGAGCAGCATTGTCATCGCGGTAACGCCCATTTTGACGGCAATCGTTGCTTCCAAGCTGTACGGGGAGCGCATCAACCTGATCGGCTGGACGGCAATTTTCTCTGCATTCATCGGCGTTCTGATCCTGCTGCTTTGGGAAGGGGTATTTTCCATCAACATCGGTCTGATTTGGACATTGGGTGCGGCTATCGTATTCTGCGGCTATAATATCATGACGAGAAAGCTCAGCAGCATGGGCTATAATGCGCTGGAAATCGTAACCTACAGCATGATTTGCGGCGCGATCATGCTTGGCTTTTGGTCAGTGCAGGGTGTGCAGCAGCTGATGCATGCAAGCGCGAGCCATATCATTGCATTGCTGTATCTGGGGGCATTCCCCAGTGCACTGGCGTATTTCATGTGGGGCAGGGCGATGAATTTTGCGGAGCGCACCAGCGAGGTAACGAACTTCATGTTCGTCACGCCGCTGCTCTCCACCATCATGGGCTTTGTGATCCTGCGCGAGGTGCCGAATGCGGGTACGTTTATCGGCGGCTTCGTGATCATCGTCAGCATTGTAGTATTCAATCTCAAAGGGAAAAAATAAGAAAACAAACATTTTTCAAGAAAAATGCCGTAAGCCATTGCACAACAAGGCTTTACGGCATTTCAATGCTTTCTTGTTTGGACGCGCCCTACAAAAAATCCATCCCTCAGCCTTGTGCATCGGGATGGATTTTTTGATTCCGTTTTTTATTCCTCAGCCGTCAAATACCGTTTTCCCATCAAATCATCGTAGGTCATCAGCTCATGCAGGCGGATATAGTCCTCCCTTTGCGCCTCATCCACATTGGATGCGTAGAGATGATAATACGGGCTGGCAACCGGGCAGACCTCGAAGAAGTCCAGCAGGAAGTTTGTCCGCGTGCATTCCGGTGCGGCGATATAATCGCAGAGCAGCGGCGAGAGGAAGTAGGGCGAAACCGGCATATCCGCCGCGCGATATTCCTGCCCCGTATCGTAGTTGCTGAAGATCACATAGGGCGTGGAGAACATCATATATTTTTCCTCCTCCGTCCATTCAGATGCTGTGTCAGAGGAAAGATTCCCGGCGGTGGTGTAGGGCTGGAAGTTATTGCCCAGCGTCGGCAGATGATCGCCGTACCAAAGCACGACCGTCGGCTTCTCCCGCTTCATCACATAATCGTAAACCACTCCCAGAGCCTTATCCGCGTCGCTGACACCCTTGGTATAGTTATGCAGGATATTCAGATCCCGCTCGGAAAGCGCATCCGAGGAAACCTTGATGTCCCAGTCATATGTTTCATACTTATCGTAATACAAGCCATGATTTTCCATGCTGATCGCCATCAGATACAACCCCGTTTCATGCGGCTGCTCCAGCTGATAGATGATTTCCTCCGCCACCGTTTCATCCGTGATATAGGGACCGCTGTTCCAGTGATGCTCCGCATGCAGATCATACTCGCCCAGAAAATCATCAAAGCCCATGAGAGGATACGCCCGCTCCCGATCGTAGAAACTCTTTTGATAGGTATGGATGCCGAGGGTATCGTAGCCCTGCTCCTTGAACAAACGCGCGTAGGAGAATATATCATCAAATACATATTGCTGATATGGCACACTACCGGAGGGCAGCATACTGGTCGTCATGCCCGTCAGGATCTCAAATTCCGGGCGCACCGTGCCGCCGCCGAAGGTGCAGGAGACCATCGTGCCGCTGGGATGCTCCGCTGCAATTCGTCTGTAATTTTTCAGCGGATCGGCTGAAAATTCCACGCCGTTCAGCTTCGTCGGATCCCAGAAGGATTCGGAAAGCACCACGATTACATCGGGATTTTGAAATTCCGCATCGCTTGCATCCGCAGGCTGATACGGCGCAAAAGCATCCGCCAGATAATTCTGGTTATAATGCGCGGGCGCGGAGAATTTCAGCGAGCCGAAATTCAGACCGAACGCCGCCAGAAAGCCATTTTTCTGATAATATTCCATTTGATTGCCGGGTTCCTTATATGCCGTGCCGAGGAACGGCTCTGCCAAGCCGCGCACCGTCGCATTCGTTAGAAAGAGATAGACAAAGCCCAGCAGCAGCGGCGTGCCGATGATGGCATATTTCGGCTTATGGGGCAGGGCAGGGCGCGCCAGCAGGAGAAAGGCGAGATAAAACAGCGTCACGCCGATGATCTCCCAAAAGCTCTGCGGAACATCCAGAGAATTGAGGAAGGTAGTGAAGCTGTCCGCATTTTTTGCCAGAAGCATATCCCAGGGATAAAAATGCTCCTCCAAAATCAGCGCCTTGAAATAATCGATCAGGGGCAGTATGGTAAAAAGCAGCCCCGTCAGGACAGCGGCGGCGGGAATCCGCTTGAATAGGCAGATCAGCGCCGCATAGATCAGATAAATCAAAAATAAGCCATAACAAAATGCGCCCCGATTCTCGGTAAACAGCTGCCAGAGCTGCTCTGTGGAGTTATAGGACAGATAGTTGCAGGCAAAGGTCAGATAGACCGGGAACAGAAGGACAGCAAGCCAAAGGATGGCTCTTGTCAGCCAGTTCAGCCGGAAAAATTCCTCTATTTCCTGCTGCATTTCTTGAAAAGCATTCATGTACGATGTCCCTTCTTTACTATATAATCACGACAAGATATTTTACCATTGTCTCTGATAGATTTCAAGCAAAAGACGTGGCACGGCGTTTTTTCAGCAATACGATCGGCGCACTCCCGGAAAGTTCCTCCTGCGTTCCTGCGAAAAACCTTCTGGAAACGCCGCAAATCATATCCCCAGAGGGCGCAGGCTTCTTTCCAGAATCCCATGAATCTGCGCAATGCATACACCATAATTGGTCATGGGGACATTCTGCTCCCGTGCGCATTGCAGCCGATGCTGCATTTCCTTTTCATTGAGCGTGCAGCCGCCGCAATGCACAACGAGGGCATAGGGGGATAAATCCGCAGGAAATTCCGTGCCGCTTGTGAAGGAGAAGTGCAGCTTTTTGCCTGTGTGATTTTCGATCCAGCGGGGCAGCTTCACCGTTCCGATGTCCTCGCACTGGCGATGATGGGTGCAGCCCTCGGAGATCAGTATGGTATCGCCGTCCCGCAGCCGCTCCAACGCCCTTGCTCCTGCCACATTCTGCGGCAAATTGCCCTTATACCGCGCAAACAGTATGGAAAAGGAGGTCAGGGGCGTGTCGGCGGGGAGAATTGCGGCAACTCTTTCAAAAACCTGACTGTCTGTAATAACTAATTTCGGCTTTCTGCCGAGCAAGGCCAGTGTTTGCGCCAGCTCCGTATCCCGCACGGCGATGGCGGTCGCTCCCGTATCCAGAATATCCCGGATCGTCTGCTGCTGCGGCAGGATGAGCCTGCCCTTCGGCGCGGCGGAATCGATCGGAATGACGAGCAGAACAAAATCATTTTCCTCCAGCAGATCGCCGACAAGCCGCTTTTGCGCAGCGCTGTCCGGGAGCAGCCTTGCCAGCAGCTCCTTCAGCTCATGAATCTGCGTCCCCTGCATGGCACTGACGGAAATGACATTGCTCTGCGAAGCGAATTTCGCAGGAATTTCGCAGTCCGCAGACGGCGCGAGGTCGCTCTTGTTTTTGACGATTACATAGGGGATTTTTTTCTCCTGTATCTTCTCGGCGATCTGCGCATCTTCCTCCGTAAATCCGACAGATACATCCACGACGATCACCGCAATATCGGTCTGATGCAAAGCCTGATATGCCTTCTGGACGCGCAACGCGCCCAGTTCGCCGCAATCATCCAGCCCCGGCGTATCGATCAGTACGACGGGACCGAGCGGGAGCAGTTCCATCGCCTTGCGCACGGGGTCTGTCGTCGTGCCGGGAATATCGGAGACAACGGCAAGCCCCTGCCCGGTCAGGGCATTCAGCAGGCTGGATTTTCCCGCGTTTCTTCTGCCGAAAAGACTAATATGAATCCGATCTGCCATCGGTGTGCTTTGTAGGCTCATGTCTATCCTCCTATTCTGTGGGCAATTTGGAATTGCCTTGGGTAAATACAACTTGATAGCCGATTTCTGCCATCTCCTGCCTGAGCAGAGCCAAGCCTTCTGCGGCTTCGTCACCCATGCAGCGCTTGTTGTCGTATAGGCTGTAATACTTTCGATTTTCCGGCGGGGAGAGATTTGGCATGACAACATTTGCCCCCGCCAGAACACCCAGCTTGCGCCCATCGGGGTGGAGCGTGCTTAATGCAGTCGTCGCAGGGATGAGCGAGAGCGGCAGCATCAGCCGCACAAGCCCCAGCAAAAATAGCGTCAGCTCCAGCGTGCCGGCGGGTCGATCGGCAAAGGGGGTCGCCTGATGGGGCAGAAAGGGTCCAATGCCAATCATATGCGGATTCAGTTCCTTCAGAAACAGCAGATCCTCCACAAGCTGTGACTCGCTTTGCCCCGGCGAGCCGATCATCATCCCGCTGCCGACCTGATAGCCGATGTGGCGCAGCTGATAGAGACATTCCTTTCTGTGCGCAAGGCTCATTCCGACGGGATGCAGCCCGCGATAATGTGCATCATCCGCAGTTTCATGCCGCAGCAAAAAGCGCCTTGCACCTGCCTGATAAAATGCTTCGTAATCCTCCTTCGGTCGTTCCCCGATGGAAAGCGTGATGATGCAATCGGGGAACTCTTGATGGATCGCGGAGACTAAGCTCGACATGCGCTCCTGCGTATACCAAACATCCTCGCCGCCCTGCAGAACGAAGGTGCGAAAGCCCAGCGCATAGCCCTCCCGGCAGCAGGAAAGAATTTCCTCCTGCGAAAGCCGATAACGGCGCAGAGCCGCATTGCTTTTGCGGATGCCACAATAATAGCAGTCGTTTTTGCAGTAATTTGTAAATTCGATCAAGCCGCGAATGTAGATGTCCTTCCCGTAATGCTGCTGCCGTACAGCGCGGGCGCGCTCGAATAAAAATTGCGCCAACTCCGGCGTTCGCCCCTGCAAAAGCCGCAGCCATTCGTCAGGACGCAGCTCCTTTTCTTTTTCCAGTTTCCGTATCAGTTGTTTCATCGAAAAATACCTCTAAAATGAAATAAAATCTGTCGTGAAGTATATCACATCCGGGATAAAAAGAAAAGTGGCGAAAACGGAAAAGCTGTGCTATACTGAAAAGAAAAATGTGGAGATATAAGATGCGCCCGAATAAGAAAACATAAATTCTGAAATGCTGAAAGCTACGGCTACTGCGTCAATCTCCCTTGACAGACCGGTAGCGGACTTCCCTTCCGTTCATGACGAGCGAAAGATTAACCGAAGTTAAGTTCGCGAGGAATGGAAGGAAAGTATGAGCGGTTTTCGAGTGTCAACGAGAAAAACCCCTCACTTCTCAAAGGATGCCTGCGGGAGATTTCCTTGTATCCGCAATCTTTCCGCTATTCCAGCTCTTGTATGTTTTCTTATCGGGACACACCTAAAAGGAGGTCTTTCCATGCCTGAGATCGATTCCATGATCCTTTATACAAAGGTAATTCCTGCAATTTTGATTTTTCTTTTGGTTTTCTTCAACATACGCAAAATGCAGAAGCGGGCGGCGGCGATGCGGCGCGAGCATTCCTGCGGCGGCTCCTGCTCCGGTTGTGCGCATCATGCAAGCTGCCATTCAACGGATAAGGATGCCGATCAAAAGGATTCCTAACGAGGGGAGGGAAGCACATGGTAATGCTGATTGCGAAAAATACGCTGAAACCGGGGACGGAGCAGGATTTTCTGGCACTTGCGCGGGAAATGACCGCAAAAACCAGAAGGGAAGCGGGCTGCATTTCCTATGAATTGGTGCAGGATCAAGCTGACCCCTTGGTTTATTTTTTCATTGAGAAATATGCCGATCAGAATGCGGTGCAAGCGCATCGCGAAACGCCGCATTTCAAGGCCTTGGTTCCAAAAATCGCAGAACTGCGGCAAAAACCGTCCGGGGTAAGTACCTGCACGGTCGTGGAATGACAGATGTAGTGAATCATCATTCCGATTTTGCATAAAAATAAGCCCCTGTATGCATCTTGTGAATGCAAAAGGGGCTTTTTGACGAATATTACAGATTACACAATTCTACAGCGATCCGCGCAGCCATCTCCGCATTATGGTACGCCAATTCCTTATTGGATGCGAAAGCAACGCCCTTCGTCAGCTCTTTGATATGCGCCAGCAGGAAGGGAGTCAGCTTTTTGCCCTTGACGCCTTCTTCCTCCGCCATTTTCAGCGCCGTATTGATCACGCCTTCCATTTCATCGAAATCCAGCTCCCACTCCTTAGAGATGGGGTTTGCGATGACAGCGCCGCCTGCCAAGCCCAGATCCCATTTGGTTTGCAGAATTTTTGCGCAAATCAGGGGGGATTTTGCGTTGAAATCTACGCCGAAGCCGCTCTTTCTGCAATAGAATGCAGGAAAATCATCCGTATTCAGACCCAGCACGGGAACGCCCATCGTTTCCAGATATTCCAGCGTCAAGCCGATATCCAGAATGGATTTTGCGCCCGCGCAGACAACGCCGACAGGAGTTTTTGCAAGCTCCTGCAGATCAGCGGAAATATCCATAGTCGTCTCTGCGCCGCGATGCACGCCGCCGATGCCGCCCGTTGCAAAAATTTTGATTCCCGCCATCGCTGCAATCATCATAGTAGAGGCAACCGTTGTTGCGCCGGTCATGCCTGTTGCCAGATAGGTTGCCACATCGCGTCGGCTCACCTTGCCAACGCCCTCGCCGCGGCACATCAGCTCCAGCTCGTCCTCCGTCAGACCGATTTTCAGCTGTCCGCCGATGATGGCAGTCGTTGCGGGGACTGCGCCCTCATTGCGCACGATCTCCTCCACCTTGTAGGCAAATTCCACGTTTTCCGGGTAGGGCATACCGTGGCTCAGGATGGTGCTTTCCAGCGCTACGACCGGCATACCTTCATTCAGCGCCATTTTAATTTCGGGGGTGATGCTCAGATATTTTTCCAGATTCATATTATTTTCTCTCCTTTATAATATTTTCCAGCAGCTTGACTGTGATATTCGGGTTGATCGTCTTTTCATGGGAAATCGCCGCCACGCCCGCCGCCAAGGCATAATCTAATGTCTGCTCGATATCGAAGGCATGCAGGGTAGAATAGATGACAGCCGCCATAAAGGCATCGCCGCCGCCCGTGGCATTGATCATGACCTCCAGTGGCTTCATGCGCCGATGAAGCTGTCTGCCCGCGCGATCCATATAGAAGCAGCCATCGCCGCCCAAGCTGACGAAGAGCCGCTCCACGCCCTGTTCCAGCAAAATATCGCAGGCTCTTTTCATATCCTCTTGATTTTGGACGGGCATTCCCGCCAGAATTTCCAGCTCCATGCGGTTTGGCTTCACCGTATGAAATTGCCCGATGTAAGGCTTCAGCTTCT
Organism: Lachnospiraceae bacterium; assembly: GCA_963633805.1. GTDB lineage: Bacteria > Bacillota > Clostridia > Lachnospirales > Anaerotignaceae > Anaerotignum_A. The sequence goes on along the minus strand of CAVGZD010000003.1, from coordinate 48,557 downwards.
GCGCATATGCACAGGAAACCGGGTCGATAAACACCGGGAGCCGCGCCCCGAACAGCCGGGGAATGCCCTCCAGCGTTTCCTCCGGCAGACCGCTGTCGCAGACGATCAGCCGCGCCCCGCAAATGACTTTCTCCTTCGATTTCAGAAAATCCGTATGCAACCTTTGCAGAACGGACATATCGCTCATGGCAACGAACATATCGCCGTTTTCATCCAATATGGAGATATAGGTCGAGGAAGGGTGATTTGGCACTACCGTAGAATGTGTCAAATCGATCCCTGCGGCGCTGCATTCGGCGCGAATCTGCTCCGCATAGGCGTCCTCACCCAAGGCGGTAATCAGCTTTACGGATGCGCCGAGTCTGGCTAGATTTTCGCAGACATTTCTGGTCACCCCGCCGGCGGAAAGGTTCATATGACCGGGATTGCTGTCCCGCAGATGGATGGGCTTTTTGCTGCGACCGTGGATGTCCACATTTGCCGCGCCGATCCCGATCACATAGTCCTGCTTATCGTAATTCAAAAAGTTTCACCTTCTTTTTCTCTGTAACTCGCCTTTATTATATCGCATTCCTGCTTTTTGTCAATGAAGCGACAGATAAGAAAAAGCTGACACCGTTTGCCGCGATGCCAGCCCTGTTTGCTGTATTTCGTTTTCCTTTGTCCCTGCAAGGATCAGTGCGCATAGCCATGCTTGAACACCTGTGCATATTTGCGCTCCGTAAATTCGCAAAGGGCACAGATTTTATCCACAAATGTGATGACATAAGACTCGATATATCTGGGCGGAATCAAGGTACACGGCCACATATGCTTCTTGATGGCGTCGATCTCTACCTTATTGAGCTCTGTGATCTTTTGGGCGTTATCCAGTGCAACGCGGGGATGCCAAGATGCATGACCGGAACGGATATACTTTACCTTTCTCCAATCATAAAAATACAAATCATGCAAAAGACCTGCTCTCGCTGTGGAGCGATAATCCCAGCCCATCTTGTAGCAGATCAAAAAGCTGTAATAGGAAACATTGATACTATGCTGCAGTCTGCTCGTATTGCAATGCTGCGTGTGCAGATCCAGTTTCTGAACCTGCTCTGTGCAAAGGAGATCTCCGATGCACTCCTTGTATTCCGCCAACAGCTGATCTTCGTCCGGATTGCTGAAATCCTTGCGGGACCCGATTGCTTTGTGCATGGGCTCCACTTCCTCACCTTTTATTTGCTACAGTATAACACAATATTTGCGAAATGTATAGTGAAAAATACACAAAGTTTAGTATTCTAAATTGGTAAAGATTTCATTCAGACTGTAGATAAAGTTATTTTCACATCGCGGAAGGGTTTGGGAAACGAGTTTTCATCACTTTGCTTCGCAAAGCGGGCTTCGCCCGCCGCCCCGTCTTGGGCGGTGAGTGGTTTCCTAACTGGAATCCGCAGCCGGAATTTATTTCCGGCGAGGAAAATAGCGAGTTTCAAGGCTTTTAAGCCGATGGAACTCGTCTGTTTGTTCCTCTGTCTGAGCAAGTCGAAATCCTGATTTCGACTTAGGTGTCGACTTTGTCGACACTCTGATTTCATTTTTCCTTCGGATTTGCAAACAGCGCCGCAAAAAAGGCGAAGAATACTGCCGCCGTGATGCCGCCTGCCGCCGCTTTCATGCCGCCCGTGAAAACGCCCAGAAAGCCCGCGCTGTCGACCTCCTTCATCACGCCCTCAGCCAAGCGAAAGCCAAAGCCCGTCAGAGGGACGGTTGCGCCCGCTCCGGCAAATCCCTCCAGCTTCTGATACCAGCCGAGCCCGCCCAGAATGCAGCCTAAGCAGACAAAGAGCACCAATATTCTGCCAGACATCATTTTGGTTTTATCAATCAGAATCTGCCCGACGATGCAGATCAACCCGCCAATTACAAATGCCTTTACAAGCTCCATCATACCTCTTTCCCTCCTTTTTTGCATCCCTCGATGACCAGCCCATGCGCAATGCCGGGGATGGGCTGCCCCTGCTGAGAGGAGGTGGGGCTCATGAGTGCGCCTGTGGGGATGAAGAGCATCCGCCCGATCTCACCGGATACCAGCTTGGGATAAAAATATGCGCAGAAGGTGACGGCAGAGCAGGCACAGCCACTGCCGCCTGCATGGGTATCCTGCGCTTCGGGATCGAAAATTTCAATGCCGCAATCCGTAAAACGGCTATCCATTTGATAGCCCTCCTTTGCCAGCAGCTCCACGACAAGCTCCCGCCCGATTTTGCCTAAATCGCCCGTTGCGATCACATCGTAATCCTGCGGCGTTCTGCCCGTATCCTCAAAATGTGTCTGCAGAAGAGCCGCGGCGGCGGGAGCCATTGCCGCCCCCATATTGTTTGCATCCGTTACGCCCAAATCTACGATTTTTCCTGTTGTAATTTCCGTAATTTGGGGTGCATCCCCTTTGCGGGAGAGCACAACTGCACCATCGCCTGTGACCGTCCATGTTGATGTAGGCGGGCGCTGCGTCCCCAGTGGCAGGGGGAAGCGAAATTGCTTCTCTGCCGCGCAAAAATGGCTGGATGCCCCTGTCAGCACATAATTGGCGAAACCGCCGTCAATCAGCATTGCGCCAAGGCTCATGGATTCGCCCATGGTGGAGCATGCACCGAACAGCCCGAAGAAGGGGATTTCCAGCGTTTTTATGCCGAAGGTCGAGCCGGTGCATTGATTCAGCAGATCGCCGCAGAGGATATAATCGATGTCCTTCGGCTTGAGATTTGCCTTTTGTACCGCCAGCTTCATGTTTGCCTCTACAAACTTACTCTCTGCCAGTTCCCAAGAATCCTCGCCGAACAGGGAATCCTCAATGCGCTGATCGAAATATTTCCCCAAGGGTCCCTCCGCCTCCTTTGGTCCGACCGTGGACGCGGCAGAGAGGATGCTGACCCCCTCGGATAATCTGACCGTCTGTTTTCCGATTTTTTTGCTCATTTCCTCACCTACTTTATAAAATAATAGACGCAGCCGACCAGCATGGAGGTCAGCGTGCCATAAACGATGACAGGACCGGCGACGATGAACATTTTTGCTGCCATGCCGAAGATGAAGCCCTCTTTTTTGAACTCAATGGCAGGGGAGACAACGGAATTGGCAAAGCCCGTGATGGGGACGATCGTCCCTGCGCCGCAGAATTTCCCCAGCTTGCCATACAGACCGAAGGCAGTCAGTACGGCGGAAATGCCGATCAGCGTGATCGAGACCAAGAGAGCCGCTTCTTCCTCGGAAAAGGAACGTCCTGTGTAAAAATTCAGCAAAAGCTGCCCCAGCACGCAGATCAGTCCGCCGGAGAGAAATGCTTTCAGGCAGTTTGTGAAGATCGGGCTGTTGGGCGAGGCTTTTTTTACCATTTTGTCATATTCCCGTTGTGCCTGTTTTGTGGTATTCAAATCAAGCCCTCCTTTGTTATAGAATGTAAAAACCGTCTGCCAGATAATAAATCAAGGAGCCGCAGACCTTCCCCAGAGCGAAGGCAAGAATAATCCAGGACAGTCCCTTCGTCAGCCTTGCGCGGCGCATGAGGATCGGCATCACGTTGAGCACCTCCGTCAGCGCCATCACCAGCGTGCCGACAAAAAGCCCGGTGAACAGGGCGAATGCCGTGCTCAAAAAATGGGACGGCGGCAGGCGGTAATCGATAAATAGAGCGGTCGTACCAAAAATGCCGCCCAATACCGTCATATCCTCATAAATCCAGAGATACTGCTTCGTCTGCGTGCGCTTTGCCATGCGGGGGATCAACCCGATGGCGGCGATAAAGGCGAATGTGCCCGCGGCGACCGCCAGCCCGGAGGAGAAGGCATAGAAAATCAGAAAAGCGGTCTTCATTTATTGCCCTCCCTTCTTTTTCTGCTCCAAATAATCCACGATGCTGGCGTTGGTTTCCTTCTCGTAGGTCGTCATTTCGATTTCGATGGGCGTAGGATCTTCCGTCAGCGTGAGCTTGGAAAAATGGTTGAAGAAGATGATGATGCCCAGACCGACGCCTAAGCTATAGGGGATGGAAAGCATGACGGGCATGTCTTTATTTTCCCGAAAAAACATATAGTAGACGTTCTGGAAGATCAGCGGAAGCTGCGTATCGGAGTGAAAGCACATGATCGTCGTCGTAGCGCCAACGAACAGGATCAGGCTGACGAACAGCACCTTTGCGCCCGTCCAAAGCGCCGTCTGTTTTTTCGGCTGCGGCAGATATTCGATCAGAATGTCCATCTCACCCAGATTGGATACGGTCGCATCGGGATATTTTTGATGGATCATCCGAATGAGATCCATCACGGAGAGCAGATAGGTTTTCTTTTTGTTCTCCGGTACTGTAAATACAATGATATTTTCTGCATCCTTTGTCCTTTGCCCGCCGAAATAGACCTCCGCCACATCCTTCAGATAAACCGCCTTTTTCTGTACGATCAATGCCTTTTGCATCGGCTTGATATAAATATCCATCCATACACATCCTTCCATACACATCCTTCCAGAAGGCTTTCGCCTGCGTAAAACATGCAATTTCTGTGCTGATGGATAGTATGGCGCGTTTCATAAAAAAAATACTTTTCCGAAAAGCAAATATCATGCGATTTCCTATTTGCAGGATGAAGGATTTTCAGGTAAAATATCCGATAAGTATTTCTATGGCAAAGAAAGGAAATCCAAAAAATTTCTATGATATCAGGCGGGAGGAGAGACAATGGGCAGTGAGATGGAAAAAAGAAACGAGGGACTGCGGCGCAAGCAGAGGATCGTACAGGCGGCGGCAGGGCGAATCCCCGCGGAGCTGGTATTCAAAAATGCAACCTATGTAAATGTGTTTTCCAATGCGCTTGCAATGGCGGATATCGCGGTTGCGCAGGGGCGCATTGTCGGCATTGGCAGCTATCAGGGGGAAAAAGAGGTGGATTGTAGCGGAAAGCTGCTTTTGCCCGGCTTTCTGGATGCGCATATCCATCTGGAAAGCTCGCTGGTTTCCCCGCAGGAATTTGTGAAGGCGGTTTTGCCGCATGGGACGACAACAGTTGTGACCGATCCGCATGAAATCGCAAATGTCATGGGGCGAGAGGGCATTGCTTATCTGCTGCAGGCGACGGAGGGCTTGCCTGTGGATGTGCGCTTCATGCTGCCCTCCTGCGTGCCGGCAACGCCCTTGGATGAATCCGGCGCGGTGCTGAACGCGGGCGCATTGGAGGATTTCTATGCGCATCCCCGCGTACAGGGCTTGGCGGAGATGATGGATTTTGTCGGCGTGATCGCAGCGGATGAACGCCCCTTGGAGAAGCTGGCGGCAGCGGAGGCGCGTGGGCTTCGCATGGACGGGCATGCGCCTGATTTGCAGGGCAATGCGCTGAATGCCTATATTGCGGCAGGGATTTATTCCGACCACGAATGTCACGATCTGCAGGATGCACTTGCGAAGCTGGAACGCGGACAATTTATCATGATCCGAGAGGGGACGGCGGCGCGAAATCTAGAGGCACTCGTGCCGCTGCTCTGCCAAAAAACAGGGGAGCGTTGCATGTTCTGCACGGATGACAAGCACCCCAACGACCTCTTGGAGAAGGGGCATATCGACTATATCCTTCGCAAGGCGATCTCCCTCGGCGCAGACCCCATCGTGGCGATCAAGGCGGCAACCATACAGCCCGCCCGCTATTTCCATCTGGAGGATCGCGGGGCGATCGCGCCGGGCTATCTGGCGGATCTGGTGCTGGTGGATAATTTGGAGCGGCTGCAGGTGGAGCAGGTCTATAAAAACGGCGTTCTGCTGGCGGAAAACGGCGTTGCAAAGCCCTTTGCCACGCCGGCGCCGGATGAGTACCTGACGGAGCGTGCGCATCACACCTTCCGCGTGCACCCCTTAACGGCAGAGGATTTCCGCGAAAAACGTCCGCGCGGAGTGATCGGCATGGTAGACGGAGAAATCACAACCGCAGACGGCGGCTATGCGGAGGGAATTTCCGTGGAGCAGGATATTTTGAAAATCGCCGTTGTGGAGCGGCACAAAAATACGGGGCACATCGGCATTGGCTATCTGAAGGGCTATGGCTTGCAGCGCGGCGCAATCGCCACCAGCATCTCCCATGATTCTCACAATATCATTGCCGTTGGCACGGATGAGGCTGCGCTGGCAGAGGCGGTCAACCGCGTTGTTTCCTGCAATGGCGGGATCGTCGTTTGGGATGGAGAGCAGGTCGCCGCAGAGCTGCCGTTGGCGATCGCAGGCATCATGAGCGATGCGCCGCTGGAGCAGGTCAATGCCGACTTGGAGCAGGCGAAGTCCGCAGCGCACCACCTTGGCGTGAACCGGAATATCGACCCCTTCATGACGCTGAGCTTTATGGCGCTGCCCGTGATCCCGACTCTGCGGATCACGACAAGGGGCATCTTTGATGTGGATACGCAGAGCTATGTTTGATTCCCGGCAGAGAAATGCTTGCAACATTTTGCGGCAGGCTATATAATGAAGGGGTTCTTATGGAAACGAGGTGAAAGGTATGCAGACATTTCATGAATTGGTCGCGAAATCCGTCTCGCGGATTCGTTCCTCCGATGTCATTGAGATAGAGGATATCCCCAATATCGACCTGTATATGGATCAGGTTACGACATTCATGGATCAGGGGCTGGCGCAGTATAAGCGCTATGAGCAGGATAAGATCCTGACCAAGACCATGATCAATAATTACACAAAGGCGAAGATTTTTCCGCCGCCGATCAAAAAGAAGTACAGCCGCAGCCATCTGATGCTGTTGATCATGATTTATCATCTGAAGGCGATCCTTTCGATCAAGGATATCGGGGTGCTATTTCAGTCTGCCTTGGCAGAGACGAACCGAAGCATACAGGAGCGCAAGATCGAGCAGATCTACGCCGGCTTTATCCGCCTGCAGAAGGCGACACAGGCGCATCTGAGTAATTCTGCGGAGGGCAAGCCGGATGAATCCTTCTATGGCAAGGAGATCATTGCGGATTATGCGGAGGATGAAATGAAGCGGATCATGCTGACGCTTGCGCTGGTGATTCGGGCGAATGCCGAAAAACAGCTGGCGGAGCAGGCGCTGGATTCTTATTTTTAATTTAGGGCAGGAGAGTGAAGAAAATGTATGACAAACAGGCAGTAAAACAATTTTTGGAAGAAAAGGGCATTCCCTTTGAATGGGTGGAGCACAAAGCCGTTTATACCATCGATGAGATGAAGGAAATCGACTTGGAGGATATCAACGAAATCGCGAAAAATCTGTTCCTGCGCGACCAGAAGGGGAAACGGCACTTTTTGGCTGTCATCCGCGAGGATAAGCAGGTGGATTTGAAGGGGCTTGGCGATAAGCTGGGCGGCGTGCGTTTGTCCTTCGCATCGGAGGAACGGCTGGAAAAATATCTGGGCTTGAAAAAAGGCTCAGTGACTCCTCTGGGCGTGCTCAATGATGCGGACTGTGCGGTTGAGGTGTATTTTGATGAGGATCTGTGCAAGCTCAAGCGCATCGGCGTGCATCCCAACGAGAATACGGCGTCCGTATATCTTGCCCCGCAGGATCTGCTGAAAATCGTGGAGGAACACGGCAATCCGCTGCACATCCTCTCTCTGTGAGAGGAAGCCACCCATGTAGATTTTTAACAAATTTTCATTTGTCGTTCATATGTTGTTCAAATTGCGGTCGTATAATCACAGCATAAAAAAACGACAGGAATTGGAGGAATTTGTATGTTTGATTACGGTCAGAATCCTATGAAAAAAAATGAAGACAATGAAAACATAAGTGAAGGCATGGCGGCAGAGGAAACAGAACAGCCGACAGCAGAAGCGAACGAAGCGGCGGCGGAAATGACGGCTCAGGCAGAAATGCAGACAGATGAACCGATGGATTTCACAGAGCCAAAAGCGGAAGAGACGCAGGCTGAGGAAAATACGGAGCAGCCGAAATACGCAAGGTCGGAGGAAGGTCCGAGTGTGCGGGAGTATCACTATGAGGAACAGGTGAAGAAGGTTCCGAGGCTGAAAAGGGGCTGGGCAAAGCTGATTGCGGCTTGTCTGATCGTCAGCATTGTGGGCGGCGGCAGCATCGGCGTCGGCTATGGCTTCACGCAGAATTATCTGCGCGCAAGGGATAGCGGCACATCCTCCCCGGCAGTGGTTGCGGCTGGAACGGCACGCACGCAGGGCGTTTATTCCGCTTCGCAGATCATCAAGGCGGTCAAGCCCTCTGTTGTAAGCGTTTCTACCAAGAAGATGGGCGTTGCGCAGTATTTCGGTTCTTTTGGCATCCCCTATGAGTCCAGCGGCGCGGGCAGTGGCGTTGTGTTCTATTCGGATGCGGAGCGCGTGGCGATCGCAACGAATAACCACGTGATTGACGGCGCAAACACGGTTTATGTCACCTTCGAGGATGATGTCAGCGTTCCCGCAAAGGTCATCGGTGCGAAGAGCGATTCCGATCTAGCGGTTCTGACGGTTTCCTGGGACGATTTGAAGGAAAACGGCATTGAACACGTTACAACGGCGGTATTCGGGGATTCCGATGCGCTGGAGGTCGGCGACAGCGTGATCGCGATCGGCAATGCGATGGGGCTTGGCATTTCCGCAACGGACGGCATCATCAGCATGACACAGCAGACCATCTCCGTAGACGGCAAAGAGCTTTCCGTTTTGCAGACCAGCGCGGCGATCAACAGCGGCAATAGCGGCGGCGCATTGGTCAACAGCGCGGGCGAGGTTATTGGTATCAATACGGCAAAATATAACTCCACAATGGCTGAGGGCATGGGCTATGCAATCCCCAGCAATACCATCACGCCGATCGTAGAGGAGCTTCTGGAGACGGGCACAGCGCCGCAGCCCTACCTCGGCATCGTTGGTACGAGCATCACGGAGGAAACTGCTCCTGCTTATAATCTGCCCGTCGGCGCACTGATCATGGAGGTCACGGAGGGCGGCCCTGCGGACGATGCCGGTATTGAGGTCGGCGATGTGATCACGCAGTATAACGGCAAGGCAGTCACGGATATGAATGCGCTGGTGGAGATGGTCGGTCAGACCGAGATCGGCAAGACGGTTTCTGTTCATGTCGTGCGGGATGGAACTGTGCAGAAGGATCTGCAGATCACCATTGAAAATAAAAATGCATGATCGATCTGATGAAAAGCGGGCATAATTTTCAGCAAAATTGCAAATAGCGGCTCGGATCAGACTTTCATTCAGGACTCCGTAAATCATTGCTCTGCAAGGGTTTACGGAGTTTGCGTAGTTTTGTTTGGGGATGGCTCGTTTTGCAGGACTGCGATTTGACAAGCCGCAGGGATGCCCTTATAATGGGACTATTCTAATCTTTACCAAGGTGGTGTGCGTATGCCGGACTATATGGATGTCTGTTCGAAAATAGGGTGGGATACTTTCCGTGCGGCTTCAGTTTACAGTGATGAAACAAGGCAGTTTCGCTCGCCGGCAGAGCCCTCCTCTGCCGATGCAGTGGAAATCTCCCTGCGCGTGGGGAGAGATGCCTTCGCGGCGGCTTTTTTTTGTACAAAGGACTATGAATATACGATGCGGGAGAAGGATGCGGCAGGGCTCTTTCAGACCTACGCCGTGACGCTCCCGCCGTCCGCACAAAGAACGGATTACTATTTTCGTCTGCAATATGCCGATGGCTGCGCCTATTACACCAAGTATGGATATTTTACTGAATATCAAGCGGAGGGCTGGTTCTCTGTTATCCCCGATTTTCAAACCCCGGATTGGGCGAAGGGTGCTGTGATATATCAGATCTTTCCCGATCGCTTCTGCCGCGGGGATGCTATAAATGATGTGCAGACGAACGAATACACCTATCTGGGTGAAATGGTGGAGCGTGTGGAGGATTGGCATGCTCTGCCGGAAAAAGTGGATACGCATCGTTTTTATGGCGGGGACTTGCAGGGTGTTTTGAACAAATTAGATTATTTGCAGGAGCTTGGCATTGAGGCGATTTATTTCAATCCGATCTTCGTTTCGCCGAGCAATCACAAATATGACGCGCAGGATTATGAGCATATTGACCCGCATCTGGGCAGAATTGTTCGCGAGGAGGGGCACGTTTTGCAGGAGGGCGACAGCAATCTTTCGGCATCGCTTTATACTGCGCGCACGACGCATGCGGAAAACCTCCGCGCATCAGACGAGCTTTTCGCGGAGCTGGTGCGGGCGGCGCATGCGCGGGGCATCCGCATTCTGATCGACGGCGTATTCAATCATTGCGGCTCTTTCCATAAATGGATGGATAGAGAGGGCATTTATCGCGCGGAGGAAAAGGGCGCATATGCCCACCCCGACAGCCCTTATCATGATTATTTTTACTGGAACGAGGATGGCAGCTACGAGGGCTGGTGGGGGCATGAAAACCACCCCAAGCTGAATGAGGAAGGCTGCGCGGAGCTGAAAAATAAAATCTTGGAGATCGGAAAAAAATGGCTGTCCGCGCCATACCATGCGGATGGCTGGCGCGTGGATGTTGCGGCGGATCTAGGCAAAACGGCGGCATTTAATCATCGCTTTTGGGCGGAGTTCCGCTCTGCCATCAAATCTATCTCCAAAGAAAAGCTGCTTCTGGCGGAGCATTACGGCGATGCCTCTCCTTGGCTTGCGGGCGACCAGTGGGACAGTATCATGAATTATGATGCCTTTATGGAGCCTGTGACGTGGTTTTTGACGGGCGTATCCAAGCACAGCACAGAGCGCAGAGAGGATCTATATAATAACGCAGACGCATTCTGGGGAACGATGGTCTACCAGATGGGCAAGCTGCCGATTCAGGCGTTGCAGACCGCCATGAATGAGCTGTCCAACCACGACCATTCCCGCTTTCTGACGCGCACGAACGGGAAGATCGGTCGGATGCACACGGAGGGTTCTCAGACGGCGGCAGAGGGGATCGACCTTGCCGTGATGCGGGAGGCGGTTCTGATGCAGATGACATGGATCGGCTCGCCCACGATTTATTACGGGGATGAGGCGGGGCAGGTCGGCTGGACCGACCCGGATAATCGCCGCACCTATCCTTGGGGCAGAGAAAATCAGGATTTATTGGCATTTCATCGGTATGCGATTGCGCTCAGAAAGGCGCATCCCTCACTGCGCGGCGGCTCGCTCAAGCAGCTTTACGGCAGCTATGGAGTGGTCGCGTATGGTCGTTTTGATGAAACGGAACGACTCGTGATTGCGATCAACAATGCAGATCGGATTCAGACGGTGTATATTCCTGTCTGGCAGATCGGCGTTCGCCCGGACGGCATGCTGGAAAATCTCCTGATGACGGTCAAGCACGGCTATACGCAGACCGCGGCGCAATATCCCGTCAAGCAGGGGCTTGTGGAATTGATTTTGGCGCCGAAATGCGGCATTGTATTGAAGGAAGTGTCTTATGGAATATCAGATACTATTTGAGGATGAAACGCTCCTTGCGGTCGTTAAGCCGCAAGGAATGCCATCTCAGGCGGATAAAACGGGCGATGCGGATTTGCTTTCTCTGCTGGAGGACTATGCAAAGAAGCCGCTGGGCTTGCTGCATCGGCTGGATCGCCCGGTCGGCGGAGTGATGCTTTTTGCGAAAACAAAGCAGGCAGAGGCGATTCTGGCAAAGGAAATGCAGGAGGGCAGGCTGCAAAAGACCTATCTGGCGGTTCTCTGCGGGAGATTGCCGCAGAAGACGGGCACTCTGACGGATTATCTGCGCAAAAACGCGCGGACAAACCTCTCGGAGGTCGTCCCGGAGGGGACGAAGGGCGGCAAAAAGGCGATTTTGCGTTATCGCCGCATCGCAGAGAAGGAAACAGAGTCCAGCTGGCTGACCCTCGCGGAGATCACACTGCTGACGGGGCGGCATCATCAGATCCGCGTACAGATGGCGCATGTAGGCGCGCCTATTTGGGGAGATCGGAAGTATTTCCCTGTCTTTCCCAAGCAGGGGAAGGGCAATATCGCCCTTTGGTCGTACCGCCTGCAGGGGACGCATCCGAAAACGGGGCAGGATTTTGTCTTTGTCGCAAAGCCGAGCGATGTTCTGTTTAGAGATTTCATAGAGTTCATAGAGGAATTATAGAAATTTTTGAAAATTGTCAAAAACTTTCTTTGCAATTCGAGGAGTTTTATATTATAATGGGCATAATCCGGATAGGATGAGTGAGATTTTTGTATATTGAAATACCGAAGGGCTGATGGAAAAGCAGCTTTGTAAATTTTCGGTTTTCTGATCGGGACATTATTGCCTGAGATGCATAGAGGAAATTCCGCTCCGCAGGACGGTTCTTTTGCCGAGAGCCTGCGGGGAATGCCTTGTGCATGGGGTGCTGTCTCTTTCTTTTTACAGATAGATTAGCAATCACAGGTTTTGTTGGCTAACAAACCAGAGGAAGGTGAAGGCATATGCAAGGAAAATATACGAAAAAAGCGCAGGAGGTTCTGGCGCGGGCGCAGGAAGCGGCGGTTACGCTGGGGAATAAATATGTCGGCACGGAGCATATCCTGCTTGGGCTGACGCTGGTGCAGGAGAGCGTGGCATCCAAGGCTCTGGAGGGGCAAAACGTCACCTATCATCAGGTGATGGATCGCATCACGGCGATGCAGGCGGGCAAAACGCGGCTGTATATTCCCGTGGATTTTACGCCCAGAGCTAAGAGAATCGTGGAATTTAGCGTGCAGGAGGCTGCCCGCATGGGGACGAATTATGTGGGGACAGAGCATATCCTCATTGCCCTTCTGCGCGAGACGGATACCGCTGCAATCAAAATTCTGCTGGGTCTCGGCGTAAATATACAGCGGCTTTACGAGGATATTCTGCTGATGCTGGGCGAAAGTGAGTCACAGTCGGAAGGCGTGAAGGGCATGGGCGCCCGCAGCGAAAAAGAGGAAAAAGGCGCAACGGAAACGCTGGATAAATTCAGCCGCAATCTGACCGATCTGGCGAAGAAAAACCAGTTTGATCCCATCGTCGGCAGGGACAGCGAGATCGAACGGATCATTCAAATTCTGAGCCGCCGCACGAAAAACAATCCCTGCCTGACAGGCGATCCCGGCGTTGGCAAAACAGCAATCGTGGAGGGCTTGGCGCAGAAAATTGCGGACGGCAATATTCCGAGCACCCTGAAGGACAAGAAAATTATTTCACTGGATCTGTCGGCAATGGTGGCTGGCTCCAAATACCGCGGGGAATTTGAGGAACGCATGAAGAAGGCGCTGGACGAGGTAAGGGCGGCAGGGAATATCATTCTGTTTGTGGATGAAATCCACACCATCATCGGCGCGGGCGCGGCAGAAGGCGCGATCGATGCGTCAAACATCCTTAAGCCCGCTCTGGCAAGGGGCGAAATTCAGCTCATCGGCGCAACAACGCTGGAGGAATACCGCAAGCATATCGAAAAGGACGCAGCCTTTGAACGCCGCTTCCAGCCCGTTCGCGTGGAAGAACCGGACGAAAAAACGGCGATCCAGATGCTTGCGGCATTGAAGGATAAATATGAAATGCACCATAAGGTGACGATCTCCGATGAGGCTGTTGAGGCGGCGGTAGATCTGTCTGCACGCTATGTGACGGAGCGATTCCTGCCGGATAAGGCGATCGATCTGATCGATGAAGCCGCATCTCGTCTGCGCCTGCGAGCATACACCACGCCGACCTCCGTAAAGGAACTGGAAAATCGCATCGCAGAGATGGAGAAGGAAAAAGAATCCGCCATCAAGACAGAAGAATTTGAAAAGGCTGCGGAAATCAAGCGTGCGCAGGATTCCCTGCGCGTCAGCCTGAAGGAAGCGAAAAAGGCGTGGGAGGTTTCCAATGGCAGATCTGACCAGATTGTGACAAAAGAGGACGTTGCGGCGGTCGTTTCCCGCTGGACGGGTATTCCGCTGCAAAGTCTGGAGGAGGCAGAAAGTGAACGTCTGCTGCATCTGGAGGATACGCTGCATCAGCGTGTAATCGGGCAGGACGAAGCTGTCAAGGCGGTCGCAAAGGCTGTGCGCCGCGGCAGAGTCGGTCTGAAAGACCCGAACAGACCGATTGGTTCCTTCTTGTTCCTTGGTCCGACGGGCGTCGGCAAGACGGAGCTTTCCAAGGCGCTTGCGGAAGCCCTTTTCGGCGATGAAAACGCGATGGTGCGCATCGATATGTCCGAATATATGGAAAAGCACAGCGTTTCGCGTATGGTCGGCTCACCTCCGGGCTATGTCGGCTACGAGGAGGGCGGTCAGCTCAGCGAGAAGGTGCGCCGCAATCCCTATTCCGTGATTTTGTTTGATGAGATTGAGAAGGCTTCGCCAGAGGTTTTCAATGTGCTGCTGCAGGTGCTGGATGATGGGCACATCACGGATGGTCAGGGCAGAAAGGTGGATTTCAAGAACACCGTCATCATCATGACATCCAATGCGGGGGCGCGCAGCATTGCCGCGCCGAAACGCCTTGGCTTTACCAGCGTGGAAACGGCGGAACAGAGCTATGAGCATATGAAAAAGGGCGTTCTGGAGGAAGTGAAAAATATCTTCAAGCCGGAATTTCTGAATCGAATTGATGATATGATCGTATTCCATCCGTTGGAGAAGGAGGATATTACTGCCATCGTGAAGCTGATGGCGGATACGCTGGCAATGCGGATACAGGAGAATATGCAGATCACCGTAAGCTTTACGGAAAAGGCGATCGAAAAAATTGCCGCGGAAGGCTACGACAAGGCCTATGGCGCAAGACCGCTGCGCCGTGCGATCCAATCCAAGATCGAGGATCCCTTCGCGGAGGATTATTTGCAGGGCGGCTTCAAGGCGGGAGATCGCGTATCGATCGGCTTGAAAACAAACGGCGAATTTTCCTTCCGTGCATTAAAATAATACTTTTTCGCATAAAACTGAATTTTTCTCTATACCTGAGCGCATTTTTGTGATATAATTGGGCGAACCTGCGAATCGTGCCGAAACAGCGCGTCAGAGAGGTTCGCGGAAAGCGGAAATGCATGATCGGTCTGTCGGGTCCTATGGATCGACCCGACAGGCTTGACCGGAATAGAGAATTGACTGGAGGATAGAGCAATGGCAGGAATCGAAGAGTTGATCAGACAGGAAGAAAACGGGACTATCAGCTTTGGCAATCACCTGATGGATGAAAAGAAAAAGGTACTGGATTTTGAAGTGGACGGCGATCTGTATAAGGTGAAGACCTTCCATGAGATCACAAAGCTGGAAAAGAACGGCAAAATGCTTCTGGAGACTGTTCCCGGCGCAACGATACATAATTTTACGGCAAATGAAAAGGGTGCGCGTTTTACGGTGGAAGGCAATGAGGACATCATGATCACGATGGAACTGGAACCGGCGATGGAGTATAAGATTTTGATTGATGACGTGAATGTCGGCAAGGTGAAAACGAATCTGGCGGGCAAGCTGAATTTCAGCGTGGAGCTGCAAAACGATATGCCTGCTGTTGCAATCGAAAAAATCGGCTGATCGATACTTGGGTGGACTGTGATATTATTGCAGCCCACTTTCCTTTTAGAAAGAATGGGATCGTGGAGAGATGAAGACGAAAACCGTATATAAATGCACGGAATGTGGGTATAAGAGTCCGAAATGGGCGGGGAAATGCCCAAGCTGTGGAGAATGGAATACATTGGAGGAGTCCGAGGAGCGCAAGGATGCAAGAGCGGCAAGAAGCACTGCTGGGCGACAGCCGATTTCGCGCTTATCAGAGGTGGAAACGGGGAACGATCAGCGGCTTCTGACCGGTATTACGGAATTTGACCGCGTAATGGGCGGCGGCATCGTGCCGGATTCCGTTACGATCATCACCTCGCCGCCGGGCGGCGGGAAATCGACGCTGTGCCTAATGGCGGCGGCGGCATTGGCGAAGCAGGGACATCGCGTGCTGTATGCTTCCGGGGAGGAAAGCGACAGCCAGATCAAAAATCGCGCGGACAGAATTTTAGAGAAGATAGAGGATACGATCTGGATTCTGGCGGATACCTCCATGGACAACGTTCTGGATGCGATCGCGGAGGTAAAACCGGATCTGATTATTCTGGACAGTATACAGACCTTTTCTCTGGCGGAATTTCTGCCTTCGCGCGCAGGAAACCCGACGCAGACGATGGAATGCGCATCGGCATTGGTACAACAGGCGAAGAATAAGCAAAATCCGAAGGCGGTGCTGATGATCGGGCAGATGAACAAAAGCGATGAGATCGCCGGGCTGCGGGCATTGGAGCATCTGGTGGATGCCGTGCTTGTGCTGGAAGGCGAGGGCGCGGATGGACTGCGCTGCTTGGTGGCGACCAAAAATCGCTTTGGCAGCACGGGCGAGATGGGCTTTTTCATCATGACGGAAACGGGGCTGAGTTCCATCGACAATCCATCTGAATATTTTATGACAAAGCGCAAGAAAACAGAACAGGTTTCCGGAAGTGCACTTGCGGTGCTCAAGGAAGGCTCGCGTCCCGTGATCGCGGAGATTGAGAGCTTGGTGTCGCATTCCTTTATGCCGTACCCCTCCCGCATCAGCGAGACGATGAAGCGGGATACGCTGAATACGCTTCTTTCGATTCTGGAGCAGCGCGGCGGTTTGAAGCTATACGATAAAAATGTGGTAATCAAAACAACGGGCGGCTTATATTTGAAGGAGCAGGCGGCGAATCTGGCAGTGCTGATGAGCATTGCTTCCTCCGTCTATGATGTGCCGATCCCTACGGACTGGGCATTCATCGCCGATGTCGGTCTGACGGGGGAATTGAAGCCCGTCCCCTCCATGGAGGGACGCGTGAAGGAGCTGGATCGCATGGGCTTTCAGAAGGTATTTATCCCGCCGAACAGCATCCGCAGCATCCCCTTGGAGCAGATCGAGGTGGTGGAGATGAAGTCCCTCTCACAGCTGATGAAAACTATTTTTCGCCGTAAGGGCAGTGCCAAAAAAGAGGAATGATGTGCGCGTGAGAAAGAAATTTGTATTTTCAGGGCGCATTTATATAAATTTTAGTTTACAAAGAAGAGGATTCCATACTATAATGGAGCAATGAACCTGTATACAGAAAACAGAGGCTGATGAAAAGCTTAAGAAACGTTCGGCGGGATTTTGCCGCAGGGTTTCTGAATATAGCAAAAAAACAAAAGGAGGTATCTACCCATGCAGAAGGTGCAAATCAAAAAATTCAAAAAGGTACTTGTTGCAAACCGCGGCGAAATCGCGATTCGCGTCTACCGCGCACTGAATGAATTGGGCATTCAGACGGTCGGGATCTTCTCGAAGGAAGATAAATACGCATTGTTCCGTACAAAAACAGATGAGGCTTACATGCTCAATCCCGAAAAGGGTCCTCTGGACGCTTATCTGGACATTAAAAATATCATTAAAATTGCAAAGGCGAAGGGCGTGGACGCGATCCATCCCGGCTACGGCTTTTTGGCGGAAAATCCTGAATTTGTAGAAGCCTGCAAAAAGGAGGGCATTGCCTTTATCGGTCCCGATGTAGATGTTATGTACAAAATGGGCGATAAGATTTCTTCCAAAAAAATGGCAATCGAATGCGGCGTGCCCATCATCCCCGGCGTAGATCATGCTGTTCGCAGTCTGGATGAAATGCTGGAGGTTGCAAATCGGGTGGGCTATCCTGTGATGCTGAAGGCATCCAACGGCGGCGGCGGTCGCGGTATGCGTATCGTCAATAGTGCGGAGGAAATGCCGACTGTATTCGAGGAAGCAAGAAACGAAGCGAAAAAGGCATTCGGTGACGATAAAATTTTCATCGAGAAATATCTGCGCGACCCGAAGCATATCGAGGTGCAGATCCTGGGCGATAAATATGGCAATGTGGTGCATCTGTTTGACCGTGACTGTTCCGTGCAGCGCCGCCATCAGAAGGTAATCGAATTTGCGCCCGCATTTACGGTAAGCGACCCCGTGCGCGAGAAGATCCTCAACGATGCCGTGCGCCTTTCCAAGCACGTTGGCTATAAGAACGCAGGTACGCTGGAATTTTTGGTCGATGCAGATGAAAATTACTACTTCATCGAGATGAATCCTCGTATTCAGGTGGAGCATACGGTCACGGAGGAAGTGACCGGGATCGATATCGTGCAGGCACAGATCCTGATCGAGGAGGGCTATCCGCTGTCTGCGCCGCAGATCGGGCTGGCTTCTCAGGATGATGTGAAGTGCAATGCATATTCCATTCAGCTTCGTATCACGACGGAGGACCCCGCAAACAATTTCATGCCGGATACCGGGAAGATCAGCGTGTATCGTTCCCCTGCGGGCAACGGCATTCGTCTGGACGGCGCATCCGCACATGCAGGCGCAGAAATTACACCGTATTATGACAGCCTGCTTGTAAAAATCATTGCGCATGACAGAACCTTCCGCGGCGTAACAAACAAGGCGATCCGCGCCATCAAGGAAACGCGTATCCGCGGGATCAAGACGAACATTCCCTTCCTCATCAACGTGCTGCAGAGCAAGACATGGCAGGAAGGCAAATGCACAACTACATTTATTGAAAATACGCCGGAGCTGTTCCATTTCGTTCCCGGTCAGGATAGAGCAAGCAAAATCGCGGAATTTATCGGCAATCAGATCGTCAACGAATCCAGAGGACAGAAGCCGGAATTTGATCCGATTGTCGTGCCTTCCTTTGGTAAGACGGAAAATGGCGAGACGATTTCCGTGCCCGGTGCAAGGGATGCCTTCCTGAAAATGGGTGCGAAGGAATATACACAGTCTCTCCTGAAGGAAAAACGACTGTTTGTAACGGATACTACCATGCGTGACGCGCACCAGTCCCTGATGGCGACCAGACTGCGCACCAACGACCTTCTGGCGGCTGCGCCCGCAACGAATATGGCAATGGCAAATGCGTTCTCCGTGGAGGCATGGGGCGGCGCGACCTTCGACGTTGCGTATCGTTTCCTGAAGGAGTCCCCTTGGGCAAGATTGGATGCCCTGCGCGAGGCAATGCCCAACACGCTGCTGCAGATGCTGCTGCGCGCATCCAACGCCGTTGGCTACGCAAACTATCCGGATAATGTGGTGCAGGAATTTATCAAGGTTTCCGCAGAGCGCGGCATCGATGTGTTCCGTATTTTCGATTCTCTCAACTGGGTGGAAAATATGAAAATGCCTATTGAGGAAGCGCTGAAAACAGGCAAGATCGTTGAGGGTGCAATCTGCTATACGGGCGATATTTTAGACCCCAAGGAGAAAAAATACACACTGGATTACTATATCCGCAAGGCGAAGGAAATGGAGGCTCTGGGCTGCCATATCTTCGCGATCAAGGATATGGCGGGGCTGCTGAAGCCCTATGCCGCAAAGAAGCTCTTCACTACATTGAAGCAGGAGCTGCATATCCCCCTGCATCTGCATACGCATGATACCACGGGCAATGGCGTCAGCACTGTGCTGATGGCTGCCGAAGCAGGCGTGGATATTGCCGATCTGGCGATCCAGTCTATGTCCTCCCTGACCTCTCAGCCCTCCATGAATGCGGTGGTAGAGGCGCTGAAGGAGACGGAACGCGATACCCTTTTGGATACCGACCAACTGACGGAGCTGAGCCAGTATTATCAGGGCGTGCGCCAGATCTTCACGGGCTTTGAAAGCGAAATGAAAACGCCCAATACGGAAATCTATAAATATGAAATTCCCGGCGGTCAGTATTCCAACCTGCTGGCGCAGGTAAAGGCGATGGGCTCTGCGGATCAGTTTGAGGAAATCAAGCATCTGTATAAGCAGGCGAATGATCTGCTGGGGAATATCGTAAAGGTTACGCCTTCCTCCAAGGTAGTCGGCGATATGGCGATCTTCATGTCCAAAAACAGTCTGACACAGGATAATATCCTGGCAGAGGGTGCGGATCTGTCCTATCCCGATTCCGTAGTGGATTATTTCCTTGGCAATATCGGTCAGCCGGAGGGCGGCTTCCCTGCCGAGCTGCAGAAAATCGTGCTGAAGGGGCAGAAGCCTATCGAGGGCAGAGCGGGCGCACTGATGGAGCCTGTTAATTTCGATGCCATCGAAAAGCACCTGAGAGAAAACAACAAATACAAGGGCATCAATGACAGAAGTAAGATTTCCTACGCGCTGTATCCGAAGGTATACGATGAATACGCACAGCATTGGGAATACTACACGGATGTATCCAAGCTGAGCAGTGATGTGTATTTCTTCGGGCTGGCGAAGGGCGAAGAAACAACCATTGAGATCGGCGAGGGTAAGGAAATCATCATCAAATATATCGATATGACCGAGCCGAATGCGGAGGGTCAGCGCTCTCTGACCTTTGAAATCAACGGCGTTATGCGCGAAATCAAGGTTGTGGATAAGCATCTTGAGGTCAAGAGCGATGGTAAGCTGAAGGCGGATAAGAACAATCCTTTCCATCTGGGTTCTTCTATCCCTGGTACAGTATCCAAGGTGCTGGTAAAAGAGGGCGAGGAAGTCAAGAAGAAT
Organism: Lachnospiraceae bacterium; assembly: GCA_963633805.1. Lineage (GTDB taxonomy): Bacteria > Bacillota > Clostridia > Lachnospirales > Anaerotignaceae > Anaerotignum_A. The sequence goes on along the minus strand of CAVGZD010000003.1, from coordinate 28,095 downwards.
CAGCCGCTGTTGACGGTCGAAGCAATGAAGATGGAGACATCCATTGTGGCGAAGGAAGACGGCGTGGTAGACAAGATTTACGTCAAAGAGGGCGACAAGGTAAATCAGGGCGATCTGCTGGTATCCTTCGCGCAGGAGGGCTAAGCGCCCCCTCGCTTTCGGGCATTTCTGAGAGCGCATTCTGCGATGATAGGGCATTTAGGGCATCTTGCTCATATTCTGCGGGATGGGCAAAGGAGATGCCCTAAAGCAAGCTGCGGCAATGCAATATTTTTCGGATAAAAAATCCGCATGAACTGCGGATCGAAAAGAGGGCAGATCCTTGCGAAACGGGGATTTGCCCCTTTTGCCTTTGGATGCCGCAAATATGCGCGGGCTGCATGGAAGAAAATTGCTGAAAAATTTGCTTGTTTGCCATGTATTTTTGTAGCATGGATGATTGTATTTTTTTCGTGATTTCGGTATACTGGATGGTATACCAAAGAAAGGGAAAGAAAATACCATCGGAAAGGTGAAGGAATATGGAAAAACGAATCATTGTGGCATTGGATGCAATGGGCGGCGATCATGCGCCCGTGGAAACGGTCAAGGGCGCTGTGGAGGCT
>CAVGZD010000003.1:0-27244 GCA_963633805.1 Lachnospiraceae bacterium | reverse complement strand
CTGACGGGTGCGCTGGTCATCGTCGGGCGGCTGGATGGCGTGGAGCGTCCCGCGCTGGGGACTTGCCTTCCGACAAAAACAGGCTTCAGTTTCCTGCTGGACAGCGGCGCGAATGTGGACTGCAAGCCGATTTATCTGGAGCAATTCGCGAAGATGGGCTCTGTTTATGTGGAAAATGTTTTCGGCATCAAAAATCCGAGGGTCGCGCTGGTGAATATCGGTGCGGAGAAGGAGAAGGGGAATGCGCTGACGAAGGAGGCATACGAGCTGCTGGAAGGCACGGATACCATCAACTTTGTCGGCAATATCGAACCACGCAATGTCCCTTATGGCGAAGCGGATGTAATCGTCTGCGATGGCTTTGTCGGCAATACCATTTTGAAGCTGAGCGAAGGGCTTTCCAAGTCGATTTTTGATATTCTCAAGGATGAGATCACGAAGGGGCATTATAAAATCGGCGCGGCGATTTTGAAAACGCCGTTCAAGAAAATCAAGGGGCGTTTGGATTCCGACGAGGTCGGCGGCGCACCCTTTGTCGGGCTGAAATCTCTGGTGGTCAAGGCGCACGGCAGCTCTAATGCAAAGGCGATCAAAAATGCCGTGCGGCAGTGCGTCCGCTTCACGGAGCAGGATATTATCGGCAAAATGAAGGATAAGCTGTAAAATTCTAAATAATTTATGAATTTTCCGGGATTGATGCTGACAAATTTAGGGAAATAGAGTATAGTGATAGAGTGCCTTTCCATGTGGAGGGCAAAATATGGATCAGATTTGGAGGAAGAGGAACATGGATGAATCTTTGGTGTTTAGAGTGATTGCAGAGCAGATGCGTATTCCCATCGAGCGGGTTACAGCGGAGACAACTTTTGCGGATTTGAAGGCAGATTCTCTGGAGTTGTTCCAGATTATCGTTGCGCTGGAGGAAAAATTCCAGATCGAATTTGACAACGATAAGGCGGAGAATATCAAAACCGTAGGCGATGTGCTGGATTATATCAGACAAACCGTGGAAAGCGCCGGTGAGCAAGAGGCATGAATCACTTGAATCTTGAGGAATTTGAACGCAAGATCGCGTATACCTTCTCGGACAAAAATCTGCTGGTGCTGGCGCTGACACACAGCTCCTACGCAAATGAGATCAAAAAGGGCGGTCATGAAAATAATGAACGTTTGGAATTTCTGGGGGATGCGGTGCTGGATATGGCGGTGAGCGAATATATGTATCGCCGCTTCCCTAAGATGCCGGAGGGTGAGCTGACAAAGCTGCGGGCAGCTGTCGTTTGCGAAGGCTCTCTGGCGGAGCTTTCCCGCAAGCTGGGCGTGGGTCGATCCATGTTGCTGGGCAAGGGCGAGGAAAGCACCGGCGGCAGAAACCGCGATTCCATCCTTGCAGACGCTTTTGAAGCGATTATCGGCGCAATCTGCATTGATGGCGGCGTAGAGGCGGCGATCTCGTATGTGATGCATTTCATGAAGGATCGGATTGAGCATACCAAAAGTAATTTTCTCAATCTGGACTGCAAAACGCATTTGCAGGAGATCATTCAGAGAAGCAGCAAGGTGCCGTTGCTGTATGAGATCGTGGACGAGCAGGGACCGGATCACAATAAAGTTTTTGTGGCGGAGGTCACGCATGAAGGTCGTCTGCTGGGCACGGGCAGCGGAAGAAGCAAAAAGGAAGCGGAGCAAAATGCCGCAAATAACGCATTGGAGCATATGGATCGTCAGTAACGGGTGATATGCTCGAGGGCGCTGTTAGAAAGACAGAAGATAGAATAGAACTCCCCATTTGCCACACACGCTTGGATGACAGATGGGGCGTTTTCGTTCCGGGGCGGGCGCGTCTGTCTGATAGGAGCGGCGGAGAATGCCGCGAAAATATATGTTTCTGAAAAGGATGTAAGCCAACATTTTGCGGAGGATTTACCCCAAATGGGAGAGGATCGATATGCTAACCGATTGCGGTGTGCATCATGCATAAAATGGAGCTTGCGGATCGCAAAAATGACCTTTCAGAAAGGTTCTGACCAGCATTCATGATTAGGATGATTTTTTCATCGGCAGCTTATAGAATTTGACAGAATAAGCTGCTGATTATATACTATAGTGGTGGGAATTTGAAGCAGATAGATAAGGAGAGGAATATGGAGAGAATCAGACAATTTATTTCTGCAATCATTGCCGGTATGCTGATTGGTATGGGGGGGACGGTATATCTCTCGCAGGCGAATCCGGTCGTTGGCAGCTTTCTGTTTGCCGTTGGATTATTTACGATCGTCGTCTTTCAGTTGCATTTGTTTACGGGGAAAATCGGCTACCTGCCGTTTCAGAAGCCAGTCTATCTGCTAGAGCTGCTGATCACTTGGCTGGGGAATATCATCGGAACGGGTCTGACGGCATTGATGGTCAAGAACAGCCGCATTTATGCAGGCATGGCGGAAAAGGTCGCAGGCATTGCTGAGGTAAAGCTGACTGACAGCTTCCTGAGTATTTTTCTTCTGGCGATACTCTGCGGGCTGCTCATGTTTATCGCCGTGGATACATATCGCAATCAGGAAGGCTCGACGATCCGCGTGATAGCTGTATTTGTGTCGGTCATGGTATTTATTCTCAGCGGCTTTGAGCACGTTGTCGCGAATATGTTCTATTTCAGCCTTGCAGGGGCATGGGATGCACATTGCTTTGCGATGATTCTTGTGATGACGCTGGGGAATGCAGTCGGCGGTCTGCTGATACCGCTTTATTTGAAGCTATTCAAACAGAGATAAGAGCAGAAGAGGTAATTTTTACCCTTTTGCATAGGGGAAATGATGAGCGAACTGAATTTTATCATAGAGCCATTACTGGAATGGTACGAACAAAACAAGAGGGATCTGCCGTGGCGACAGACGCGGGACCCCTACCGCATTTGGGTTTCCGAGATCATGCTCCAGCAGACCCGTGTGGAGGCGGTCAAGCCCTATTATGAGCGATTTTTGCAGACTCTGCCGACCATACAAGCCCTAGCGGAAGCGGATGAGGAAACGATACTGAAGCTCTGGGAGGGCTTAGGCTATTACAGCCGTGTGCGGAATATGCAGAAGGCGGCGCGGCAGATCATGGAGCAGCATAGTGGTCAAATTCCAGCTGATCATGCGGCACTGCTGAAGCTGGCGGGCATCGGACCATATACCGCCGGCGCGATTGCATCCATTGCCTTTGATTTGCCTTTTCCTGCTGTAGATGGAAATGTATTGCGCGTGATGTCCAGAGTGACGGCGGATGTATCGGATATTTCTCTGGCGGCAACCAAGAAGGACTGGGAACAGCGATTGGCGGAAATCATGTTGCCGAAATATGCGGGGGCGCTGAATCAGGCATTGATGGAAATTGGCGCAACGGTTTGTCTGCCGAACGGACAGCCAAAATGCGATGTTTGTCCGCTTAGAAAAAATTGCAAGGCTTATGCAAAGGGACAGACGCAGCTTTTCCCCGTGAAGGCAGAGAAAAAAGCACGGGTGAAGGAATTTCTGAATGTATTTTTTTGCGTGGATGGGGACAAAATTGCAATAACGAAGCGTCCATCTAAGGGCTTGCTTTCCGGGCTGTGGGAGCTGCCGAATGCTCCGCGGGAGCTTGCCGCGCCGATCGCATTGCAGGTCTGGGGCATTTTGGATGCGGAATGGCAGCCCATGCGCACGCAAAAGCATATCTTCACGCATGTGGAATGGCATATGGATTGCTATTTTGTGCGGGTTTTGCGTAAGCATGACTCGGAGCTGCTCTGGCTAACACAGGCAGAGATAGAATCGGACTATGCCTTGCCCTCTGCATTCCGAAAGGCTTGGCAGGAGGGTATAAATCGGATAATGGAAATACAGGGATGATTTAATGTCAATCGATAACAATTATCTCTTGATTTTTTCTTTGAAAAAGTGTATGATATTGATAGATAAGACTTGTGTATTGTGCATTTGCGATAGCTCAATGTAAAATTTATGGCAAACGATGCAGCCGATCGACCTTGGCAAATTGGGAGAAAACGAGATCTTCATACGAGGCAGCGCGAGTGTTGTTTTGTTGTCAATTTGTAGTATATTGTAGCAGGGCGTTAAATTTTTTTGTGAGATGTAGGCTCTGCTTTGTGGGTCGTGAGGATGAATTGCCGGAAAGGCTCCGGCAAAGTCAGGATTTTTTGGACGAGAAATGGAGAAGGGAAAGGTATGTCTAAGCAGCTGGGGTCCGTTGTCCGGGTGGCGACGGCGCGGGATCGGGATGATTTTTATAGATTATGGAAGGTTTGCTTCGGGGACAGCGACGCATTTTGCGATTGGTTCTTTAAGAATCGTTTCCTGCCGGAATATTCCGTCTGCCTGGAAACAGAGCAGGGGACCGCAAGCTGTATGCAGGCATATCCGTATACCTTTTGGATTCGAGAAAAGGAAATCAGCGGGGCGATGCTTTGCGGGGTTTCCACAGCACCGGAGCAGCGCAAAAAGGGCTTTATGGGACAAATTTTCCGTTATGAGATGCATCATCTTGCGGAAAAGGGCTGCCTGATCGCGCCGCATACACCCGCGGTTTTGGAAAGCTATTTCCCCTTTGGGCATTTTCCTGTTGCGGATGCGACTTATCTTGCGGGGCGAGATATTCCGCATGTTGTGCGCCCGAAGGAAATTGTTTCGGTAGATTTTTCGCAAATCGCTGCGCTGTATCCGCTGTACGAGCGTTTTGCGAAAAAATATAGCGGCATGCTTAAGCGCACAGAAGCGGATTTTCAGCGGAAAGCAGCTGATTATGCCACGGACAACGGGCAATGCATTGTATATATTGAAAAGGGGCAGCCGAAGGCATATGCCTTTTATTATAAATTGAAGGAACGGCTGGTCTGCATCGAGGCTGTCGCGGAGGACGGATATTGGCAGCCGCTGATGGAGGGCTTGTTTGCCGAAGCGGAGGGCTGTGCTTTTTTGGCAAAGCTGCCGCCTGAATTGGAGATCCGTTTTCCCTTTGCGCAGACAGTCAGGAAACCAAAGGGCGTGATGGGGCTTTGCAATGCAACCGCGTTGCTGCGGGCACTTGAGCTGAAAATTCCCTATAGCGTCCGCATAAAAGATGCCGTGATCGAAAAAAATAACGGATGCTTCCTCTTTAGCGGGGAGAGGGCGGATGAAAAGCCGGTTTTTGAAATTTCGGCAGGGCATTTTTTGCAGGCGCTGGTCGGGTATCGCTCTTTGGATGAGCTACGGGACGAAATAATGATTTTGGACGAGGACAAATTTCAGGAGATAGATCGTCTTCTTCCGAAGCAGCATTGTTATATCATAGATGAATATTGAAAATGGAGGCAGATACGGTGCCAATGTGTATGGAATGTGAAAAAATAAGGGAGCAAGCGAAAAAAACGACAAGCGGCGAGCTGGTATTTCATCCGATCACGCTGGGATCCAAGGCGGTGATCGAGCGCTATACTAAGCCCTGGGGCTTGGAATGCTCCGACCTTTCCTTTGCGAACCTTTTTATTTGGGGTTCGGACGGCAAGATGGAATATGCGGAAAAAAATCATGTGCTTTATATCAAGCTGGATTTTGAGGGCGTTCCTGTGTATCTCTGGGCACCGATCCCGGAGTATGGCGCAGAGGTGGATTATCGTCAGGCGATTTATGACGGAATCGAATATATGAAAAAACAGGGGGCAGAGCCGACCTATCGCTCCGTCTGGACGCCTTTTCGGGATAAGACGCTGGCGGCATGCCCAGAATTATTCTGCGTGCCGACCGATATTTCATGGGATTATGTCTATTCCAGAGAGAGCCTTGCGACGCTGCAGGGCAAAAAGCTGCACGGCAAGCGCAATCATATCAATAAATTCCTGTCGCAGTATCCGAATTATGAATACAAAAAGCTGGATGCGACAATGATTTCGGACTGCCTTGCGCTGTATCAAAAATGGAGCGAGGAAAAAGAAGAGCAATCAATGGAGCTGCACGACGAGGAACGCTCCGTACAGCTTGCGCTCAACAACATGCAGGAGCTGGATCTGACGGGGGGAGCGATTTTCATTGATGGAAAGCTCTGTGCCTTTACTGTAGGCGAACGCCTGCAGCCGCATATGCAGCTGATCCATATCGAAAAGGCAGATACGGATTATGAGGGGCTTTATCCGATGATAAACCAGCAGTATATCCTGCATGAATGCGAGGACGTAGAACTGGTCAACCGCGAGGAGGATATGGGCATCGAAGGAATGCGGAAGGCGAAACGCTCCTATCACCCCTTGAAGATGATCGAAAAATATATGCTCAGCACAAGGGATTTGAGCGGCGTAAAGGGCATCTGGGGAAAAGAAGAATAAAAAGAGGGACAATATCGAGAGGATATTGCCCTTTTTTATCAATCTTCATTTGTGGAAGGCGGATTGGCTGTTGGATTTTTCTCCGCATATTCCTTCACCATATCCGCCAATGTGATGGAATCCACAACATCATCCAAGGCTTCCTTCATCTTTCTCCAAATGGAGAGGGAAACGCAGCTATCTACATTGGGGCAGTTCTCATAATCCACGCAGTCCACGGGGGAGAGAGAGCCTTCCAAGATACGCAAAACCTCCCCGACTGTCGTCTGCTCCGGAGGATTGGTCAGGGCATAGCCGCCCTGTGCGCCGCGATAGCTTTTTACGATGCCCGCCTTCATCAGCGGATTGACGATCTGCTCCAGATATTTCTCGGAAATTCCCTGTTCCTTCGCAATCGTACGCAAAGGGATCGTCCCTTGTTCATAATGCAGAGCCAGAACAAGCATCATACGAATGCCGTAACGGCCTCTGGTCGAAATCTTCATAAATTCACCTCATCTATATCTGACAGAAACACGAGCACACAGCGCACCTGCGGATACGCCGGAAGACAACTCCCAAAATCATTCTGCTTCGTCCTGCCAGCCCTTGCAAACATCCACCCAATCAATGCATTTACCGTAGCGATACAGCTCATCGCAGGTCAGCTCAATCGCAGAATTGCCCGTACCTGCCGCCGGGAATACCGTATCAAAGCGCTTTATGGAAATATCCGCATAGGCCTTTGTTCCTTCGGGCAGGGCAAAGGGGCAGACCCCGCCGACAGCATGTCCCGTTGCTTCGAGCGTTTCCTCTGCGGTCAGCATTTTTGCCTTCAGACCAAAGGTATCCTTGAATTTGCGGTTATCGATCTTCGTGTCCCCTGCAACGCAAATGACCATCGGTCCATCCTTGGACATCAGGCAAAGCGTTTTGGTGATGCGGGCAGGAATCACGCCTGCAGCCTTTGCTGCCAGCTCCACCGTTGCGCTGGATGTTTCAAATTCGATTGGTTCCTTTGGACAATTCATATCCTTCAAATAAGCTCTTACATTTTCTATAGACATACCGAATGCTCCCCCTTCTCAGCAATCTGTTCTTTTTTGAAAAGATTCTTACATAAATTAACTTTTACTATCATATCAGAAAACTAGGGATATTGCAAATTCTTTTTTCATTTTGCACCCTTTACAGCAGGGATAGCTGCTCCGTCTCCTGCCGGATGGCAGAGAGGGGCTGCAACGCGCATAACGGCAGATCCCGCTCTGCGATCCTGTAGTCGATCCTCGCCTTTTTCGCTTGGGAAATCTGTCGGCGGCGCGGAATGCGGAGGGTTTTCCCATCCTTCACAAAATATGCCCCCGTCTGATGAAACCGAAAGGAAATTCCCCGCTCTACGCACTGCTGCCGTAGTGAGAGCACCCATTCATACCGACAGGGACGCGCCTGTGCCCCAGATTCTCCGCTGACGGAAAGTTCCTCGATTTTTCCTGGGTCTAAGTAGCTGCGCAGATCCAGTGCCGTCAGCAAGGGCGCAGCGATAATGCTTCTATGGCGAATCGGCAATGTCAGAAAAATCGGCAGACGATACTCCGCCATTTCCTGATTTTCCACCGTGCAGCCGATGATGACATTTTCATAGCCCTCTCCCCAGTCCGGCGGCAGGCATTCCGCTAATCGGTCGATCCGCTTGGTGAAAAAATAGAAAAAGCAGTCTGACCGTCGGCGGATCATCTGCCAGCACTCCTGCCGCCAAGGGTCAGCATCCTCTAGCAGAAAATCAGAGGTAAAGCAGGTAAAGACGATCCTCCCGGAGGGGATTTTGGGGCTTCCGTCCCGCTTCTTTTGGATCGGCAGGGCAAAGCTCCTGTTTTTGCGGCAAAGGGAGGAGGCTGTTTCCGTTCCGTACACGGCGTCCTGCCGATACACATAGCAGTATTTACAGCCGGGACCGATTTTCGTACAGCCGTGCCAGGGGTTCCAGTTGGCATAAAGGCTCTCCTGTTGGGGTAGGGCGCTCATTTCTCCTGAACCTCTTTTCCGCTGAGGTGTTCGATCTCAATTTCATACATTTGCACAACATGCCCGGATGCCGCAATTTCTTCCTCCACAAGGCTTTCCTCCGGGAAATATTTCATCGCAAAACGCCTGAGCAGATCCATCGTTTCCGCATTATTTTCCATCAGGTGGCATCTGCCAAATACGACAACGCTCTGCAGAAACGGTGCCCAAGTCTCCTTTCGGATCGTTTCATTTCCCCAGACGGTAAAGCAGACCTTATCGCAGGCTTTGAGCGCATCGACCTTATGCCCCGCGCGCGCCCCGTGAAAATATATTTTCTGATGCGCTTCATCATAGAGATAATTGATCGGGATCGCATAGGGATAGCCGTCATCCCCGTTTACCGCCAAAATACCGCGCCGCGCATGCTGCAAAAGCTGCTTTGCCGCATCCTGACTGATCTCATTTTTCTTTCTTCGCATTGCTCGAAACATCATGTTACCTCCAATATCCTCATATCGTGTGGATCATTACAAATGCAATATTTTGCTTATCTTTCCGGATATATTTTAACCATAGCCTGACCGTTCTTGTCAACTGCAAATGTTTCGCTGCGATTTCTCTTTGCAGACAGCGCAAGACGACAATAAGCATATTCGTTTACTGCCGTCTTGTGCAAGCTGTTTTTATTTTATGTATTCTTCACAGAAGTGCATCATCAGCGTTGCTGCCTGTGCGCGGGTCGCGCCGCTCTTCGGCAGCAGATTTGCGCCGTCGCCATGCAGCAAGCCGCTGCCACATGCCCACTGCATCGAGGGTACGGCATATTCACTGATGATCAGCGCATCCTCATAGCTGAGAATATTGGTATTTTCACCGATGTTCACATTGCAGCCCTTCCACTTAGCGAAGCGCCACAGGATTGAAACCATCTGCTCACGCGTTACGGCATCATTCGGCGCGAAACGCTTGCTGTCGTAGCCTTGTGCGATATCCTCGCTTGCAGCCCAGCGGATGGCTTCGCGATACCATGCGTCCTCCGCAACATCGCCGTAGCTCATCGCATCATTGACCACAGGGCTGCCCTCCATGCGCCAGAGAATCATAATGAGCTGTGCGCGGGTGGTACTGCCGTTCGGCTGGAATTTTGCATCAGCAAAGCCGCGGATCAGCCCGTTTTCAATGCAGTAATGTACGCCGTCATGATACCACGCGGTCGTGGTGAGATCTGTGTAGTCTGCAAGAGGGCAGGACGCGTCCTTTTTGCAGTCTGCGTAACTCATCGCAGCCTCGATCGGAGTAGCTGTATCCTCTTCGACCTCCTCGATGACGTAGTGCGAGAAATGATGCAGAATCAAGCACGCCTTTTCGCTGTCATATTCTGCGGCAACAGGCTCGCGTGTGCCGTCTTCCTTAAGATACCATGCGCGGATCGCGCCGGAGGTCTGATAGGGGATGTACAGCTCGACCTCACCGCCCTTAAAATCGCGGATGCGCTGGCTGCCGGAAACGAAATATGCCTCCAATACGGCGGCGTTTTTCATGCCGTCCAGCGCCTGCTTCTGCGCAGGGGTCAGGGTGGTCTCTGCATTATTTTCCGTTTCCACGACAAGCCGAATATCCTTTCCCTCTGCCTGCGTGGCAATCGCATTCAGGGCTTGGCTGTCGATATGCAGCTGCACATGCGGCAGCTTGATCTCCATGCCGTCCGATTCAGACGCGGCGACATTCGTGACCGTATCGACCGGTATCTGCACGCCCGTCACGCTCCCAAGGGAAGACAAATCGATGGTCACGCTGCTTTCCGTACCGATTTTGTCCAGCTCGCTCTGCTTGACCTCCTTGACCTCCGCCGTATTATTGCTTACGGATGCCGAAATACGCACTGTGTCCTCGCTGCCGGAGACGGGAACGGTTATAGTCGATGAGGCGGCTGCCGTTGCACTACTGTTGCTGCTGCCACTGCCGCTGGAAGAGGGCGTGGGCGCGATTGTGCGGGTGTAGCCGCAGTCGTTGCAGGTCGTATCGCGGTCATTGTCGTAGCGGTGCGCCGCTTTGTCGGCTTCGGCTTGGCAGCAATCGTATACCTTCCAATGCTGCGTGCTGTTCGATTGCCACTCGCCCAAGCTTCCGACGTGGTTTGCGGCATCCTTTTCGCCGGTAAAGATGTGAGATTCCTCGCTCTCCACTTTCCCGCAGACGGCGCAGGAGTAATAGTAGACAGCCGCGTCCTTGCAAGTGCCGGGAGTTTTCAGTGCTTCCTCTTTTACCGTCTCGGCGGTATAATTATGGGCGGCAAGATCGCCGTACTCCACGCCGCAGGTGTCACATTTTGCTTTTGCGATACAGGTCGCTGTGCCGCCGGAATGATCAGCTCTGTCGGCTTCGATGCCACAACAGGAGTATGCTTTCCAATGCTGCGTACTATCCGACAGCCAATCACCCAAATCACCCGCATGATTGTCGGGGTTTTTATCGCCGTATTCCTGCTTGCAAACATCGCATGTTGCCTTTGCGATACAGGTCGCTGTGCCGCCGGTATGGCTGTTGGCAGGGACATCCTCCGTTTTTGTCTTGTCGCACACGGAACAGGTGTAGGTTTTTTCGCCTGCGGTGGTGCAGGTGGGTAAAATAGTTATCTCGCCATCATTCCATGTATGCTCTTTGTTTTCGGATTTAGCATCGCAACGGGAGCATTTCTTCCAATGATTGTCGGCATCGCTTGTCCATGTGTCGGCAAAATCATGGTCAAGTGCGTTGAGCGTTTCCGTCTTCGTTGCGTTGCAGGTGGTACAGGTAAATGTCTTTTTGCCAGCGGTGGTGCAGGTGGCTTCTTGCGTTACTACACCACTATCCCAGCTATGAGGGTTTTTTGCATCGATTGTATCGCAGCGGGAGCACTTCTTCCAATGGTTGTCATCATCGTTTTCCCATGCATCTCCGGTGAAATCGTGGTCGAGGGGCTTACCCTGTGTTGCACCGCAGCCCTCACAGGTTTTGGCTGTCGTACAGGTAGCATCGACCCATGCATGAGATACCTTGACGAGCACCGAGGCATCTTCCATCCGATTATAGTTCGTGTCATCATTCGGTGTAAAAATAACCCCAACTTTGGTATCTGCGCCGCTACTATTCTTGGTGAGTTTATCGTTTTTGTTTTTCCATTCAAACCTGCCTTTGACTATTGCTCCGCTATCCGCATTTATTGCTGAACCGCCAGTTAGAGCGATTTCATCCAGTGTTTGTCCACAATAGCCTGTACCTACACTAGGCCAAACAGCCTCAATACCACCCGGCGTACGCATTGCCGGCGTAGCTTTTCCCACTATTATCGTGTTAACCGGACTTGTATTGGTTTCGACGACGTCATCGGTGCCCGCTTCCCTTGCGGTAATCTCTGCATAATAGTAATATGTTCCTACCGGCAGGTCATTGGGCGTTTGGCACGGTTTCGGTACACTATCATTTATGACCAACTCCCCGACGGACTGGAGATCCGTTTTATCCGTTTTCTGATACCTATACCATGTTCCGACATAATCGTATGTATCGGTGTCCCATTCGAAGCCCTGAAATCCAAAACATGATATAATCCTCCCGTATTGGGTCGTTCGTGTTTCCTGTGACCAATTCACAGCAGGTATGACACTATCCTCCGCCATCGCAGGCGTACACATCAGCGCGCACAAGCAGACTGTCGCGCCAAAAAGTCTTTTTAGAAATTTCATCGCTTCACTCTCCTTTTTCAATTACACACGACCCGCGCAGCGCCGAGGGTCGAAATGAATTTTTTCTCGCCGCCGAATTGCGTCTTGACAGCATCGGGACGAGCTTTATAATGGCATTATAACTCGTTCATCCATGAACGAAGCAAGAGGTTTTTGGGGGGATCATCATGGAGAAGGACACACATATGCTCTTTCAAATCAGCGAGGCGGCGCGCGCCTGCGGTCTTTCGCGCAGTACGCTCATGCGTCTGGAGGAAAAGGGATTGCTTTCGCCTGCCTGCATCGCGCCGGAGAACGGACGGCGATATTATGACAACCACAACATCGCGCGTATCCTACAGATTGAAAAATTCAAGGCGATGGGTCTTTCTACGAAGAACATCGCGAATTACTTTGTGCGGGGGGGGGAGACAACTGAGATTTTGTCCGTGCTGGAGGAGCGATTGAGCAGCTTACAGCGCAGCGTGGAGGAACTGCGGCTTCGTGCGGCGCAAACGCCCGGCATTTCCGTAAAACTGGTGACGCTGCCTGCCGTGACCTGTCGCATGCGGCGCAGCATAGGGTGGACGGTCGCGGATAAATATGCCGCCATGTATGATTTTTACGGCGAATGCATCCGCAAGGGCTGTGTGCTTTCCGATGAGCCGATCTTCACCATATCGGAACGGCTGGATTATCTGGATGGGTATATCGGCGATGCACCGTATCCTTTTTCAGTCTGCGTTCCCGTGCGGACGGAGAAAGTGCCTGCCGATGCGGTGACGCTGCCGGAATGTCGCGCGATTTCTGTGCTGTATTATGGCGATTATGACGGCGTGGACGAGGCTTGGCTGACGCTGGGGCGCAAGGTGCGGGAGCGGGGGCTGAAGCCCTCCGGTTTTCCGCGCGTTTTGGGCATCGTTGCGCCCTATACGGGACGCGAGATCGATCCTGCGCGGTATTGCTCAAGGCTGGTGCTGCCCGTGGAGGAGTAGGGGATATTGCAGGCTTATCCTTGACGGCGGTATTTTCGGATGGTATACTCAAGAAAGTTTTAGATCAAGCCCGCGGAGGTTTCAAAAAATGATTCGCAATATTCTGGAATATTTGGAAGCTACGGCAGCGCGTCTGCCTGACAAAATCGCCTTTTCCGATGATAAGACTTCGATCAGCTTTCGGGATTTGGAGGAAAAATCAAAACGGATCGGCAGCTATCTGCTGCAGCCCGGCAGAAGAAATCGCCCGATCGCAGTTATGATGCAGAAAACACCGATCCTAGCGGCGGCGTTTTTGGGCTGCGTTTACAGCGGCAATTTCTATACGCCCATCGACCCGACCATGCCGAAGGAGCGCATGCTTTCTATTCTGCATACCCTAGAGCCGCAGCTGCTTTTGATTGATGAAAAAAGCAGAAAAGCAGCGGAAGCCTTGGGTTATACGGGCGAAATCTGTGTTTTGGAGGAAATCTTGGATACGCCGATCGCGGAGGATATGCTTGCGGATGTTCGTCTGCGGGCGATCGATACAGACCCGCTCTATGCCCTGTTTACTTCCGGCTCAACCGGAGTCCCGAAGGGAGTCGTAATTAGCCATCAAGCAGTCATCAATCTGACAGAGTGGTATACGCAGGCATTCGCCATTACGGAGCGGGAGAAAATCGGCAATCAAGCGCCGTTTTATTTCGATTCCTCTGTGAAGGATTTTTATGCTGTGCTGAAGACCGGGGCGCAGATGGAAATCATTCCCAAGCAGCTTTTTTCCTTCCCGATCAAGCTCTTGGCTTATCTGGAGGAAAAGCAGATCAATTATATCGATTGGGTGCCGTCCGCGCTGTGTATCGTTGTCAATACAGGTGCGCTGGACAAAATTCGCCCGCCTTACCTGAAAAAAATCATGTTTTGCGGCGAGGCTATGCCGACAAAGCAATATAACCTTTGGCGTGAGAAATACCCCGATGCGCTCTTTGCCAATATCTACGGACCGACGGAGACAACGGTGGACTGCACTTACTACATTGTAGACAGGGAATTTGCGGATGATGAGCCGCTGCCCATCGGCTATGCCTGCCGCAACACGGATGTCTTTATTCTGAATGGCGATCGGCTTGCGGAGCGGGGCGAAAGCGGGGAGCTCTGCGTCCGGGGGCGCTGCCTTGCGCTGGGTTACTATAATAATCCCGAAAAAACAGCAGAAGCCTTTATTCAGAATCCGCTGAATCCGCATTATCCGGAAAAAATTTATAAAACCGGGGATATTGCGAAATATAATGAGCGTGGGGAGATCGTTTTCCTTGCACGCAAGGATCACCAGATCAAGCATATGGGGCATCGCATTGAATTGGGAGAGATCGAAACGGCGGTCTGCTCCATCGACCTGATCGAAAGCGGCGCTTGCCTTTATGACGAGGACGCACAGCGCATTCTGCTGTTTTATTGCGGGGAGGATGCGACGCAGGCGTATATCCTCAAAAAGCTGCGGGATAAGGTCCCGAAATATATGTTCCCGAATTGGATGATGAAATTGAAAAAAATGCCGCAGACTTTGAATGGAAAGATAGACAGATTGGCTTTGAAGGAGTATTATGAGTATGAGAAGCAAAATCTCTGATGAAACGCAATGGGCTGAAGACATCGCCCGACTGCTTTCTCGCGGAATGCGGACGAATTTCTATGCATCTGTCAAGGAGTTTTTCCCCATAATCGCGCAGAGTAGGCTTTTTCGGGAGATTTTTCCCGGCGGGGTCTACTACTTTGCGGAGAAGGAAGGGCAGACGGATTGCTATTTCTTTCTGGAAAAGGGCGCTTTGCCGGGTGGTTTTGCCCCTTGGGACAAGCCTGTGCTATTGGAGCAGGTTGCATCGGTACGAAGGGGAAGCAGCCCGATGGCAGAGGAATGGTCGGCGATTGGCTTTGAGCCGTATTTGCAGAGAAAACGCCTGTTTTTGCCTGCAGAAAAGGCGCAAGCGCAGGCGCAGGCTGTAGAGTTTGCCGAGGAAGCCGAAGCGGACTTGATTTTGCGATGGATGCGGGAGTCCTTCGAGCCATACACCTCCGCTTTGCCGAACAAGGAAGTACTGCGGCAGGATCTGCGGGAAAAACGCGTCATTGCAGCAAGGGAGGGTGAAGAGCTGCTGGGCTTTCTGCGCTTTGGCAGAGAAAAGAGGGTGTCTGTTTTATGGCAGATCGTGGTCGCACCAAGCGGGCGCGGAAAGGGCGTCGGAGAACGATTGCTAAAGGATTGGTTTGCGCTGGAGCGGGGATCGATCTCCAAATTTCAGCTTTGGGTCAGAGAGGATAACCCCTCTGCGTTAAGATTGTATGCGAAATCGGGCTTTCAGTCGGATGGCAGGATCGCCCCGGTTATGATAAAAAATGAAATAAAGAAATGAAGAAAGGAAAATGAGCATGGATACGTTACTGAAAATTTTAGCGGAACTGAGACCGGACGTAGATTTTGAGGGGAATCAAGAGCTGGTGGACAGCGGCGAATTGGACTCTTTTGATATTGTTTCTCTGGTGGGCGAGCTATGCGATGCATACGATATTGAGATCGGCGCAGATGATATCGTTCCCGAAAACTTCAATTCGGCAGAGGCAATCTGGGCGCTCGTTCAGAAGCTGCAAGAGGATTGAGAGAGGGTAGGGCGGTATGGCATTTACATCGTTTCGCTTTATTCTGTTTCTTGCGTGCGCCGCTGCTATATATTTCCTGACACCAAAGCGTTGCCGTTGGGTAACGCTTTTTGTTGCGAATTATGTTTTCTATTTTATCTCCGGTGGAAAATATTTCGTCTATTTGGTGCTGACGACTGTCACGACCTATTTCGCAAGCGTACATCTGGGGAATATGGCTGCAAAAAACAAGCTGGCGTTTCAGGCGGCGAAGGCAGAGCTGGATAAGGACGGCAAAAAGGCGTGGAAAGCGGATTTTGCCAAGAAAAAAAGGAGGATCCTTGTTCCGACGCTGCTTTTTAATTTCGGTATATTGGCAGTGCTAAAATATTCCGCTTTTGTGACGGGCAATCTGAATCTGCTGTTTGCGCACTTTGGGCTTTCCGCGGAGCTGCCGGTGCATCATTTTCTGCTTCCCTTGGGTATTTCTTTTTATACCTTCCAGTCTATGGGGTATTTGATCGATGTTTACCGAGAAAAGCAGGAGCCAGAGCGGAATTTCTGCAAGCTGGCGTTATTTATTTCATTTTTCCCGCAGATCGTACAGGGACCGATCGGTCGCTTTCAGACGCTCGCGGAGCAGCTTTATCGCCCGAACGGGTTCTCCTATCCCCGCGTGAAATTCGGGATACAGCTTATGCTTTGGGGTGCGTTCAAGAAGCTGGTCATTGCGGATCGGGCGGCGGTTCTGGTGGATACTGCCTTTGGATTTCCGGAGACCTTCGGCGGTACTTATGTCGCGGTGGCTGCGCTGGCGTATGCACTGCAAATTTACGGGGATTTCTCCGGGGGTATCGACATTGCGGCAGGCGCAGCGCAGATTTTCGGCGTTACGCTGGATAAAAACTTTGAGCGACCCTATCTGGCGACCAGCATCCCGGATTATTGGAGAAGATGGCATATTTCGCTGGGCGCGTGGTTTCGGGACTATGTGTTTTATCCCTTATCCCTCTCCAAATTCTTTATGCGCCTTGGGAAGAAATGCCGCAAGCTGCTGGGCAATTACATCGGAAAGCTGATTCCCGTGCTGATTCCGCAGTTTATCATCTTTTTCCTGATCGGTATCTGGCATGGGGCGGAGTGGAAATATATCGCCTTCGGCTGCTATAACGGTACGCTGATCGTGCTGGGTATTTTATTCGAGCAGCCCCTGCAAAATCTGGCGAAAAAGCTCGGCATACACATGGACTGCTTCAGCTGGCGGTTATTCCAGGTGCTGCGCACGATCTCGCTGGTGGCGCTGGGCAAAATCATCACCCGTGCGCCGGGGATCAGCGCAGCTGTCTACATGATCCGCTCTATGGTGACGAATTGGGATGCATCCGTACTGTTTAACGGCGGCGTGCTGACAATGGGGCTGGACACAAAGGATCTGTGGGTGCTGTTTTTGGCATCCTGCACACTGCTGTGCGTCAGCCTCCTGCAGGAGAGCGGCGTTCGCGTCCGGGAAGCGCTGGCAAGGCAGAATCTGTATTTCCGCTGGTTCATTTATCTGGGGGCGATTTTTTCCCTGCTGCTCTTCGGCGTATACGGATTGAATTACAATGCTGCGGACTTTATTTACAGGGGGTTCTAGGGCATGAATAAAAAGGAGACTATCAAAATCGTTGTGCGTTGTCTAGCCTTTGTGCTGATTTTTGCCATCCTCTTTTCCAATTTGACCGATCTGTTGATTCGGCAGGATGATGAAGCGGATGAAATCCACGCCTTTTATAGCGAGCCAAAGGATTCGATCGACGTGCTTTATGTCGGCAGCAGTCCGCTTTTGCGCGGCGTTTCTCCCATGCTGATGTGGCGGGAGCATGGCTTTACGGGCTATGTCCGCGCCTCCGCGCTGCAAGCCCCTGCCGTCAGCTATGGTCTGCTGGCGGAATCCTTGGAATATCAATCGCCGAAGCTGGTTGTGCTTTTGTTCGATAATATTTTTCTGGAATATGACTATGCGGAGCAGGAGGGCGATCTGCGGCGTGGTCTGGATGGGATGAAGCCCTCGCGCTATAAGCTGGATATTGTGCGGGAGGTCGTAAAGGCGGATGAAAAGCAGTCCCTGCTTTCCTATTTTTTCCCGTTGCTGCGCTATCATGACCGCTGGAAGGAGCTGGATTTGGCAAACCTAGAGCCGCATCCGCTCTCGGAGCATTCGTTCCGCAAGGGGAATGTATTCCTGCGGGAGATCAGCCCGCAGACGTATCCGCAGGATTTCATGGAGCAAAATGATGTACCTACGCCCGCATTCAATGAATCGGCGAAGGGCTATATTGAAAGATCCATCGCTCTTTGCCGTGAAAAGGGCATTCCTGTCGTTCTGCTGCATCTGCCGAAGATGTCTTGGACGTATGCGCAGAGCCAGGCTTTAGAGGCATTCGCAGAGGAAAACGGCGCGCGTTATTTGGACTTGGATCAGGCAGAATATCGGGAACAGCTTGGTTTAGATCCGCAGCAGGATTATTATGATCAGGGGCATATGAACGTTACAGGCGTTATCAAGGTTTCTGATTGGCTGGGGGATTGGCTCGCGGGGCAATATGACTTACCAAATCATGCGGAGGATGCCGCCCTTCGTGCAGAATGGGAGGAAGATTGGGCATTATATAAAGAAAAACTGGGAGATTCCTACGCGGAATGAGCCTGAAAATATTTTTTATCACAGAAAGGAAACAGCATGGAGCATTTAAGATTTGAGGATATGAATTTATCGAAGGAAATTTGTCAGGCGGTACTGGATATGGGCTTTGAAGAAGCGACGCCCATCCAGTCGCAGGCGATTTCCATTATTATGGAAGGGAAGGACGTCATTGGGCAGTCACAGACGGGCACGGGCAAAACAGCTGCCTTCGGCATTCCCTGTTTGGAGCGCATCGACCCGAACGACAGACGCTTGCAAGCCATGATTCTCTGCCCGACGCGAGAGCTTGCCATTCAGGTGAGCGAGGAATTTCGCAAGCTGCTGAAATATAAGGACAACATCCGTGTTTTGCCTATCTACGGCGGACAGCCCATCGATCGGCAGATTCTGGCACTGAAGAAGGGTGCACAGGTCGTGATCGGTACGCCGGGGCGTGTGATGGATCATATGCGCCGCCGCACGATCAAGCCCGAAACCGTGCAGATGATGATTCTGGATGAGGCGGATGAGATGCTGGATATGGGCTTCCGCGAGGATATCGAAACGATTTTGGTAAAAATCCCCGAGGATCATCAGACGCTGCTTTTCTCCGCAACCATGTCCCCGGAAATATTGGATATTACAAAGCGTTTCCAGAGAGATCCGGAGTTTATCAAAATCGTGCGTAAGGAGCTGACTGTTCCGAGTATTGAGCAGTATTATTTTGACGTCAAAGAAAAAACAAAGCTGGATGCTTTGACGCGCATGATTGATGTATACGATCCGAAGCTGTCTATGGTTTTTTGTAATACAAAGAAGCGCGTAGACGATCTGGTGGAGCTTTTGCAGGGTAGAGGATACTTCGCCGAGGGGCTGCACGGCGATTTGAAGCAGCCGCAGCGCGATAAGGTCATGCAGAAATTCCGCAATGGCACGATTGAGATTCTGGTTGCAACGGATGTTGCCGCCAGAGGTATCGATGTGGACGATATAGATATTGTATTCAACTACGATATCCCGCAGGATGAGGAATATTATGTACACCGCATCGGGCGTACGGGCCGCGCCGGCAAGACAGGGAAAGCGTTTACCTTCTGCGTTGGCAAGGAAATCTATAAGCTGCGCGACATCATGCGCTATACCAAGACAAAAATTACACAGCAAAAGCTGCCGACCCTGAGCGACATCGAGGAAATGAAAACCAATATTTTCCTGGAGAAAGTCAAGGGTATCATTGATGAAGGGCATCTGACGAAATATATCCATCTGGTGGATCGCCTGATGGATGAGGATTACACGAGCATTGATATTGCGGCGGCTCTGCTGAAAAATCACCTCGCCGACCTCCATGCGGATGATATTGATGCGATGGATGATATCAATTTTGACGGCACGGAATTTTACGGCGGGGAAGGGGAGCGAATGGTTCGCCTCTTCATCAATGCCGGGAAGAAGAATAAAATCCGCACGAAGGATATTGTCGGCGCGATTGCCAATGAAGCGGGGGTTCCCGGAAAGACGCTCGGCGCGATCGATCTGTATGATGATTATACCTTTGTGGATGTTCCGAGCGAATTTGTGCGGGATATCCTGCATGGCATGAAAAATGCAAAAATCAAGGGCAAAAAGGTGCATATCGAAATCGCAAAGAAGGATAAAACCTCCGGCAAGCAGGGGAAAAGAAGATAAGAAGCTAAAATTCATCAGGAGACAAAGAACAGGGCAGCTGCAGAATCGTGAAAGTCGGCAGCTGCCCTGTTTTTTCTTGCTTAATTTGCGATTGGCGGTTTCGCAGATGTGATATTGTCAATTTTCCTCATCTATGTTTTTTCCGCTGAAGATACTCCGCTGTCTCATTCCATTCAAAGGCTCTGTCAATATAGAACTCTGCCAGCTCAAAGGATGCAGGCGGTGTTAACTCCGCAGCGGATACAAGAATTTTTGAAAATGCTGTAATTCATCCGCAAGGATGGCTTACTGCAAATATATTACGTTTTTGATATGGCAAAAGAAGAGAAAAGAAAACCCCTCGCAGGAGCATCTGCAAGGGGGATGGAACGATGTATAAATTATTTGAAATATCTGTTGTACAGACCCTGGAACGCTCTGCCGTGACGAGCCTCATCCTTAGCCATTTCATGCACTGTGTCATGGATTGCGTCCAGATCAGCAGCCTTTGCTCTTTTAGCCAGATCGAATTTGCCTGCTGTTGCGCCGTTTTCTGCATCAATTCTCAGTTCCAGATTCTTCTTTGTGGAGTCAGTTACAACCTCACCCAGCAGCTCTGCGAACTTTGCTGCGTGTTCTGCTTCTTCCCAAGCAGCCTTTTCGTAGTACAGACCAACCTCGGGATAGCCCTCTCTATGCGCCACTCTCGCCATTGCAAGATACATGCCGACCTCTGTGCATTCGGCTTCAAAATTTGCTCTCAGGTCCTTCATGATATCCTCGCTTGCGCCCTGCGCAACGCCAACTACATGCTCGCAAGCCCATTCCAGCTCGCCTTCCTTCTGCTCAACGAATTTCTCGGGGCCAACATGGCACACGGGACATTCTGCGGGAGCAGAATCACCAACATGTACATAACCGCATACGGAACAAACAAACTTTTTCATAATGAAATTCCTCCTTTGTTTTCACTCAGATATATTTGATAAATAATTGTTACTTGATAATTATTATAAATTAGAAATCGAAAGCTGTCAACTGCTTTTTGAAAAAAATTTTATAATCTTTCAGACAAAAAATACATAGCTGTATAATATGTGGTAAAATAGAAGGGGATAAGCACAACATGAAAGGAGCATACAAGATGGACTTACTTGTAAATCAAATATATTTCGGCTTTCTTTTGGAATCCATTGAGAAGGTGGAGGATATTCACAGCACGGCATATCTTTTTCGGCATATGCAAAGCGGCGCACTGCTCTTATATCTGCGCAATACGGACCGCAACAGGGTTTTCACGGTCGCCTTCAAGACGCCGCCGGAGGATGACTGCGGCACGCCGCATATTCTGGAGCATTCTGTTTTGTGCGGTTCCAGAAAATATCAGGCGAAGGATCCCTTCAACGAATTGGCGAAGGGCTCCCTGAATACCTTTCTCAACGCGATGACCTATGCGGATAAGACGATGTATCCCGTTGCGAGCTGCAATGAGAAGGATTTTCATAATCTAATGGATGTCTATCTGGATGCGGTTTTTTATCCGCGGATTTATGAAAAAAAGGAAATTTTTCAGCAGGAGGGCTGGCGTTATATTCTGCATGATGCAGACAAGCCGCTGGAGATCACAGGTGTTGTTTATAATGAAATGAAGGGGGCGCTTTCCGATCCCGAAAGCCTGTTGAATCTGGAGATTTCTCGTTCCATTTTCGGGCGGACGACCTATGGCTTTGAATCGGGCGGCGATCCCGAGGCAATCCCCGATCTGAGCTATGAGGATTTCTTGGCATTCCACCAAAAGCATTATCATCCCTCTAATGCATATTTCTATCTGTACGGCGATCTCGATTTGTGCGCCTGCCTGAAGCATATTCACGAGGAATATCTTGCGGCATTTACAGCTGCAGCAGCCTTGCCTGCAATCGCAGAAACGCCTTGTCAGAACAAAGGATTGGTTCTGCAGGAAAGCTACCCTGCATCCGAGGAAAGCGCAGGGGAGGGCGGCTATCTGGCATATAGCCTTAAGGTCGGCAAATGCATCGACCCGGAGCGCATCATGGCGCTGCAGATTTTATCCTATGTGCTGCTGGAAACAAATGCATCTCCCTTGAAAACGGCGCTGCTGGATGCGGGACTTTGCGAGGAAACGGAAGGGTGGTTTGATTCTTCAATTTATGAGATGGTATTCAGTATCATCGGGAAAAATGCTGCCGCCGATGCTATGCAGCTGTTCCGCGATGTGATCGATACCACCTGCAAACGACTTTGTGCGGAGGGCATCCCGAAGGACTTGCTGCAAAGCGCACTGCGGAAATACGATTTTCTGCTTCGCGAGGAGGACTATGGCTCTACGCCGAAGGGGCTGATCTATTGCTCCCGCCTGATGAAGCGTTGGCTGCATGGTGAAGAACCGCTTGCCGGACTGCGCTCCCTGACCTTGATCGAGAAATTGAAAAAGGCGAGTGAAAGCGGATATTTCGAGCAGCTGCTTGCAGAGCTTTTTATCGAGAATGAGGACAAAACCTATATGATTTTTTCTCCGGAAAAGGGCAAGGCTGCTCAGGCAGCAGAAAAACAAGCAAAGCGACTCCAAGAACGTAAAGATAATTTTTCCGATACAGAGCTTGCGCAGATTCAGGAGGAAAATAGGCGGCTGGATGCTTTCCAGAAAGCGGTCGATCCCCCGGAGGTCTTGGCGCAGATCCCGCTGCTGGAGCTTTCGGAAATCGATGAAGAATCGGAGGATATTCCGTTTGCAGAGGATGCTTTGCCGCAGGGGAATTGCCTTTTGACTGTGCCGCTGGAAAGCAATGGCATATTGTATGCAAAGTTCCAGTTTGACGCATCCACCTTGCCATTGGAGCTTTTGCCCTACAGTGGGCTTCTGGCAGAGGTTCTCGGCAAGATCGACACAGAGCACCATTCCTTCTATGATCTGCCTGCGGCGATCAATCAGGTTTTCGGCGGTTTTTCTGTTCAGAATTACGTTTATGACCGGAACGCAGAGCAGTATCGTGCGTTTTTGGCGGTCAGCACAAAGCTGTTCCAAGAGGATTTGGAGCAGGCGCTGCAGTTTGTACAGGAAATTCTGCTGCATAGCAAATTTTCGGTATTGGATAGCCTGAAACGCATCGTGAAATCGGCGCTTATCAGCGGAGAAAACGAGCTGTTGAATCGCTCGCATTATTTTGGCATTCTCCATAGCGCGAGCAGGCTGTTCAAGGGGCTGTATGTGGATGATCTGACGAGCGGTATCGGATATTATCATTTTTTACGTAAGGTAAACCAACTTTTGGAGGATAATCCGCAGGATGTCGTGAAAAATCTGGAGAAAACCGCACAGCACCTGTTTGTGCGACAGAATATGGAACTTGCCATTGGCTGCGAGGAGCAATATATTCATCCGACAAAACAAAAAATAACGGCGTTTTCAACTGAGCTTCCGAGCTCAGTTGGTGAAAGGGTGGAAGGAGCAGCGGATGTTGTACTTCATCCCAAAAAGATGGCGTTTACAAACGCCGGCACGGTGGTGTATAACGTTGCCTGCTTCGATTATCACAAGCAGGGGATGCCTTATCACGGAAAGTATAAAGTATTACAGACTATCATCAATTTGGAATATCTCTGGAATCAGGTGCGCGTGCAAGGCGGTGCATATGGATGCGGATGCAATGTGCAAAAAAATGGTCTGGCGTACTTTTATTCCTACAGAGATCCGAACTTGAAGGAAACCTATGCGGTTTATCAGGGATTATCGCGCGAATTGGCAAAATTTGATGTGTCTGAGCGAGAAATGACAAAATATATCCTTGGGACGATCAATCGGCTGGAGCAGCCCAAAACGAATATGGAACGTTTGAATACAGTCATCAGTCAGTATTATAAAAATATTACAAGAGAGTTCTGTAGAAAGGAGCGCTCCGAAGTTTTGCATACAACCGCAGCGGATATCCGCAATTGCAAAGATTTGCTGCAGGCGCTGGATTGCGATAATATCTGCACGATTGGTAGCGAACAAATCATTACGGCATCGGCAGATGTGTTTGATGAAATAAAATCCTTGATTTAAGTTGGCGTATAGAGAATAGAAACGATACAGGGAGATGAAATTTTGCATTGCTTTGAAATTCCATCTCTTGGCACAGCTTTCATAATTGATGGGGCTATAGGGCTATAGAGGGAAGGAGCGCAAGGGTAATCTAAATTGCTGTTATGTAAAAATATATACCGAAATTCGTAAAAGTATCGTTTTGCGAATAAGTTTGGCTTGCTTATTTTCCCCTACCACGCTATAATTATCTTTACAGGAAATACTTTGAAAGAAGGTTTTACATCGCGGATCGATGTGAAGCCTTTTTTCAGTTTTACTGTGCGTTTCAGACCTACGGAAGACTTGATCATCTGCACATTTTTGAATCGATCATCATTCGCGAAGCCCTTGCCGATATACTTCGTTATGTAACTGGATGCCCGTTCCGCCGATCGCAACGGCTCAATCACGCACCAGCCGAAACGCTCCACATGCGGCTGCCAGTAGTACAACGTTTCGCCATTGAGCAGCCTGTCCCGGATGTATTTCGGCAACTTTACATCGGTGTACGGATAATATCTTGCAAAAAGCAGTTTTCCAAAACGTCCTATTGTTTCTCCCTCTCTTTCCTGATACAATAGCAGGAGACACAAGCAATCCCCGATCCTCCAAAATATCTCCGGATAGAAACCATACCTGCGATTTGCAGGAGAATCAAAAAAATATTTCTATACACGCCACAGGCGGTTTTGCAGAGCAAAATGCGGATCTTGCTGCTCTACACACTGGAACAAATCAGGGATTCTTAAATTTCGACAGATTGGCGGTTTTTTATGGCAAAAATCAAACTGGTTGCCTCCGACTTGGATGGCACCCTCTTAACCTCTCAAAAGGAAATTACGAGGCGGCTTTCCCGCGCACTGGAACAGCTCGACCAGCTCGGCATTTACTTTGTCCCGGCTACGGGAAGAGCCTTTCAGGCCTTACCGGACTGCGTCCGTAGGCTCCCAAATCTACACTATGTCATCACCTGCAGCGGCGCATCGGTCTATGATGCCGTGCAGCGACGCGTGTTGTTCAGCAATCCCCTGCCCCCAGATGTGATCGACAAGCTATTGCAGGCTGTCGCAGGGACGGATCATATTCTTGAGGTCATACACAGCGGCAACGGCTACATCGACAAGAGGGATTGGGAGAAAATCCCCTCCTATTCCCTGACAGACAGCCACATCCGCTACATAAAAACCACGCGCATCCCCTCGGATGATATCATGCAGGAGATCGAGACGCACAAGGCTTCTATCGAACAGATGAATTTTATCTTCCGCGATACGGCGCAGCGCCAGCAGGTCTGGACGGCACTACGAGAACAGAATTTCGCTACGGTTACCTACTATTCCGAACGTAATATCGAAATTACGAGCAAGGAAGCGACAAAAGCCAATGCCCTCAGACGGCTTTGCGAAATGCTGGAGATCGACGCGGGAAACGTGCTTGCGCTTGGCGATGGCGACAACGATGTAGATATGCTATATTGGGCTGGGGCGTCCGCAGCAGTTGCCAATGCACCGCAGCACGTGAAGGACGCGGCGAATATCCTGACAGAAAGCTGCGATGAGGACGGCGCGGCGATCGTGCTGGATCGCGTGATTGCGGCGATGGCACTGGAGCAGCTGCTGAAGCGGTCGTGAGCCTATGTACAGATGAAATTTTTAGGACAAGGAGAAGCCTTTTATGAGTATTTTGAACGTAACAAACCTGAGCCACGGCTTTGGGGACAGAGCGATTTTCACGGATGTTTCCTTCCGACTGCTCAAGGGCGAGCATATCGGCTTTGTCGGGGCAAACGGCGAAGGAAAATCTACATTTATGAACATCATCACGGGCAGTCTGATGCCGGATGAGGGCAGGATCGAATGGTCGAAAAACGTGCGCGTAGGCTATCTGGATCAGCATACCGTGCTGGAAAAGGGACAGACCATCCGCACGGTATTGCAGTCTGCCTTTGCGTTTTTGTTCGATTTAGAGGAAAAAATGAATGCCTACTATGCCGAAATGGCAGATGCGGACGAGGAACGCATGGCATTTTTGATGGAGGAAACGGGCGTATTGCAGGAAATGCTGGAGCAGCATGATTTTTATATCATTGATTCCAAGGTGGAGGAGATTGGGCGTGCGCTCGGTCTGACGGATATCGGGCTGGATCGGGATGTAACGGAGCTTTCCGGCGGTCAGAGGACGAAGGTGCTGCTCGGTAAGCTGCTGCTGGAAAAGCCTGATATTCTGCTTTTGGACGAGCCGACAAATTATCTGGATGAAAGCCATATCGAATGGCTGAAACGCTATCTGAATGAGTATGAGAATGCGTTTATCCTCATTTCTCATGATATTCCCTTCCTCAACAGCGTGGTGAATTTGATTTATCATGTAGAAAATGCGGAAATCAATCGTTATGTTGGCGATTATGACAAATTTCAGGAAGTTTATGCCATGGATTTGAAGGATTTTGTTGCCAGAAACAAGGCGCGTGTTTCCACCAGAAATATGGCGATGAGCCGCCAAAAAAAGCTAGATAAAATGGACGTTATCGAGTTGGCGAAGGAAAAACCCAAGCCCGAATTTCGCTTTCGGGAGGCGCGGGCAAGCGGCAGATATATCTTTCAAACGCAGGATTTGGTTATCGGTTATGACCATCCCCTCTCCAAGCCCCTGACGCTTTCCATGGAGCGTGGGCAGAAAATTGCACTGGTCGGGGCAAACGGCATCGGCAAGACCACCCTGCTGCGCAGCATCATCGGAGAAGTTCCGCCCCTCAGCGGCACGACGGAGCTGGGCGATTACCTGTTTCCGGGGTATTTCGAGCAGGAGCGGAAATATACGGAAAATGTCACCTGCATCGACGAGATCTGGAAGGAATTCCCCTCCTACACGCAGTATGAAGTGCGCGCAGCATTGGCAAAATGTGGCTTGACCACAAAGCATATCGAAAGCATGGTGAAGGTGCTCAGCGGCGGCGAACAGGCAAAGGTACGTCTATGTAAGCTTATCAATCGCGAAACGAACGTGCTTCTGCTGGATGAGCCGACCAACCATCTGGATGTGGATTCGAAGGAGGAATTAAAACGGGCTTTGCAGGAGTATAAAGGCAGCATTCTGCTGATTTGCCATGAGCCTGCATTTTATCAGGATATTGTGACGGATATCTGGAACTGCGAGGGCTGGACGACCGTACAGCTTTAAGCATAAAAACCG
>CAVGZD010000002.1:0-86648 GCA_963633805.1 Lachnospiraceae bacterium | reverse complement strand
ACATAGAAGCCCCTAACACTGTGTACAATGCCCATTTTTCAGAGCCTTGCTATTCCTAGGAATTTCTTGGTTTTGCTGCCTCTGCCTAATAGGTAGTAATCAGATGAATGCTGCATCTCTTCCGGCGTGTTTTCCAGCATAAAAACCTCCGGATGTTGGTGCGGCTGCACCTTTCATACCTTTATAAACTTTTCCTTCATTTTTTACACCTCCTATAAAAATTTCTGATAATAAATCTCCAAAAAGTGCTTGACTTTTTCTGAAGCCATTTTTCGCTATATGTCAGAAATAAGAAAAGGCAGCGAGATTTTTTCCATCTCACTGCCCAAAAATCATTTTTTGCCCGAAAATCACTTTGTCATCTATAAAATCTCGTTTTTTGGCCTCAAAAATTTTGGCTCAAAAAAACGCCGGAAGCCTTGATTTTACTGGGTTTGCGGCCATGTCATACTTTTAGACTACTCTTCCCAGTTATGGTAGACATTCTGAACGTCATCGTCATCCTCCAGCAGATCCAAAAGCTTATTCATCTTCTTCACATCTTCCTCGGATGTCAGCGTGGAATAGGTCTGCGGGATCATTGTTACCTCAGCCTCTACCATGGGGATGCCAGCTGCCTCCAATGCTTCACGCACTGCAGAAAAATCATCCGGCAGAGTGGTTATCTCGTAGCTATCCTCCTCGGCTGCAAAATCCTCTGCGCCTGCATCCAGCGCCAGTATCATCAGTTCTTCCTCGTCCAGATCGAGCTCTTCTTTGTCAATGACGATCAGACCTTTTTCATCAAACATGAAGGAGACACAGCCGCTATTGCCCATATTGCCGCCGCCCTTATTGAAGGCGTTTCTCACATTCGCCGCCGCGCGGTTTCTGTTATCCGTCAGCACCTCAACGATCACGGCAACGCCGCTAGGACCATATCCTTCATAGGTCACCAGCTCATAGCTCACGCCATCCTCGCCGCCGGCTGCTTTTTTGATACTTCTGTCGATGGTATCGTTCGGCATATTATTCGCCTTACACTTTGCAATTACATCGCGCAGCTTGCCATTGACCGCAGGGTCAGGACCGCCAGCCTTTACTGCAACCTGAATTTCTCTGCCGAGCATAGTAAAAATTTTCCCTTTTTTCGCGTCATTCTTCTCTTTTTTATGCTTAATATTTGCAAACTTAGAATGTCCGGACATATCGCATCCTCCTCCATGAAATCTCATCGGAATATTTTATCATCTTTTATCGAATTTTTCAAGAAAAAATGTCTTTGTCGAGCTCTTTGGGGCTTTTTTGATCGTTTGAGCCTTTTGTGTTTGGAGCAAATTCCATGCAAAATGCAGTGTTTCTATCGCAAAAGCTGCTTTTCGGAAACGCCTTTGGATGGTCGACAGAATCCATTTTTTGCTGTATAACAAGGGCGTTCAGACGGGGGATGAATGGATATTGGCACAAACAGAAAAGGAGTGAGTGAAATGAAAAAGATTTTAGTTGCTTATTTTTCCGCCAGCGGCGAGACGGCAAGGCTGGCAAAAACCATCGCAGAGGTGACGGGCGGCGATTTATTCGAGATCGAGCCGCAGCAGAAATATACCGCGGCTGATTTGAACTGGAACGACCGGAAAAGCTGCAGCACCTTGGAGATGAACGATGCTAAGAGCCGTCCCGCTATCGCAGATCGTGTGGCGGACATGGCGCAGTATGACACTGTGTTTGTGGGCTTCCTGATCTGGTGGTATCAGGCGCCGTGCATCATTGAGACATTTTTGGAGAGCTATGATTTTGCGGGCAAGACGGTGATCCCCTTTGCGACCTCCGGCGGCAGCGGCATGGGCAAAACGGAAAGTATCCTGAAGGCTTGCTGCTCTGCGGAGACAAAATGGATTCCCGGCAAAAAGCTGAGCAGCCGCGAAAGTGCATCCGCCGTGCAGAAATGGGTGGACAGCCTGCACGCATAAGCGGGGGCACTTGTTAGGCATGATTGATGAAATAGGCTTGCGAAGGATCGCGGCATGTGAGGAAGGGGCGTGGTTCTGCTTTGGCAGGGACTTCGCTCCTTTTGCATAGAGGGGGGGGTGCGGTTTCGGAAGGGGCTTGTGCTCTGGGTGAAAAACGTGTACATTGGAGAATATGAGCCGCAACCAAAATGCGGAGCGGCAGACGATACGAGGGGGTATTTCATGTGGAAAAAGAAGAAATTCTTCTGGATCTGACGGGATGTGAAAGCATTGCGCAGTTGCATCAAAGGATGCGGGATGCCTTTCATTTTCCGGAGTATTACGGCGCAAATCTGGACGCGCTCTGGGATATGGGGATGGATTATATCGGTACAAATCGGGACAGCTTTACGCATGTCAAAATCAGGGGGATTCAGACCCTTTCGGAGGATATTCACGACTATATTTTGAAGAAAATCATGGCTGTTTTTCGTGAAATACAGGACGAGAGGAAGAACATTCGATTTGAAATAGAAAAGGAAGAATGATAAAAGCTGCGATATTGTGGCGAAGCTGCTTGGATGCGAAGCTGGTTCTTTGAAATCAGACTCCTATCACCGGAATTTACTGACGTTTTTCTAAAAATCGAACAGGCTGATGCCGCGCCGGATTTATGCAGCACAGCAGGATAGCATGTATCCCTGAAAGGGCGGCGAACGGGCAATATGTGGGTCGAAATTTACAGAAAATTACAAGATTTTTGTTATGTATTGATTTTTCCATCCGGATTTTGTAGAATGATAAAAGGGAGAAGTCCGACATAGAATGAAACGGGAGGGAAAGAAAAATGGTGGATAGATTTGATTGGTCTTATGCAGAGGAACCGTTTCGGGATTACGGAGAATATATGGAGTATCTCTTTGCCTGCGTCAATCTGGCGATGGATGCGCATTTGACGCAGATGAAGCGTGTTTTTTCGACCGGGCAGGGCGGCTACAAGAACGTGCTCTACCCCGATCTGGAGGTCGCGGCGGATGTTTGTACGGAGCGGATCGAGCAGTTC
Organism: Lachnospiraceae bacterium; assembly: GCA_963633805.1. Taxonomy (GTDB): domain Bacteria; phylum Bacillota; class Clostridia; order Lachnospirales; family Anaerotignaceae; genus Anaerotignum_A. Next base: position 83,657 of record CAVGZD010000002.1, on the reverse strand, counting down.
CGCGCCGCGGGAGAGGAACCGGAGCAGCCCTCCGGCGAGGAAGATGCGCAGATCTCGGATGAGTTGCTTGCGCTTTTCGGCAATTTTGCCGGCGGCGTGGAGCAGGAGGATGACGAGCGGGACGAGGATCGCAGCGCCGCGCAGATGCTGGAATATATTGCGCAGAGAGCGGAAAAAACGCTTGCCGCAGGCACGTCCCTGCCTCTGTATGAGCTGTGCAAAAAGCTGGAAATGGACAGCTTTACCGTGTTTTGCTTTGCGGCGGGGATTCTGGCATCCACGCAGACGGATTACGCGGGCGTTTTTCAGGTAATCAACGAAAACGGCGGGCTGCCTGCACCCACGATCGAATCTGCGGCGAAGCTGTATTTTGCGGATGAATTTTCCATTGCGGGTGCGTATGGGGATATGTCCGCCTGTCTGGAGCAGCTGATGCCCGTACTGCCCTTGCGTGTGCAGGGGAATATGCCTTTTTCCACCGTTGTTTCCCCCGATAAGCGTATGATCGACTTCTTATTCGGCAAAAATCCAATGCGTTTGGATGAAAATTATATCCGTTTCTTCAAGATGCTGACGAATGGGGAGGACCCCGGTCCGATTCTGGCAAATCAGAATCTTTTGGAGGCAATGGAGATTTCCTTTGATGAGGGCGTGCGCATTTTTTCCTATTTTGGCGACGAGGGGAGCGGCAGAAAGTTTTTTGTGACCCATTTTTGCCAAAGACAGGGCATCCGCGCCATTTCCATCAACTGCAAGAAGCTGTTTGTGTATGATTATTCCTTTGTAGATCAGGCGCTGTGGGCGGTAACGCGGGAGTGCATCCTGACGAACGCTTGCTGCGTACTGGATGAACTGACCTTCCGCGAAGAAGAGAAGGATAAATTTTATGGCTATATGGACTTGGCTTTCGGCAAGCTGACGGCGAAAAATATTACGGTATTTGCCATCAGCCGCGAAAAATTACAGATGAAGGAAATCACCAAGGACGAATTTACGGAGCTGGAGTTGCCTACCCCCACCAATCAGGAGAGGGAGGACTGCTGGAATTATTTCTCCAAGGATTATGGCTTGGCGGAGGATGTGGAGCTGGCGGAGATGTCGGTCAAGTTCCTCTTTACGCCGGGTAAGATTCGCGCTGCGCTGAAAAATGCCCGCAGCCTTGCAACGATGGACAAGGATATTCTGATTCCCAGAAAGACACTCTTTCAGGGCTGCTACAATCAGATGAGTTCCGAGCTGACGCAGAAGGCGACCAAGGTTAAGGCGAATTTCGGCTTTGAGGATATCGTCATGAATGCGGATCAGCGCGAGACGCTGGAGCACGCTATCGATCAGATGAACTTCCGCAAGCAGGTTTACGATAATTGGGATTATAACAAGAAATACCCCTATGGGCGCGGGCTGTCGATCCTGCTTTTCGGCGCACCCGGTACCGGTAAATCCATGTGTGCGCAGGTTATCGCGCATGAGCTGAATCTGGAGCTTTACCGCGTGGATTTGTCCAAGGTTATTGATAAATATGTCGGCGAGACGGAGAAATCCATCTCCATGATTTTCCGGGAAGCGAAGAAATGTAATGTCGTTTTGTTCTTCGATGAATGCGATACGCTGTTTGCGAAGCGTTCCGATGACGGCGGCAGCAACCAATCCTCCAACAACAACAAGACTGCGCTGCTTTTGCAGGAGGTCGAGGCTTATGACGGAGTGTCGGTTCTGGCGACGAACTACAAGCACAACATCGACCCCGCTTTCTTCCGTCGTATGAAATATATCGTGGAATTTCAGTTCCCCGATGTGGAGACAAGAGAGATGCTCTGGCGCACGACCATCCCCAAGGGGACGCCGCTGGGCGAGGATGTGGATATTCATTTCTTGGCGGAACGCTTTGAGTTCGTAGGCGGTAACATCAAAAACTGCATTCTGAATGCAGCCTTTCTGGCGGCGGCGGACGGCGATGGGCGCGAGGTCTGCATGAAGCATTATCTGCAGGCGATCCGCTATGAATTTATCAAGGTCGGCAAGGTATTTACCCGTGCGGATTTTGAGCCCTATGCTTCTATGATCGGTCTGTAAGGAGGGGCGAGAGATGCGCGTGACGGAAAGCCTGCTGCGGCAGAATAATCTGAAGAAGAAACGGGAACAAAACAGATACAACGAGGACGATGAGCCGACCCAGACCTATCAAGAGGAAAAATGGGAATATTGGGCGCTCAACCAGAACAAGACCGCCTTTGACTCCCCTCTGGATGATGGGATCAACAGCCAAAGGAGCGTATTTGACCGGCAGGCGGTTTTTCGGACGAAAGAAGGCGAAGGATGAGTTCTGATCTGAATTGGCTGAGACGGATGCTGTCTCATAATGTGCGGATGCCGATGGCGGTCATTACGGGCTATGGCGAGCTGCTGCGGCAGGGTTTGCTTTCTGCGGAGGAACAGGGAAATGTCATTGATTGCATCTGCGAGAATATACTATATATGAATGATGTGCTGAAGGTCGTTCTCGGCGAGGAGGATGAGACGGATGCCCTCTCGCTGGAGGCGGTGGATATTGCCGCGCTGGTGCGGCGCGTTGCGGAATTTGTGCAGGAGGTCGCCAAGAAGGTACCTGTGAATATTTCTGTGATGACGGAGAAGCCGCGTATGCTCATCCGCGCGGAATCGATCCCGGTGATGCGGGTGTTCTATCAGCTCTTTGAGAATGCCTTCAAATATCTGGAAAGCGGCAATTCCATCCAGATTCAGGTCTATGCCGTTGATCAGGAGCAGATTCTGGTTATTTTCAAGGATAACGGCAGGGGATTGCCGGAGAAGGATGTCAAGCGGCTTTTTCAGCAGGGCTTCCGCGGAGAAAACAGCAAGGGCAAGGCGGGCAGCGGCTACGGGCTTTATGACGTAAAGCAGACGATGGAGCGCTATGGCGGCTCGGTGCAGATATCCAGCAGGGAACATGCGGGTTTTACGGTCTTTTTGACCTTCCCAGCCTATCATGAGGAAGCGGAAGAAGGGGGAGCATAAAGGATGGATCGGATTTTATTGGTGGAGGATGATAAGGATTTGTCCTTTATTACAAAGCGACTGATGGAAAGCCGCGGCTTTGAGGTGATGACGGCGGCGACCATCGCGCAGGCGCAGACGCTGCTGCAGCAGCGCAGCTTCGACCTGATTTTGCTGGATTTGATGCTCCCGGATGGCGATGGTACGCAGCTTTGCGAGGATATTCGGCGCACATCGGTCTGCCCGATCATCTTTGTCAGCTGCCTGAGTGATAATCTGACGAAGGTTTCCGCGCTGCAGATGGGCGGCGATGATTATATCACAAAGCCCGTTGACCATGAGGAGCTGATCGCGCGCGTGCAGGTCAATATCCGCAGGGCGAAGCAATATAATCTGGGCAGGTCGGAAAAGGAGGAAATGTTCTTCCCCGGGCTGATGCTCAAAAAGCAAAAGCGCGAGGTCTGGCTGACGGATGAGGAAAATCTCCCGCTGGAGCCTGTGGATCTCTCGCCGATCGAGTATTCGCTGCTGCTCTGCCTGATCGAAAATGAGGGCGAGCTGGTGCTGTATCAGGATATTTTCCAGCAGGTCTGGCATGCGGAGGATCTGGGTGATGTGCGGACTGTAATGGTACATATTTCAAATTTGCGAAAAAAGCTGGGCGATCGGGGAAAGCTGATCCATACCGTGCGCAGCGCAGGGTATATATTCAAAAGATGAGAGTACCTTCGATGGACAAGGGCATATACAGAGGATGCAGTGTGTGCCCTTGTTCACCGAAGGTAAAGGCGATAGGAGGATTTCCTATCGCCTCTATACGTTTTTTTACGAATGATAGACCGGCAGCTGGATATAGATCGCCATGCCGTTGCCGGGGCTGCTTTTTGCATAGATCGTGCCGCCGAAAGCCTCGACGATCATTTTAGCCTGCGCCAGACCCAAGCCGTTGCCGCTGACGCGGTTAGAGCCTTGGAAATTCAGCTCAAATACATGCAGGGTTTCGTCCTCCGCAAGACCGTTGCCCGTATCCTTGAGGATGAGGAAAATATCGTCCCCCAGCAGGGAAACGGTGATGATCATATGCCCGGGACGCCCCATATATTTGATGGAATTATCAATAATATTGCGGAAGAGGGTGCGGATGCTCTCCGGGTCTGCCTTGATGGGCAGGGTATCGCAGGCGGTGGAAAGATTCAGCTTGATCCTCTGCGCATCTGCGAAGGAGGAAAGGCTCGCGATGGCATCCCTTGCGGCGGCGATCAGGTCCATCTCGACAAGCTGCTGCGGCGGCGCGAGGAAGGCGGCATGCTGCGGCGTATCCGCGGGAGGAATATCCTCCTCGGGGGCGGCGGATTCATCCTTGGCGGGAATGCCCTCATTCTCAACGGGAGCGGGCTCTTCCTCTACGAAAGAAGCATCCCAAGCGGGAAGGCTCTCATCCTCTGCGGGAGCATCCTCCGCCGCAACGCCGTCCACCAGACTTTCCTTTACCTCCGCATAAATGCGCTTATAGAGGATCTTATTCTCCGGGGAAGGTTCGGGCGGCGCTTCGGGCAGCTCGATCTCCTCCGGCGGGAGATCCTCCTGCATCCAGTCCTGCTCCGTTTTCCAGCCCTCGGGATCAAGTGCCATCAGCGCATCCCGATACAACAGCAGCAGGGCGCAGGTATGCAGGGTCAGGCAGAGGATGAAGGGGATGCCGTCCCCCCGCAGACGAATGCTGAAAAACAGCAGCGCCAGAAAGCTGCCGACCGCGCAGATTGTGTAGATCAATGATTTTTTTTGTCTCATTTTATGATATAATGCCGTTTTTTGTGCGAATTTTTCCTTCATATGATCACCTCGATAGAAGAAGTGTAAAGGAAATATGAAATTTTTTCAAGTTTTTCATAGGTTTTTAGCAAATCTTTAGTTTTTTTGAGGAAAAACATGGTATAATACTATCAAGAGATATAGAGAGAAGCGATGGATACTATATTGTTTTGGAGGTGCGAAATGAACAGCAATCCATTATTTCCTTTTGAACGGAATCGTTACTACGCCGGAAAGATGCTGACCTCGGCGGATTTTGCGGCAGAGCAGGGATATGTGAACGATAAGAGAAGATTCCTGAATAATCTGATGTTTGGCTCGGGCATCGTTTGCGGCTGCGATGTGTACAGTCTGGATGATTTGTCTATTTTTGTAGAAAGCGGGCTTGCGATCGATCGCCTCGGCAGAGAAATTGTTGTGGATACCTCCGTGGTAAAAAAGCTCTCGGCGATCCCCGGCTTTGAGACGGTGGAGGGAAATCAGCTGGCCCTCTGCCTGAAATATAAGGAGGAGCAGGTACACCCGGTTTATTCCGTCAATCGACAGGATGCTTCCGGGGAGTATGAATATAACCGCATTCAGGAGGGCTATGAGCTGTTTTTGATGGATGCGGAGGATGCGAAGAACTTCTTCGAGATGGAGTCCGAATTTCTGACCAGAGGGATGCTCTATCAGGATGGGGATTATGAGATTCAGCTGATCCTGCCGGCAACCGTCTGCCGCAACAGATATGTGAAGCTGCAGCTGAAGGCAACGAAGGTTTCCTCGGCGGATGCGGTATTTGCCTTTGAGGGGCGTTTGCAGACGCCTTCCTTCCTGACTTCCGATGGTACACACGAATTGGAACTGAATATCTCCAACATGCGACTGATGGAGGGCGAATCCATCTCGCAGGAGTATTGGGTTTATGTGCAGGAAAACATGACGACGGAAACTAGCCTGATCCTGAAAAAGGGCTCGATGAAGATTCGCGGCGAGGAAAAGCAGATGGATTCCGATTTCACGATGAAGGTGCTGATCTCGGATGTAACGCCGAGAAGTCTGGTCAATCGGGAGCTGGGCAAGGTCAGCCTGGAGCTGCAAAATCTGGGCAATGTGCAGGATTTCATCGTGCTGGCGGATATTTCGCTGCTGCGGACGGAGGGCGCATACATCATCGAGCATATCGAGGAAAAGAGCGTCAAGAAATACATAGAAACACCCGCGCAGAATACCGCAAGAAGCGAATTTTTGGATTTCTTCCGCGGCACGGAGCGTCTGGGCGGCGGGCAGAAGCAGGATATGCCGCTGGATTTCTCCGTTAGCCATGATATGTTCTCCGAATCGGGGATGAAGATTGCGACCGGTACGCTGGAGATCCCCATCGGCGGCAAGGCAAAGGCGGGCGATGTGTTCTATTCCGGCGAGGTAATGCATGGGCTGGGCGCAGGCGCGGTTTATGTGGAGATCGGGCAGGAATTTATGGATGAGGACCGCGTGAAGGGTGCGAACACCAAGAGTACCATCTTCGGCAACAGCAGTCTGTTCGCGCAGACGGGTTTGCAGGTACCCAAACTGGAGAAGGGTGTGAAGGTGCTCAATGATAAGGGCAGCTTCATCGCAGCAATCAGTTTTGCGGAGGATACGGACTGCCTGATGCTTTCCTATCGCTGGGTCGCAGTGAAATTTGCGAATAATGACGCGCTTGAGCTGCAGGAAAGCTCCGATAAGCAGTGGATCGAGGCGGAAACGCCGACAGCTGTTCTGGGTACGAGAGAAAGCTATTACTTCGGCGTGCGCTTCCATGAGATGGAAAAATGCAGCATCGGCTATGAGGTTTCCGAGGAGGACGGCGGACAGATCTCCGTGGACGGCGTTTATACCGCGCCCAATAAGGAAGGGGTATTCGAGATTAAGATTTACTGCATCGATCGTCCCTTCATTTGTACCTATGCTTACGCGATCGTAAAGAAGAAATGATCTTCCTCTACGGATTTGAGGTGACAATATGGTTTATCACGTTGGGAAAATGGTACTGCAGCAAACGCAGGAGGTTTTTCAGGGAAAAGTGAATGATGTGATCGTCTGCCAGGATATGGCATCCGCAGGGAAGGCGTATTATACGGTGCTGGTCGTGCATAATCGGGATGTGGCGAAGCGGCTTCTGGAATTGTTCCACGGCGGGCGCACGCAGGCGAAGGAACGCTTCGTGGCGGATTTCACATGGAAGGATGCCTACCTGATGGTGTTCGATTATGTGCGGGAGCGTCCGCTGAAGGATTTCTTCACATCGGAGATTGTCTCCCTTGCCGAATGCGAGGAGCTTTGCCTGAATCTGGTAGTGGAATGCATGGCTTGCGGCGTACCGTATCCTGTGCTGTATCTGCAGCTTTTGCAGGATCAAATACATATTTCCAAGGATAAAAACGTCTACTTGGGCTACTGCATCGATTTGTCGCAGTTCATGGGACGGATCACAGAGAGAGAATGCGCAACGCTGTGTGCGCAGAAGATATTCCCGATGCTCGGCGAGGTCAGCATGGGGAAAAACGGCAAGGTGAGCAAGGCGACCAGTTATAAGCTTTTGGAGAAAAGATCTTGGAAGAGCGGCTACTATCGCTTCACGGATCTGTACAAGGATCTGCGCATGGCGGCTGTGCCGCTGAAAAAGGATGGCATTTTCCTGCGCATTCGCCGCTTCTTTCGGCATAATCAGGATCGGCTGTTCCGGATTCTGCTGGTGGTCTGCGTGCTGCTGGGATTGCTCGCGCTTTTGATGATTCTTTCACAAATGATATTTTCGGATGTTCCTTTCCTGCGGCTGTTTGTCAATACCTTTCAGCAAATCGGAACGGAGTCCTTATTGCAATAAACGGCAGGGAGGAAGGATAGACCATGAAAAAATGGATAGGTCTTTATGTAGTGATCTGTCTGGTCGCGCTGGGTATATTGAGCTGCGCGGCGGGCTTGCAGCCATCGAAGCAGGTTTCCTTTGGCGCGGTGGAGCGGGCAAATGGCTGCGCTTCTCAGATCATTGAGACAAGATCACACGCATATGTGTTATATCAAAACACGGAGGAGGAAAAATTCTCCATCGCCAAGGCGGACGTTGCCCTGCAGGGCTATGAAGCTTTGGGGACGGTGCATCCGGAGGACGGCGTGTACTATCTGTACAGCTATCAGAACGGCGGCAAGCAGACCTTCGCCATCGCACCCGTTGGTGCGGCAAAGGATGAGGAAGAATGGACGGCTCCCACCTTCCGCTCGGATGGCAACTTCCTTGCGGCGGGCAGCGATGAGCGGGCGATCTATTGCAGCATACTTGGCACGGATGGCAGAACCATTGTGGAGTATGAGCTTCCTCTGGATACTATGCAGGGCTGGGAGAACCGAGCGCAGCTTGCTCTGCCGGAGGGACATTTCGCCGTGTGCGGTGCATATGAGGGCAGCGATCTGTGGATTGCGCGTGAGGACGGCACGATCTATCGCAAAACGACGATCGTGGAGCAATGGACGGACGGCATCGAGACAACGCCGCTGGCAAATGCCCTGCAAAAAGGCTTGGCGGAGGGCGCGGAGAGCATCTGGCGCATCAACAGCATCCGCGAGGGCTTCGAGCAGATGATCCTGCCGGGCATGGCGCTGGCATTGGCGCTCACACTGCTTCTCTATGGCTGGACGAAGCAAAACCATATTGTATATCGCATTCTTTGCTGCACGGGCATCCTTTCTCTGGCGGTGCTCCTGTATGTCGGAGTGAGCTTCACGCAGAAGATCATTCGGCAGGAGGTTTTGGAGACAGGCGTTGAAGCCGGGCATGTACTGGAGACAATGAAAGCCAATCAGCGCGCGGACAGCACAGTAGAGCCTGCGGCATATTGGTCTGCGATGCGGCAGAGAGAGAGTCTTTTGGAGGATCTGCTGATCGTCAAGCCGCAGACGGGCGAGGTGCTGCTGGCGAAAGAACTGCCGGCAGGTACGGATATTAGTACATACTATGGGGCGGATGCATGGCTTTTGGCATTGCAGGTCGCAGAGGGCAGTCAGGCGCTCATGATGCGTCTGGATCACGCAGGAACGCAGGTTTATGCGGTCGGGCTGCGGGATTGGAAGGCGATGTCGCCGGATTCCGTCTTGCTGGCGGTTTTATCGGAAAGCGGCATACAGAAAAGTGCGGCAGGCTATCTGACCGACTTCTGGACGCTCATCGGCGGGCTGATGGCGGCGGCGCTGCTGGCGCATATCGCGCTGTTCCTCTGGTTCGGCAAGAGATGGAACAGATTTGTAGACGGAATTACATATGTAGCAACAGAAAAGAAAACCTATCCCGAAATTCCGCAAAACAGCGACGGGATGCAGAGCGCATGGGCGCCGCTGGACAGCATCGGGAACAATCTGAGCAGGCTGTATTACGAGCGGGAGCTACTTTATCGCAGATATTACCGCTTCGTGCCCAAGGATATGGAAACGCTGCTGAAAAAGCCCGAGCTGGCGGATATTGAGATCGGCGACAGAAACCAGATCCGGGGCTGCATGGCATATTTCCTTTTGGAAAATATCAAGCACCTGAATCCTTCGGAATATATGGAGATCATGACGAAAAGCCTGGAGCTGATGCATCAGGTGCGCGTGAAGCGGGAGGGCATTTTCCTCTCCGCAGGGACGGATCTGCTGGAACGCAAGATCTTCTTCGAGCAGAACGCGAGAGGCGCGCTGCAATTTGCCATCGACCTTCTGCATGCCTATGCGGAAAATGCACTGCTGGCGCAAAATGATCTGATCTTCCTGCTGCATGCGGCGGATTTCCAGTATGGCATCTCCGGTGTGAAGGACATGACAACGCCGTATATGTACTCCGCGCAGGAGGGCATTTTGGAGCCATACGCAAAGCCCTTGGCGAAGGCGAAGGTGCGCGTCACCATGACGGAGCAGACACTGCGCCAGATCGGGGACGGCTTCTCCACCCGCTATATCGGCTTTGTCTCCGGTGGGGAGGAATTTGGCAGTCTGAAGCTGTATGAATGCTTGGATGCTTACCCCGAAAGCCAGAGAAAGCGGATGCTGCAGACGGAGGTCATGTTCCAGCGGGCATTGCAGCTGTTCTATTCGAACGATTTTTACTTGGCAAGAAACACCTTTAACGAGGTTTTGAAGATCAATGAACGCGATCATATCGCAAGATGGTATCTGTTCCACTGCGAATATCATCTGAATAAACCGGAGGCAGAGGTTTCTTACGGTTTGTTTGAAAATATGGTTTTGGAACAGGAATACGACCAATTATGATCCTTAGAGGAAAGGGGGATGGGAATTGAATAGCTTATTTCAGGGCTTTATCAATGCCATGAAGGCGCGGATCACGCCCCTTTGGACGAAGATAAGGCTATTGACGAATCCAACCTACCTCAAGGGTGAGGTACTGCGGCGGCTGATCCATTATTTCCGCAAGATGACGGATGTGCAGCCGAGGGATAAAAACGATTATTACGGCTTTTTCGGCTGGCTGGTCAGCAAAAGGCTCGCGTTTTTGATCGTCATCGCGATCGGGATATTTTCTGCATATTATGTGACATTTGTGCAGCCCCTGTCCAGCTACTCTGCGGCAGCCGGCGGCATCAAGACCTACTCCTATCGCTCCGTGCCCCTGCGCTTTACGGAGGGCAAGGTGCGGATTCTGGCGAAATCGAAGTATATCGCCTATGAGGGGATGGTTGCCAAGGGCGCGGCTGAGGGCATGGGCAAGCTCTTCCGCAAGGATGGCTCCATGGTCTATGAAGGGCAGTTTGTCAACAGCGAATTTCACGGAACAGGAACCTCCTACTATCCGACGGGTCAGGTGCAGTATTCCGGCACGTTCCAGCATAATCTCTACACCGGAACGGGCAGGCTCTACCGCCAGAACGGCTCTCTGGAATATGACGGCACATTTCTGGAGGGCATGAAGGAGGGCGAGGGCACGCTCTACGACAGCGGTAGCAACAAGGTCTTTACGGGCAATTTCTCCAAGGATCATCTGCTGTATACCGATTTTCTGGGGAAGAATACCGCGGAGGCGGCGCAGGTCTATACCGGGGATAAAACGGTTTATACCGACGATGAGAATTTTGTGGTGGCTATGTCGGATATCGATGCGCTGTACTGCGGCAATCAGTCCGAAGCAAATCTGGAGGATACCGTGGTGATCGACGGGGTTTATGTTACGAGCAGTGAATTTTTCTTCGGCGATCGAACGTATACGCATGTAGCTGAGCTGCAGCAGCTTTTCGGCGATCCGATCTATGAGGGCAATGCTTATGTGACGATGCCGGAGGCGGTCGCCATCCATCGGATGAATCAGACGGCGCCGGCGCTCAATGGTGATGTGTCCGGCAGCTGGGATCAATATCTGAAGGATGCCATTTATGTGAATGATTATGATAAGAGCTACAGTATTTACCTATACACCTTCGTGCAGGAGGATATCCGCTACACCTTCTTCTGCAAGGACAGGAGCGGAAACTTTGAAATGTATCTGCTGGAAAAGCAGACGGACTGATCGGATGAAGCCTAGAGAGGAAAGGAGGAGGGAAGCGGCATGAAGCATGCGATCTGGAAGAAACTGACAGGGCTTCTTCTCTGCACGGCAATCCTCAGCGGCGTGATGCAAAGCCCGCAGACGGCGCAGGCGGCAGAGCAAACCCTTCTGCTTTCGCAGGCGAAGGTGATCGCGCTGGCAAATAGCGATACCTACCGTCGCATCAAGAGTAAAATATCGCTCAAGGAGGTTTCCTATAAGCAGGCGGTCAAGTCCATGCAGCTGAAAATACGAAATAAAACCACGTTCCGCTGGTCGCCGTTGCTTTCCTTCAAATTTCCGGAAAAGCTGAACATGGAGGATCAGAGCAACATGGTCTATAAGCCGGCGCAGATCCAGACGGAGATCACCAAGCTGCGCCATGACCTGACAGATGAGGTCTACAACACCTACGACAAAACCATGCAGGCGTATATCAGCGCATATACCTATCAGGAGAAAATTGCTTTCGAGGAGGAACAGCTGAGCGGCTTGCAGGAGACATTGGAGAAAAATAAGGGCAGATTGATCCTGGGGCTGGCGTCTCAGGCTGATGTGGATGCGATGGAAAAGAACATCACGGCGGCAAAGGAAAAGCTGGCGCAGGATATGAAGGAATTTGAAAATGCCAAGACCAAGCTGGGCGACCTGCTGGAGCTGGATGTTACCACGCGCTACCGCTTCTACGACCCCTATGTGGATGCGGAGGTGCCCAGAACGGCGCTGGAGGACTTGATTGCCTATACGCTGGAAAACGATCAGGCGTACTACGAAGCAAAAATGGATACGCAGCTTTCGTATCTACAGCTGGAAACCAATCATTCCCTGCTGACGCAGCAATACGGCGGCAAGATGTCCACCATCAATCCCTTCATCATGCAGGCGAAAAACGGCGATAAGGTGGACAGCGACGCCTTTAAGCAGGCATATGACGCCTTCCTGCAGCGGATCGACGCCCCTTGGAACGGAAGCTGGAAGATTCTGTTCTTCCGTTTCCCGAAGGAATGGCTGAAGGGCTCAATCGATGGTACGCGCTATGTGGAGGATGAGCCATATGTGCTCTATGAGAACGTTCTGGAATATCAGGATACGCTGGCGGAGCAAAAATCAATGGCGAAGGAGCTGGAAACGCAGGTGCGCGACAGCTTTGAATCCGTTACGACGGCGCGCGGCTCCTATCTGAAGCTGAAGGCGCAGGTTGCGGAATATGAGGATCAGCTGCGCAAGGAGCTGGTGCTCAACCGCATGGGCGATCTGACCTTCGAGGAATACACCGAATCGCAAAGCCAATACGAGGAGCTGCAGATTGAAACGATGGAGGCTTTTGAGACTTACACATCCCTCATCAGCAGCCTTGACCGGCTCACCTGCGGCGGCGTGTCGAAATATTTCAAGGATGCGGGCATATCGATGGATAGCTCGGAGGGCGGCAACAGCTATATCGTGGACGAGGAAGCGGTGGATGGCGCGAGATATTACATACGCAGCATCATCGAGGATAATATGTTCGCCATTGGTATTTATCTGCCGCAGGATTTTGAAACAGATGTGACGCATTTTGAGCTTTGGGTGGATGATTATGTTGTCGGCGAGCGAACGGAGGTCGGCAAGCAGCTGCGGCATCTGACCCTCTCCCTGAAGGGGGATGAGCGGGTGTTCCTGAGATTGTATAACGACACGGAGTTTGTGGAGGATTGCGAGATCGATCCGCAGTCCTACGAGGGACCATTGGATATCAAAAATTATGCGATCGCCAAGGCGGAGGAACAGCAAAAACGCCAGATCGGCAGCTATGAGATCAAATCGCAGGGCGAGATGGGAACGGTGGAGGTCGAGCTCACGATAGATGGCGTGGAGGATGTACATTATTACGCACTGAAAAATGAGCAGGGAACCTTCCTATTAAAGAAGGAACCGACCCCGATCGCTTCCCCTTTCCTCTATCTGGATTTCCTCTCGGAGGATATGGATTTTCTCATCCTGCAATGCTATGACAGCGCAAAGGCGGAGAAATTCGAAGCGCATTTTGATACGGCAGATTACAGCATCTATGTGAACGAGCAATAGCGAAGGGAGGAGCAGAGTGTGGAAAAGAAAAAATGGAATATTAATTCTCCGGCGAAGCTGCTTGTGGTGCTGATTGCCGTGCTGATCGTCGGTGGTTCTGCCTTGACCTTTGCGATGATCGATGATACCAATTCCGTGCATATCAATGCGGAGGAAATTGAGGATTCCACGCTGATCGTCGGGACGCACTTGATCTATCTGGGCGCAATGACCGATCAGATTTACGCGATCGCGGCGGATTCCGCATCGGAGTCCGGGCAATATAACCGTTATTACAAGTCGGAATTGGCGGGCGGCGTCTGGTACGATGTGACGAACGCGGGCACGCTGGCGGATATCACGACAAGCGGCAAGATCGTGCAGGACAGCGAGATCGAGGAGCTGAACATGACGCATCATACGAAATCCGATGGTGTGACCTACGATCTGCGCACGAACAAATCGGTCTGCGTATTCGACATCAAGAGCCCCTACGATCTGGAGGGCATGGAGGAGCTGGAACCGCTTAAGCTGCAATATGACCTGCTGGCGCAGGAGGACGACCCGACCGAAACCAACAAAAGAGACATGAAGCTGATCGAGGAGATCTACAACAAGGATCGATCGACGGAGGAAACGAAAAAATGGGATCAATATCTGTATGAATTGCAGATTTACTACGAGGTTCTGGTGCGGGACGGCGCGGATACCGAGATGAGCGACATGGTAATGACCGTGATGGAAAAGCTGGACGCGACCAGACGCACGGAGATACTCGATCCCCTGCAGGAAACGGAGCTGCAAAACCTGAATCAGCTGGTCAGCCGAGATTATACCTATGTTGAGGGCGAGGTGACCGGAGTACTCGATGTAAAGAAGGTGCTCGGGGAAAAGGCAGCCGCTGAGGCACAGGCGGCAAGGGATGCGTATCTGGCTGAGTTTCATTATGGCACCAGTTGGTGGAATCTCTGGTCACCCGGGGTGCAGAGTAGTATCCTAGCAGGGGCTGACCAAGCCGAGCAGGAGGTTTATGACAGGCTGCTGGAGCAGGGCAGAGATAAGCTCTCGGATTTCAGCATCAATACGGAGCTGATCTCCGCGATCGGCGAAGCACTCTCGAACGTGCAGGACAGCTACACGGAGTACCTTTCCAAGCGGCTGGAGGAAGGCACGACGGTGCTCAGTCAGGTGAAATATGAAACAACGATGGAGCTGCTCAAGGAAGCGGCGACGCAGAATTTTGCCGGCTGCGATGAAGCAGTGACGAAGCTGCTCTATCTGGATCGCATCGAAAACAGCATCATCCGCGAGGAAGATGCGGAGCGCGGCTACATTGCGGAAAACCTGCTGCCCAGAGCGGAAGCAGCCTATACGGCGGAGCTTTCCGCAGGGGAGAGCGAGGTATATCAGACCCTGCCCAGCACGGCGGCAGCCGCAACAAAGGCAAATGCGCTCAAGCAGCAGAAAAATGATACAGAGATCGTGCGCAATGAGCTGCAATTCATCATCCGGGCTTATGTAAGCCGTATGCCAACGGAAACGGCGATGGAGCATATCTCCCAGCGCATTGAGGACTGCGCAAACTTCCGCACGGGGATCAAGGAGGATGCTTACGCGGAATACGCAAATTCCTCCGTGGATGCACACTTGGCTTGGCTGACCCAGCTGCTGACGGAATTGCAGGATTCCATGGGCAACCGCACGATGGATGACCTGATGTCGCAGAAGCAGGATTTGCAGACGGAGCGCATGACGGCGCTGGATCAGAATAAGCTCTCTGTGGCAAAGCGGCTGGATGCGCAGATTGCGGCGGTCGATCAGGAAATGCAGGATCTGGAAAATCTTCTGAATGATATCATCCAGTCTGGCAATACCTCCGCATCCGAAAAGGCACAGGCGGCGGCGCAGCTTGGCTCAGGGAACACCTCGGCTCTGCTGCAGAATATGAAAAATGACGCCCTGAACGATCTGCGGGACGGCAATCTGGACGGGATCGGCAATATCATCGATGCCATCGGCATGATGTCCGACAGCCAGCCGAAGGGTGCGCTCGGCGCTCTGAAGGATATTTATCAGGAGCTGTCCAATCAGGAGCTGATGGGCAATGGCTCGGATACGCTCAATGGCTTGCTCACGCAGGTGGAGGAGGTCACGGCGGAGCAGATGAGCAATTTCCTCGGCGATCTGTCCGCGCTGGATTTTGCGAAGCTGATCGATGCCTACATGACCGATAACGGCTGGGGCACCGATGGGACTGACGGCTGGGGCAGCGGTTCGGGCAGCCCGAGCCTGCAGGACGTTATGAGCCGCCTGAGCGATGCACAGCTGGGCGCAGTGCTTTCCGCGCTGGATCAATATGCGAAGGAAACCAATTCCGCCGATGCGAAGGATATCGTAAGCAATTACAGCAGGATCGGCGCGAATGCGGGCAATGACTATATTTTCGATAAGCTGCGTGCAGACCCATCCGCGGAATATATCCCGACGGATCGCGTTGGCAAGATCTGCAAGTATCGTTATATTTTCAACGACAGCCAGAAGGCGGCGACGCTGCAAAAGGGCAGCGAATACTATAGATTTACGGCATTCAGCCCTGTTGTGGATCGCGGCGGCGCGATGGAGGATCTCTCCAAGGCGACGGGCTTCCAGACGGTGATCTATATCCCGGTGGATGCGGCGGAGAAATATTTCGACCTGAGCACGCATTATCTGGAAAATGCCTCCTATGGCATTTTGCTGGATGAGGAAATGCGTCAGCAGGCGGTCGCATTCCTGAATTACTTACTTGAGGCAGGAGGGGAAGCATAAATGGCAGATTATCCGATCATCGCGGATGTGAGCAACTATATCATCCGCACACTGCGCGGCAAGATGTGTCCCGAGCCCATCCCCTCCGCAAATAACATACAGGTATCCTCACCGGCGGATCAGGATGTAGACTATATTTTGGGTCTGTATCTCTATGATATCCGCGAGACGAGCGGCATGGCGACCCCGCCCTATATGCCGACGGGGCGGGTGCGGCTGCAAAAGGCGCCGCGGGCATACGATTTATACTACATGGTATTTATCAACGGCTCTTCCCAGATGGGGCTGAAGGCGCTGGATATCCAGAAAATCATGGGGCGCGTGGCACAGATTATCAATGATAACAATTCCGTGCTGCCGAATCAGCTCCAGAATTGGCTGGATGCCAATGAGCCGCCGATCAATCTGATACAGGCGAAAATGACGCTTGAGGAAAAGGTCAGAGTCTGGCAGGCGATCAATAAACCGTATCAGGTCAGCCTGTTTTACAAAGCAGGCCCGGTATTTTTGTCCAGCGAGGTTGTCATCGACACACCCAGAGTTGTGGATGCAACCTTTGGAATACACATTCAAGGCGCAGACGAATAGGAAGGGAGGTAGAAACTCATGGAGGCACAGGCAACGATCCGCCATCAGCTGGATCTGGCGTTGCGGCTGCTTGACAGCGTAAGCGGCAGAGCGGTTACGGAGCGGACGATACAATTTTCATCCCATCCCCCGGGAAGAAATCCGATTCCCAAAGGCGGCGGACTGTATCTTTTTCTCAATACGGAGCGGGAGGACTTTGATTTGGAGGTTCGTGTTTACGGATATGAACCGAGAACAGTCAAAATCACCTATCCTGAGGAGAGGGAACAGATGCCCATCCGTGAGGTCTATCTGATTCCGCTGGATCACCCTGCACTGGAGAGCAATCTCACCCTACGGGGAAATTTGCCGGGGATCGAGGCGATCGAAGCAGTTTCGCTCATGGATACGAGCTGCTGCACCAAGGAGTTTGACGCCAAAAAAAGGATCATGACAGTTCTGAACCAGCGAAGCAGCGGTTTCCGTCATGTACACTATGGATTGATCAATCGGGAAAGGACTGCTTACGAGCATTTTGAGATCGAAAAGGAGATCTCAACGCAGCAGTTTCAATGCAAAAAGAAGCTGGAGCAGGAATTTCAGATGAATCAGCCCATTGTGCGCGTCATATTCGGGCAGACCTCGGAGACGGGGGATTATGTCCTGAAGGTCAAAAAAGAAGAATATGCGCGGTATTTGGTAAGATTTGTGGTAAATGGAAAAGAGTTCTTTCAGACGGTAGACTTCTGCAAGGAAGGAAACACATTGAAATGCGAAGAGGTGGCACAGGAAAAGGAGGGCTAAATGGGAGTAGTCGTAGTGACAGGCGCAAAGCTGGCGTGCCCCTTTGGCACAGCGCCATCTACATTGACTGCAGGCAGTCAATTTACGGGCTTGGGCTGCTCTAAGCCCATAGCGACCATTATGGATATGGCGCCGGGGACGAACATTGCCCCCTTCGGTATGTGCATGTCTTTGGCGAATCCGCAGGTAGCGGCGGCAACGGCGGCAGCACTGGGCGTATTGACCCCGATGCCCTGCACGATGGTTCCCGCAGGGCCTTGGCAGGCAGTCAAGCCATCGATCCTGATCGGCGGCAAGCCGATCCTGACGCAGGAATGCTCACTGCTGTGCGGCATGGGAATGGGGAAAATTTCCATCGTTTTCCCTGGACAAACAAAAGTTATAGTAGGGTAAAGAAAAAGGAGGAAGCATCATGGCAGAATATTTATCACCCGGTGTATATGTTGAGGAATATGATAATTCTCCCCGCTCCATAGAGGGCGTTGGCACCAGCGCGGCAGGCTTTATCGGTCTGGCAGAGCGCGGCCCTGCAGAAGGCGCGCCCGTTCTGGTAACAAATTTTGCAGTATTCAAGAGAACCTTCGGCGACTTTTTGAGCGAGTTTACGCATGAGGAATATCGTTATCTGGCTTATGCCGTAGAGCAGTTCTTCGTAAACGGCGGCACAAGATGCTATGTAAGCCGCGTACTGCCTGAGGACGCAGCTTGCGCAGAGCTGGAGGCAGGTATCCTTTCCTTCAAGGCGGCAAACGAAGGCAAATGGGGCAACCGCATCCAGATCACATTCTCTACCGTAACAAAGAAGAAAATGCAGCTGCTGGAGGATCTGGGCGGCAATACCTATGCGGCAAAATCCGTTGCGGGCTTCCGTGAAGGCGATCTGGTGAAGGTTGGCGCAGAATATAACCGCATCCAGATGATTTATGACAACAAGGTAACATTCGAGAAGGCATTTGCGGAAAACGTAGTGGATGCAGGCGTGATCCCCGCTGTTCTGCTGTATCTGGTAGAGACGGACGTTATGGTTCGCTACAATGAGGAGGCTGAGGTTTACAACGGTCTGAGCTTCAACCCCACAGCAAGCAACTACATCGCAACAAAGATGTCCGGCAGCGAGCTGGTAAAGGTTACGGCAAAGCCATTGGATGAGATCGGCAACCCCATCGCGGCAATTCTGGGTGGCGATAAGGAAAACGGCATGATCACACTGGCAGGTGGCAAGGACGGCTCCATCGATAAGGTAGCGGCTGGTACCTTCATCGGCGAGGACAACGGCCCCGGCAAGAGAACCGGTCTGCAGTCCTTCATCGAGAACAATCAGGTAAGCATGCTGGCAATCCCCGGCATCACCATCCCCGAGGTAGTGGTTTCTCTGGTTGGCCATTGCGAAAATATGAAGAATCGCGTAGCAGTGCTGGATATGCCCAGCGATATGTCCAAACCCAAGGATCTGATCGAATACAGAGGCATGATCGACAGCACATACGCTGCAATGTATCATCCTTGGATTCAGGTTTATGACAGAGCAGCGAAGAAGCCCGGCTATATCCCTCCCTCCGGCGCAGTGATGGGTATTTATGCAAGAACGGATATGACAAGAGGCGTGCATAAGGCACCCGCAAATGAGCCCGTATACTGCACAGGTCTGAAGACAAACTATACAAAGGGCGAGCAGGATATTCTCAACCCAGAGGGCATCAACCTCATCCGTCAGCTTCCCGGTCAGGGCATCCGCGTTTGGGGCGCAAGAACCGCAAGCAGCAACTCCACCTTCCGTTATGTCAACGTAAGAAGGCTGTTTATCTATGTGGAGGAGAGCATCAAGGCAAATACCAACTGGGTCGTATTCGAGCCTAACGATGTAACGTTGTGGTCCAGAGTAAACCTGACGGTATCCACATTCCTGGACAACATGTGGAGAACAGGCATGCTGGCAGGCGCAAGCCCCGCAGAGAGCTACTTCGTAGAAATCGGCACGACAACGATGACAAGAGACGATATTATGAACGGCAGATTGATCTGCAACATCGGTATCGCTCCTTCTCGTCCTGCTGAATTTGTAATCTTCCGTGTGTCTCAGCTGACGGCTGAAGCCGGCGGCGGTGGCGGCGAGGCTGCTGCTGAATAATCCGTAAAGATAGAATCTATGAGCAAAGGAGAATGATGATATATGGCAAATACATACGATAATGGCAATGGATTGGCGTATCCTTTGACCAAGATGAACTTCATCGTGACTGTGGATGGAGTAAGCGGCACGGCAGCATTCAGCGAGGTAAGCGGCATCGAGGCATCCGTTGATGTGATCGAGTTCCGTCAGGGCAATGCGCATAGCCTGGCTCCCGTAAAAATTCCCGGTCTGGTGAAGCATGGCAACGTAACACTGAAATTCGGCTATACGCTGGACAGCGCATTCAAGACATGGATTCAGGAATGCGTATCCGAGGTAAGAGGCGAAATGCCCAGAAGCCGTGTGCAGATCGAAATGATCGATATCAACGGCGGCGCGCCCCAGAGCCTGCAGGACAGCATCACAGGTCAGAGAGTGTGGGTTCTGACGAACGCATGGGTAACAAAATACAATGCGCCTGATCTGAATGCATCCACAAGCGAGGTTGCAATCGAGACGGTCGAGCTGGCATATGAGGAACTGATCATCCCCAACTAATCGGTGCATTTTCCCGATCCGGCTGCGCCCCGCAAGGGGCGCGGCTATGCCGGGGAAAATCGGCATAGAAGATTGATTTTTACATTGAAATACTTCAGAGGAAACGCTTCAGGGCAAAAATGAATGTTCTATCGTTTGAATGCAGAGCAGGAAAGGACGGAGGAAAATGGAAACGATTTACGAATTTACACTGCCGAAGGGATATGTGGATAACGCGGGAGAGGTTCACCGCAGAGGGAAGATGCGTCTGGCTACGGCAGGGGACGAAATCAGCGCAACGCGCGACCCCCGTGTGCTGAGCAATCCTTCCTATCTGACGATCGTTATTCTCTCCAAGGTCATTACGGAGATCGAGGGGCTGGAGGTCATCACGGCAACGCACATCGAGCGGATGTTTACGGCGGATCTGGCATTTTTGCAGGATATGTACCAGAAGATCAACGATATTACCCCGCCCACCATGCAGGTGGTTTGTCCGGACTGCGGACATAAATTCGAGGTTCCCATAAATTTTACGCAAGAGGGATAAAACTTTACCCGGAGCAGGAAATGTATAAGGAAATGTCCTTTATTTCCTACTATTTCCATTGGAGCAGCACGGAGGTTCTACAGATGGATCATGTGACCAGAAGGCGTTGGTGCAGCGAGATCAGCGCCATCAATAAGGAGTTAGCTCCCTCAAAGCAAGGAAAAGAAAAGAGCATTTTGGATATGAAACCAACCAGAAGGTAGGTGAGGCGTTATGAGTGACAAAGGAATGATGATCGTAGCCAATGAGGGCAGAGATGTACTGGTAAGCTACAATTACATGCTGCGCGTGGAAGGGGTGTACGATCTGCCCTGCAAGGCGGTGCATAGCTTTACGAAGGAAAATGAGTTTGAGTTTGTGCAGGAGGGCGGCCTGAACGATTATGTGCATATGCTGCGCAAGCCCATCAGCAAGCCCTTTACGTTCACCGTGGAGCGATATGTGGGCACGGATATTTATCCGCCGCTGCCCCTGGGCGCGGAGCTGGTGCTGCCGGTGATCCTGCTGGTTGCGCCGCACCCGAATCGCTTCGATATTGCGAAGCGTACCTTCGTTTTTACGGGCTGCACCGTGATGGGCAAGACCTATGGCGAGCTAAACGCGGAGCGAAGCGGCATCCTGACGGAATCCATCGTCATTGGCTATCGGGAGATGATGGAGGTCACCGTTCCGATGGTGACGGGCGACGGTGCGCAGAAATGGGCGTTTGACGGTACGAAGGTACAGGGCAACGGAAAACGCTCTGCACGGGAGAACAGCGTCACTGAGGACGCGAAGAAGCCGAAGCAGCGCTATTGGAGCATGAAAAAGGCTGTTCCGCCAAAGGCGAAGACCGATGGCACGACACAACCGACGGCCGTACCGACGACCGCGGAGACGACAGACGCCAATCGCGTCCATAAGGCGAGCGCAAAGGTCTATGATAACGACAAGCAGCGGATGACGCCGAGAAAATGGAAAAAAACGAAGGACGAGAAGACAGGTGTCACGACGGGAGGTACGAAAAGCGCAAAGAAATCCGGCAATTTGGATCAGATCAAGCCGAAATCCAGATATTGGAGCATGAAGGGCGCACCGGCTCCTGCGCAGGGCGATGCGGCGACTGCGGCAACTGCGCAGAATGCGGATCGCAGCTGGAAGACCAGCGCGGTGACCAATAAGACGGACAGCGCACGGGCAACTGTACGCCGCTGGGAAACTGCGGATGATAAGAAGCTTGGCGGCGGCACGGGTAGCGCGAAGAAGAATGCGACTGATGCCAATAAGCCGAAATCCAGATATTGGAGCATAAAGGGTGCGCCGAATCCTGCGCAGGATGATACTGCGGATGCAGCAAACACGGCGGCAAGTACAGAGAGCGCAGGACGCACATGGAAAGCCAGCGCGATCACCAATAAAGCCGACCATGCCCGCGCAACGGCAAGGCAATGGGAAAAGGCGAACGATAAACAGCTGGGCGGCGGCAAAGCCAGCGCCATCACAAACGGGATCGACGGCACGAAGCCGACTGCAAGACAATGGGAGAAGGCCGGAGACAAGAAGCTGGGCGGCGGCAAAGCCAGCGCCATCACAAACAAGACAGACAGCGACCGTGCGACCGCAAGACAGTGGGAGACTGCGGGCGATAAGCAGTTGGGCGGCGGCACGGCAAGCGCCATCACCAACAAGACGGACAGCGACCGCGCGACCGCAAGACAGTGGGAAACTGCCGGGGACGATCAGCTTGGCGGCGGCAAAGCCAGCGCGATCTCCAATGGCATGGATGACAAACGCGCGACCGCAAGACAATGGGAAACTGCCGGCGATGAGAAGCTGGGCGGCGGCAAGACCAGCGCACGGCTCAATGACAACGATCGCCAGAAAGCGACGCAGCGCAAATGGACGATGAAGGATACTGCTAATAACCGCAGCGCGGTGGTCGAGGCGGCAACCAAGGCGGAGGGTCGCAGATGGGATACCCCGGAGGATAACAAGCTGGGCGGCGGCAAGGAAAGCGCAAGGCAGGCGCCCTCCGATCAGGCGAAGGGCAGAAAATGGGAAATGACGACCGACGCACACGGCGGTGGCACAGCCAGCGCGAACCAAAGCCCCTCCACACGGGCAAACGGCAGAAAATGGCCCGCAGTATCCAGCGCGAGAAAGCGGCAGGAATAAACAACGGAGATGACAGGATATGCTGACAATCAGAAAGCCAATCGAATTAAGGGTACAGCAGCCGATACAAGCCATCCGCGCGGATTTGGCGGAGCGGCTGACGGCGAATTATGAGCTGATGCGCATGCCGATTCGGAAGGAAGAATTGCTGCATATCACGTCCGAACCGCCGGAGGTTTATTTCGCGGAGGGCGATCAGATCCAGATGTTCTCCAATTTTCGGCAGGAAAATCAGCAGAATCTGCGGCTGGATGTGATCAATAACCTCGTCAATCGCATCATGGTGGCGCAGACGGACAATTTCAGCTATCAGGATACGGTATACATCAGCAGCGTACTGCGCAGGCTGGGCATTCGGGATGAAAAAACCTTCATGAAGCAGGTTTTTGCGCTGCAAAATGAGCATAAGGAGACAAAGCAGCTCCTGCGCCAATATGAAACGAACCAGATCCTCCTGCGGGAGCTTTTTGCCGGGCAGGAGCAGCAGCGGCAGGCTGAGGGCGCCACGCCCGCGCCGACGGCGATCAGCACGGAGAATCGCTATTATCTGCATGATGCGATATTCAAGCGGCTGGAAACGGGCAAAATCTATCAGGATATGCGCGATTTCAGCAGGGATGTCAACCATATCAGCAATCAGATTTTCCGCGCAGAAATGACCATCGGCGAACAGGCGGCGCTGGTGCAGAATTTCCATCTGCATGCGCTGAAGCAGAAGATCATGGGCGACACCATGCCGTTGTATTACTATCATAATAATCAATACGAATATTTGCAGGAAAATCTGGAGGAATTGAATCAGACGCTGGAGGAACAGATGAGCGCGGCGATCCTGCTCAATCTGATCGACCAAAGCTACTCCCTCAGACAGCAGCAGATCGAGAAAAACGACCATTATTGGTATTCTCTGGCGGGGGCGCTGTTCCAGACGGCGGAAAACACATGGAAACGCTATGAATATAATCTGACGGAGCAGAAGCAGGCTTCTCAGAATATGCTGCAGCTTCTGGAGGAGGTCAATGAGGTGAAGCGGCAGGAGGGGGACGCCCTCACGCAGATCACCGAGGAATACCACGCGCTGACGCAGCAATGGCAGAGCGAGCAGAACCTGCGGCAGACAATCCTGCAGCAGAATCGATCGGAGCAGACGCGGGAGGAAATCAACTTTTCCGGTGGCTCTTACCACCTGACGCAGGAAGAGCTTCAGCTGCAATATCTGCAACCGGAGGGCGAGGAAGAAGCGGAGGAAGCTTCGACGGAGGCTGTCACGGCAGAGCAGCTGCAAAGACAGCTTGAGGTATTCAATCAGAGGAATTTTGAAAATTATCGGAAATTGACCGAGATCGAGCGGCAGCAGCCGCAGAAAAGGGAAAGAAAACCCGATCGGAAACGGGCGCAGCAGGACGCACTGCGGGCTCTGGAAAACCCGGAGGAGGTTTTGCGGGAATATCTGACAACGGAGATTCATGACCCCGCGCAGGAGGCGCAAAGACAGATCGAATCGCAGATATACGAGATGTTTTCCGAGGAAACGAAGGAAATTTATCGGCAGTTTTTGCAGCAGAATCCATCCGCGGAGACAACCTTCTTGCAGCACATCATGGCACAGCCGGAGGAAAGCGAAGTGCACAGCGAGGTGGAGCAGGTGTTGCATCAGGTGCAGCAGATAGAGATCGTGCAGCAGCTGCGGCGGGAGTTTACGGAGCATAGCGAAACACTGCGCCCGATGCTCTCGCAGACCATCCGACAGAGCTTCTCGCAGCAGCTGAATACCCTGCAGGAGCTGCAAAATACTGCGATCTATCAGCAATGGACGCAGCCGACGGAAATCTACTGGCGGCAGGAGCAGGAAGCGGGCGAAGCCCCCGAGATCGCAGGAGTGCAGCGGGAGCGGGAGACGCTTGTGACCGAGCGGGAGCTGACGATCCGCACGGCAGCCGAGGGGCAGCCGGTGCAGGGCGAGGAGATCACTCGCAGACAGACGCTGACCCACCCGATCCGGACCGAGCAGACGGAGGAAATCGTCCGTACGGCAGTGGAAAATACGGTCGTGGAGCAGCAGGAGCAGCAGCTGACCGAAATCAGGCAGACCATCGAAAAGCAGATCCAAAGGCAGCAGTCGGAGCGGCTCACGGAGCTGATGACAACGCAGAGAGAGCTGCAATTCAGGCAGGTGGATTTTGTGCATAAGGCGGAGGAGCAGCTCATTGGCGAAGAAATTCTGGAAACCATCCGCAACAGACAACAGACTACCAAACGGGAAGAACACAGCGAGGAACGCCTCCTGCAGCAGGAAAAATCCACGCAGACCATCGTGCAGGATACGGTCAACCATATGCAGACAAGGCAGATGGAAAATATCGAGGAATTGGTGCAGCAGAGCGTGCGAAAGCAGCTGAATAATCTTTCCGATCAGGTTTACGGAAAAATAGAAAAGAAGTTATCGACCGAGCGGAAACGCAGGGGCTATCAATAAATCATTCAGAAGGGAGGGATCGCTATGGCGGCAAAGGATATTTGGTCATCGGCATACAAAAGTCTGCTTGGATCGGTCGAGAAGGCGTATCTGGAATTTGAGGATGAACGTTTTACCTCGAATGATGTCAAGGTGACGCGGGTGGATGCGCGGTCGGCAGGTTCGCTGCCGGGCATGAGCGGTCTTGGCGACATCGGCAGTCAGCTGGAGAAGGCGGTGAGCGGCGCTGCAAAGCTGGCTGATGCGGTGGGGGCTATGAAGGATGTGCCGAATATCGGGAAGTCCTCCCGCAAATATGAGGTAAAGTTCAACCCGCGAGAGATTACCATTCAGGCGAAGGGCGGCAGCGGCGCCCTGATCCAGAAGATGAATTTCGCTGTGCAGGGCAAGGTCAGCGCGAAATATAGCGAGATGCGGACACAGATCGTGATGCATGTTCCGCTTATCTTTGATGATTACGAAAGAACGGACGCTTTCATGATGGAGAAATTCAGCGATCCTACCGCATTTGTGCGCACGGGCGTGCTTGGTGGGATCGATACGGCGACCGGCGGTTCCTACAGCGTGCGTCCGCAGGTGGAGGGCTTCATCGGCGCACTGCATGATGAAAACACAAGGAAAATCACCCTCTCTTGGGGCAAGATGTCCTATAAGGGGATATTGGGCGGTGTGGATGCGGAATATACCATGTTCAATATGCAGGGCAATCCCATCCGCGCGGTGGTCAATCTTTCCATCTTCCTTGTGGATACGAGGGTGAAGGATAACGATATGGGCGTTTGGCAGGAAAGCTACGATCAGATATTCGGCAATGGCAGCACATCGCTGCGCACCGGCGTGGATCATGCGGGCAATCTGCTGAATATCAATCTGTAAAAATGAGGGGACGCTATGGGACTTTTCTCGAATTTGGCAAGTAGTATAACGGGCAGCGTGGATAAGGCGCTGCTTTGCGTCAGAAAGCCGGCGCAGGCGAAAGTCGATGACAGCGGCGACAGCTCTGTGCTGGGCAAGGTGGCGAGCGCTACCGGGCTTGGCGGCTCTGCAAGCGGCACTTTGAGCAATATAGACCTGCGGGCGAAGCTGGTCGCGGAGAAAAAGGGCTTTCTCTCCAGCTTCAAGGCGGTGGATCAGGCGGCGCGGAGCAGCGGCTATCATGTGCTGCAGGTGAAATATAATCCTGCAAGGCTCAAGCTCTCCGGCTCTGCGGAAAGCAGGATGGCAGCCGGCGCAGGCGGCGCGGGGCTGAATATGCAGGTGCAGTCCATGCTCCCGGCGGAAACGCTTTTGCAGGTGGAGCTGCTCTTTGATGATGAGAACCATCAGGACGCTTTCATGTGGGATAAGATGACGAATCTGAGCACGGGCGCGGTCGTTTCGGATGTTTCGGGGATCGTAAAGAACGTTGTCTCCGATGGCTATAGCGTGCAGCGGGACGTCGAGGCGCTGATCGCCCTGATCACGCAGTCCGAAACCAGACAGGTCGTTTTTTACTGGGGCGATACGGTTTTCGCGGGCATTGTGACGACGATCGACGCGAAATATACCATGTTTAACCCGATCGGACATCCAGTGCGCGGCGTAGTGACGCTGACCATCCATCAGGGCGGTTATGATGCGGACGGCAAGGGCGAGGATTCCTATTGGAGCGATGCCTTTGATACGATGTTTGACAGCGGCAGCAAGCTGGGCAAGGCGGCGGGCGTTGTCGGCAATATATTTAACTTGAGATAATGGAATGCAGGCGGTGAAGAGAAATGGCGACATATTCGTATACGGATTTGAAGGATAGATATGATGATTTCCATCACCCTGTCATCGTGCTGACGGTGAACGGGAAGGATTTTGCGAAGAATGAGCACGGCTTCGTTGTTTCGGATATCGAGGTGGAGCTGACGAGCGGCTTTGAGGCCTCCATTGCATCCTTCTGCCTGTATGATACCTTTGATATGGATAATTCCTGCTATCGGATCAACGATGCAAAGCCCTATATCATGCTCGGCTCCTCCGTGGAGATCGCGCTGGGCTATGAAAAGCAGGCGCAGGTCGTCTTCTGCGGCTACATCGCAAGGGTGAATTTCTTCTATGCGGCGGGGGATATGCCCGGCATCCGCATCACGGCGATGGACGTCAAAGGGGCGATGATGGCGAATAACTATTCCAAGCAGCTCGTCTCGAGGAGCTATGGCGAGGCAGTGCGGGAGATTCTGAGCAAGAACACCTATGCGACCATGGCGTCGACAGATGTTATCAAACAGATCATTGTGTCGGATACGCCGGATAAAAATCAGTCGCAGAGGGCATTCGACCGCACGATCGAGATGGTCGCAGAGAGCGATTACGAATTTACGGTAAAGGCAGCAAAAAGATATAACTACGAATTTTTCACTGAATGCGGCAATATCTACTTCCGACCGGCGAAATACAACGCGGAGACCGTGATGGAGATGGGACCGGGAGAAGGGCTGCGGCTTTTCGATGTGGAATATGACATTACGGGCTTGGTGGAGACTGTGGAGGCGCGCGGGACGGACGTTGGCAAGGCGGCGCTGATCCGGGCGCAGAAGACGCTGAGGGGCAAGGTCTCCATCGGCAATAAGGCAAAAAAATTCATCAAGAAATCGAGCAAGGTCTATCTGGATGCCTCCATCAGCTCCAAGGAGGAGGCGGAGAACCGCGTAAAATCTCTGGTGGAGGAGATCTCCTATCGGCTGGGTACGCTGGAATGCGAATGCATCGGCATTCCGGAGCTTTTGCCGGGGAAATTCTTCGTGCTCAAGGCAATGGGCACGCCGCCGGAAAATCAGTTTTATTTATACAGGGTCGTCCATAAGATGAATCAGGAGGATGGCTTTGTGACGAAGCTCTACGGCAAGGCGATGAGCATTCGGAAGTCTTAGGAGGTGTTGACAGATGGGCTTATTTGACATTATTGATGACATTGCGGAAAAGCAGGTTACCAAAACAGATACGGGCGATAACCGCATTTTCGGTGTGTTGGTCGGCACGGTGGCGCAAAATTACAATGAGAATATGCCGGGGCGCGTCTGTGTGACGATCCCTGTGCGAGAAACGAATGCAAATGAGCTGAAATGGGCGCGCGTAGCAATGCCCAGCCACGGCAAGGATTGGGGGCATTATTTCCAGCCGGAGATCGGCGATCAGGTGCTGCTGGCATTTGAGCAGGGCTATATCGAAAAGCCCTATGTGGTCGGCTGCGTGGCGAAGGATGCAAATACCTTCCTGAGGAATGCGGCGAATCAGGATAACATGTATAAAAAAATCACCACCAAGCACGGCAGCACGATCACCTTTGAGGATAACAAAAGCGGCGAGGGCGAGAAGGATAAGATCACTATCCAGACCGCGCAGAAATCGCACACCATCCTGATGGATAATGAAAACAACCGGATCGTGATCCAGGATAAGGATAAAAAGAATT
This sequence comes from Lachnospiraceae bacterium, assembly GCA_963633805.1. Classification (GTDB taxonomy): domain Bacteria; phylum Bacillota; class Clostridia; order Lachnospirales; family Anaerotignaceae; genus Anaerotignum_A. The sequence goes on along the minus strand of CAVGZD010000002.1, from coordinate 54,825 downwards.
TCATCGAGATGAAAACCGCCGACGGCGACATGACGATACAGGCGCAGCAAAGGCTGACGATCAAGGTGGGCGAGAATATCACCATGACCTTCAACGGCAACAACGGCGGCGTAACGCTCGAATGCAATAAGCTGACGATGAAAACAACGGAGGGAACGACGATCGATGCGACCGGCAACCTCAAGGCAAGCGGCGCAAACGTGACGCTGGAGGCGACCTCGCTCTTTAAGGCGAGCAGCAGCGGCGTGGCAACGGTCAGCGGTTCTCCGATCAAAATCGGATAAGAGGGATAAGAAAAGAGGGAGAAGATGGCACAGGATTTTTTAGGCAGCGGCATGAAGTTTCCGCCGCAGATCAACCCGGCAACCGGGCGATTCGCGGTATCCTCCGGCAAGGAGAGCATCAAGGAATCCATCTATCTGATTTTGATGACGCAAAAGACGGAGCGCTGGATCCGCCCGGAATTCGGCTCGACCATCATGAATTATACCTTCATGGATACCAACCATACCATGCTGAATATGATGGCGCGGGAGATCGCCGGGGATCTGATGCGCAATGAGCCGCGCATTTCGGATGTGGATATCCAGATCGATGCCGCATCCAAGCCGGGATGCCTGCTGATCTACATCGGCTATATCATCCGGGAGACAAATGTGAGCGATAATCTGGTATTCCCGTTTTATCTGGATACCGTATGGGGAGAAGAGGAAGAGACAGCAGCGGAGCCTGTGATTGCTGAGGAATAAGGACAGGCAGGAGGGATTGGGCGCAATGAGGCAGGATAACTATAAAATGGATTCCCGAACAGTGGAAGATATCAAAAATCAAATGCAGCATCTTGCAAAAAGCTATGCTCCGCAGTGGCATTTCGATGTGTCTGATCCCGATATCGGCTCGGTGCTGGCGCTGCTTTTTGCAAACCAGATGGGGCGCAATGTGGAGCGTTTCAATGAAATGCTGGAGCGCTACCGCACGGAGCTGGTCAATCTGATGGAGATTTCTCCCTTGCCCGCGCATCCCGCGGAGGCGACGGTTCTGATGGAGCTGGCGGCTGAAGCGGAGGAAGGCGTGGAGATTCAAAAGGGGAGCCGCCTTCTGGCGGATTTGGGGGAGGAAAGGCTGATTTTCGAAACCGCCTTCCCGGTTTATCTGACTCCCTCTAAGCTGCGGACGATTTTTATGACATCCGCGCAGAAGGGGCGCGTGCTGCCGATTTTCGGCGATCTGAAGCGCAAGGAATATGTGGACTCTGCCGAGCCTGAGGTCACGGTGGAGGAGGAAGAAAAGGGCATGAAGCCCTTCCGTCTGTTCCAGTTTGCGCAGGAGGGCTTGGAGCGGCAGGCGGTCGTGCTGTATCACAGCAGCATATTTGATGTGGAAAATGAGACGATTTATTGCCGGATTACAGGCAATCCGGACTTCCTGAAGCGCTTTGCGGCGGGAGAATTTCGTTTTTTATATTATACGGAAAAGGGCTTTTTGCCCATTGAAAACTGTCAGGTGATGGGGAATCATATCCTGCTGGTGAAGGAGGAGCCGAATCAGCCGGTGACGGTGGATGGAAAGGACTATAGCGTGTTTGTGCTGGAGGCGAAGGAGCCGCAGAAGGATACGGTCGCCTTTGAATCCATCTCCTTTTCCTCGGCGGGCAGCCCCAGAGTGGCGGAATATATCGGCAACGGCACGACGGACTATGATCCGGAGCGTTTTTATCTCTTCGGGGATACGCTGACGCTGTTTGCGGAATGCTACATCGGTCTGGACGGATATTTTTCGAAAAAGGGCGCGAGGGTCAGCCTGAAATTCAAGGGCACCTTTGAGGAACGCTATGTCGGTCTGACCAGACAGATGGAAAATGAGAATCTGCGCGTGATCAAGCGCAAGCCCCGCGCGGCGACGGAAACGCTGGTTTCCTATGCCTCTGCGGAGGAAATTTCGGTGGAATATTTCAACGGGGTCGGCTGGAAGCGTCTGCCCTGCGAGAAGGAATATCGGCGGATGTTTGCAGAGGGACAGGAGGATGAGTACGAGCTGACCTTCTTTTGCCCGGAGGATTGGGCGGAAACTTCGGTGGGCAGCTATATGGGGCGTGCGCTGCGCATCCAGCTTCTGCGCTCGGATAACTGCTATTATCAGCCCTGCTTCCATCAGCTGCCTGTGATCTCTGATCTGATGGTCTCCTATACATATGAGGATTACTTCGAAAAGCCGGAGATCGGCGAGGTCTTTTCCGGCACAGGCAGAGAATCCATTACCAAAAATTTGCAGGAGAACCGCGAATTTGTCGCCTTCTCCAAGGGCGGCTATGACGATACCTCGCTTTACCTCGGCTTTCATCGCAAATTCGACCGTGGACCGATCAGCCTTTGGTGGCAGCTGGAGGGGGAGCAGCGCAATAAAAATGTGAAGCTGCATTTCTATTATTCCACAGTGCATGGATTTAAGGAAATGAAGGTCATCGACTATACGGCGAACCTCACCAGAAGCGGCATCATGCTTTTCCTGCCGCCCTCGGATCTGGCGCAGGTCGAGCTGGAGGGACAGCGGCTTTATTGGCTGCGGGTGACAGCGGAGGATGGCGCGGATTTTGCTTCCGCGATCAAGGTTAAGCAGATCGCCCTCAATGCAGTTACGACCTATAATATCGAAACTATGGATACCGAGGAATTTTATCTGGATGCGGTGCAGACGGAGCTGGTGTTCCCGCTGCATGTGGAGGGCATTCTGGATGCCGAGGTATGGGTCAATGAGCGCAATGAGCTTTCCGAGGAAACGATGGAAAAAATGCTGGAGGAAATGCCAGATTGCGTGCGCGCAGAGCGCAATTATCTGGGACGGATCTCCGAGTTTTATGTCAAATGGGAGGAAACCGACCAGTTCTATCACTCCACACCGGAGGATCGACACTATATCCTTGACCGCATGAACAGCCGCATCCTCTTTGGGGACGGTGTGCATGTAAAGGTGCCGCGGGATACGGAGGACGTCGCTTTTACGGTGCAGGTGCGCTGCTGCAAGGGCGCGAAGGGCAATGTGCCCGCAGGGGCAATCGCGGAAAGCAGCAATAACTGGCTGTTTGTTTACAATATCCATAATCCCGAGCCTGCCTTCGGCGGCAGCAATATGGAAACGATGGAGCGCGTGCTGCAAAGGGGCGCGGGGCTGCTCAGCTCCCGCGGACGCTTCGTGACCGCGCAGGATTACGAGCGGGAGGTGCTGCATTTCTCCGAGGCGATCGACAAGGTCGCCGTGATCCCCGGCATCGGCAAGGACGGCATTTATCGCGAGCGGATGCTCTATGTCGTGCTTCTGATGAAGGATTACCAGAAGGGGAAAAGCTCCTTCTATCGCCTGCAGGATGAGCTCAAGCAGCATCTGCTGGCGCATTGCGAGCTTTCCATCGCGCCGAAGGAGCTGCAGATGGAAGAACCGATTTTTGTAGAACTGAATGTAGATGTTTGGGCGAGCGTGATGCGGATGGAGGACAGCTTTGAAATCCAATCGCTGGCGAAGGAAGCCCTGGATAATTATTTGAACCCCATTGCCACGGAAAACGGCAGGGGCTGGCAGATCGGCGAGCTGCCCCGCAAGGCGCAGATCATGATGAAGCTCAACAGCCTGAAAAGCCGCGCCCTGATCCGTCAGATCGTGGTAACGGCGAAATATGAGGACGATCATGGCATACATGAGGTGGATCTGGATGACCTGAAGGTATCTCCCTTTATGGTCGTGATGAATGGGACGCATAAGATCCATGTTTCTCCCATGCAGGAAGTTGAAAAATAGGAGGCGGCGTTATGTTAAGTCACCAGATGCTACAGGAGCAAACCTTTGAAAACTTAATACTGGAAGCCAGAAATCAGATCCCTCTTTATACGAAGGAATGGACGAATTTCAATCCCTCCGACCCGGCGGAAACGATTCTGGAAAACCTCTCCGCATTCAGCATCTTGCAGCAGGCCTATATCGACCGCATGCCGGAGGAGGTGCAGGAGAAGCTCTTTGCGATGGCGGGCTTCCATCGCAGACGCGGCAGGACCGCCCGCATTCTGCTGGAGGCAAGGGGTGTGGAGGAAGCGGTTCGCATCCCCGTCAGACAGCGCTTTCGCGTGGGCGATCTCTACTTTGAGACGAACCGCGAATGCCCGCTGTGGAATTATCGCCTGAAGGGCATTTACGGAAAATATGAGGATACGATCACGGATTATTCCCGCATTCTGGATGAGGAATACCCCGTTGACGGCGTTGTCTTCACGGAGCAGCCGAAAAACGGCATGGAGCTGTATTTCCTGACGGACGGTATGCCGGAGGAAGGCGAGGAGCTGATCCTCTATGTGCGGCTGGGGAAGGAATATCAGCGCAACGACTTCGCGGGGAAGAACCTCTTCGCGGAGATCCAGTGGCAGTGCTACACGAAGAAGGGCTTCGTCAATATCCGCTGCAAGGACGGTACGGGCGGTTTCCTCTCCTCCGGTGAGATGCGCTTTCGTCTGCCGAAGGAGGAGCTTGCGCTTTATGAGGAGCTGCCGCAGAAGGGCTATGTGATCCGTGGGGTTTTGAAGCGTGCGGATTATGACATTCCGCCGCGGATCAATTATATCAGTGCATTTTTATTCGAGGTCTGGCAGAAGGAAACGAAGGCGGCTTGCTATACCTATGGCAAGGCGGGAAAGATCGAGCTGTTCAGCGATATATTTGAGGATGGCTATTTGCAGGTTTTCTGCAAGGAAAAGCCGGAGGAATCCTACCGCCTGTATGAGCAGACGAACCAGCAGATGGCGCAGGGCAGATTCTATCGCTTGGAGCGGCTGGATTATGGCATGTATCGCATCTGCTTTGATGAGGACACCTACGGCTATGGACCGGGAAATTTTGAGAATACCGTTAAGCTGGTGACATATACAGAGGAAATGATGCGCCAGTACGACCTTGGCATGATTTACGGCTACGACGCGCAGGAGATCGCCCTGCCCGCGAAGCATATCGTGCAGGACAGCTTTTCCGTTATCGCCAAACGGCAGAATGCGGATGGGGAAACGGTGTATGATTTTATCAAGCCTTCCAGCAAGAAGAAGGGCGAATTTCAGTATACTCTGCTGGAAAATGAAGGGCTTTTGCGCATAGAGGATGCGGCGGATTTCATCGGATGCAGGCTGCTTCTGGGCGGCTGTGCCGTATCCGGAGGGGCAGAGGGCAATATCCGCCCCGGCAGCAGCTTTCTGCCGATCGGCTACGACACGGACATTACCTTCCGCAATCCTGCTGCGGGTAGCGGCGGCTGCTATACGGAGAGCATCGCAGAGGTGCGCAGACGGCTGATCGCCGATTTGCGCAAGCATTACACGGCGGTCGAGGCGGGCGATTACGAGGAATTGGTGCGGACAACGCCGGAGCTTTGCATCCATAAGGTCAAGGTGGTGCGCGATGAGGTGCGCAATCAGATACAGGTTGCGGTGAAACCTATGAGTGACCAGCCCTTCCCGAAGCTCAGCGCGATTTACCAGAAGGCGATTCGGGAGCGGCTGGACGAGGCAAGGCTTCTGACGGTCAATATCGATCTGCAGCAGCCGGTGTATGTGCCCGTGCATATCCGCGGGACGATTTACGTCAAGCCGCATTATGAGGGCAGCAGGGAGCAGATCGAGGCGACCATCAAGCGGGAGCTGGATTATATTTCGACAGATCGTAATTTTGGGGAACGCTTTCATTTCGATACCCTGTTCCACCAGATCGAAGCCCTGCCCTGCGTAAAGTATATTTATGAATTGTCGGTCACGCCGCAGAGCCAGATGTACGCGGTTCAGAAGGGGCTGGATATCCAGCCGAAGGATAACTGCCTGTTATATCCGGGCGAGATCGTATTGGAACTGAACACAACGGATTGAGGAGGGGAAAGCGATGGCAGAGTATCATAAATATTCCATACGGAAAAATCGATTTCAGCGTTCCTTCCTCTCCGGGCTGGCGATGGTGGGCGAGGATGGTCTGCGCTGCGAGGAAACCGCCTATCGCCGCATGTTCATCAGCAGTGCGATCGATGGCATTACGGATGGTGCGCAGTGGGGCAGGCTGCATCTGGATTGGGAGATCTCACCGGACATGGTTGTGACGGTCTATGCGAAGGCGACCGACCATCCTGCCGTCTGGCAGGGGGAGCATTCCTATGCCTATGAGGAAATTTTTTACGGCGAGGACTACGATCTGGAGCATAAACGCCGCTTTATGGAATCTCTCGGCGCGGCAAAGGCAGTCAATCAGCAGGATATGCTTTTGTATGAGCAGGAGGGACGCTATCTGTACCTGATGGTGGATATTCAGGGCTATGGCAGCGGCATACTTTCGCATATTTATGCAGATAATCAGGGGGATTTATTCATGGATACCTTCCCGGAGGTTTATCGGGAGAGGAACAGCTTTTTCCACCGATATCTGTCTGTTTTTTCTTCTTTGTATATGGATTTTCAGGAAAAGATCGAGCGCGTATCAGAGGTGCTGGATATCGATACCGCGCCTGTGGAGCTTCTGCCGACCTTCGGTCGCTGGATGGGGCTGGATGTCAGCGGGGACTTTTTGCAGGAGGAACGCCTGCGGCTGCTGGTCAAGGAGGCGTATCAGCTTAACCGCATGAAGGGCACAAAGGCTGCGCTGGAGCGCGTTTCGGAGATCATTCTGGGCGAGAAGGTCATCGTGCTGGAGAAAAACGTGCTGCGGGGCGATACGCAGGCGGACAGCCAGAAGCTCTATGAGGAGCTTTACGGCGATGGCACCTATGACGTGACGATGCTGGTGCATACCTATGTGCCGGAGCATCAGAAATCGCAGCTTTTGTTCCTGCTCAATCAGTTCAAGCCGGTCAGAAGCCGTCTGAAGGTGCGCTTTCTGGAGCCGAAGGGCGATCTGGACAGTCATGCGTATATGGATATGAACGCCTATGTGGCGGAGGCGCAGGATGGCGTGCTCGATGCCAGACAAGGACTGGATGGCAGCATACTTTTGCAGGAGTGAGAGGGGAAACTTTTCCGCGCAAAATATTGAGTTTTACACTTGTATATGCTATGATTTTTTTGAAACCAATGTATGGGTGAAGGAGGAAAAGAATATGCAGATTACAGAGGTGAGGGGTAATGATGTCATCATTATTTCGATTGAAGGCAGAGTGGACACGAATACCAGCCCGCAGCTGCAGGAGGCTATCCTGAAGGGCTTTCAGAAGGTGAATCGGATCGTTTTGGATTTTGAAAAATGCGCATATGTATCCAGTGCAGGTCTGCGTGCGCTGCTGATCGGACAGAAGACGGCAAATTCAAAAAAGGGTACGATGAAGCTCGTTCATGTGCCTGCTATTTTGATGTCTGTTCTGGAGGTTTCCGGTTTTATCAATATCCTGACAATCGAATAAGGTATTTCGGGGTTTTGTATCATTTCTGTTTGCAAAGTCCTGTTTTCTATCGAGGATAAAACGAAAGAGAGATGCAGATGGAAAATTTGAAAAATCGTTTTCGGGAGGAATGCCTGCAGGCGGTGGCGGTAAGCCATGAGACTTTGTGGACATTGCTGCGGGATAATCAGCAAACAGAATACGGACAAAAGCATCACTTTGCGGACATCAAGGATCTGCGGGACTATAAGCATCTGCCGCTGACGGATTACAGCGATTACGAAGAGGGGATCGCGCGGATGCTGCAGGGCGAGGAAAATATCCTGACGGCGTACCCCGTCAAATATTTTCTGACGACCTCCGGTAGCAGCGGCAAGCAAAAGCGCATCCCCCTGACGCAGTGCGCCTTGGAGCATGGCTGGGATCTGGTTTATGATGCATCGATCGCGCAGCGGGAGGGCATGGAGCAGAAAAAGCATCTGCATACCAGCGTGTTCCGCTTGGACAAAACGGATCGGGAGACACTGCTTTCCTGCGCCTACTATGGCTATCAGCGCGAGCGCAACAGCCGCCATTGCGAGAAATACGTCGGCGGGGAGGAGCTTCTTTTTACGAAGGAGATCACGGACGTTTGTTATGTAAAGCTCTTTTTGGCACTTTCCGAGCCGAAGCTGTATTCTATACAGAGTATTTTCCTGTATGATGTGCTGCTGCTTTTGCAATATTTTACGGAGCATTGGAAAACGCTGCTGGAGGATATCCGCACAAGGCAGCTTCATCCGCAAACGCCGCTTTCCGCGCAGGTGGAGCAGCTGCTTCTGGCGCAGAAAGTGCCGAGCGAGGAATGGCTGGCACATGTGGAGCACGAATGCGAACAGGGCTTTGATGGCATCGTGCGCCGTATCTGGAAGGACTGCGCCTTTGTCAGCGGCATCGGCGGCGGTGCGTTTGCTGCGCAGGAGCAGACACTCAGACGGCTTCTGGGTGATATTCCGATTCATTATTTTACATATACCTCTACGGAGGCTCTGATCGGCATTGCGGTGGAGGAGGAGTGCGCAGATTATGTCTGCATTCCCCACAGCGGCTTTTTGGAATTTCTGCCCTATGATGAGGAGGGCGGGCAGACGAAATGGATCGAGGAGGTCGGGGTCGGCAAGCGATATGAATTGATTGTGACGAATCTCTCCGGTCTGTATCGCTATCGTCTGCTGGATGTGGTCGAGGTCGTGGGCTTCTATGGCGAAGCGCCGATTATTCGATTCCTGTTCCGCAGAAATCTGGCGGTGAATATCGCCGGGGAGAAGACAGATCTGCTGATGGTGGAGCAGACGGCACAGGAGTTGGCGAAGCACTATGGGCATATCATTTCTGAATACAGCGTCTGCGCGGATGAGGACACGCTGCCCGGTTGCTACTGCTTCTTCGTCGAATGGGACGGAGCAGATGCGCCGGATGCGGAATGCGGCACGTTTTTGGATGAAACCCTGCGCAGGATCAATCCGGATTATGATGATCTGCGGAATCTGAGCGAGATCGGTCTGCCTGTTTGTTATATCGTGGCGCAGGGCAGCCATCAGGCATGGCGGGCGCGCTGTGCCAAGGGCGGGCATAACAAGCCGCGCTCCTTCTATGCGGAGGAAGGCTTTACAGCATTTATGAAAGAGAGGGCAATGTCGGATGGAAAATGATCTTTTGCGCAGCGTGTATGTGAAAGCGATTTTTCCAAACATGATTGCAATTTTAGGCGGCACGATCAATGTATTTGTCGATGGCGTGCTGATCGGGCAGCGGATGGGCGAGATCGGTATCGCCGCCGTCAATCAGAGCTTGGCGGTGTATCTGATTTTATGTACTATCGGTTCGCTCTTTGCGGCGGGTGCATCCGCGGAATCCGCACACGCCATGGGCGAGAGAGATGTGGAGAAGGGCAAGGAATATTTCTCGATCGCGGTGGAGCTGGCGTTTTTGGTGGGGCTGATCCTCTGTGGCATGGGCGTTTTGCTGACGCCTGCGCTGGCGGGGCTGCTCGGCTCTCCCGCAACGTCGGATCTGATCCAGACCTATATCCGCATTACGATGATCGGCGGCATTTTCAAGGTATTATTGTATATTCCGTATTTTTATCTGCGATTGGAGGGCAAAATGCAGCAGTCCGCTCTGGCGATGCTGACCATGGCCGTCCTGAATATCGCACTGGACTATATCTTCCTGTTCCCCTTGGATATGGGCATCGCGGGGGCGGCATGGGCAAGCGTTCTGGCAACGATGGTTGCCTGCGGGATGAGCTTTTGGTTTTTGCTGCACGGCGAGGGAACGGTGTTCCGCTTCCGCCCGACTGCGGTGAGATGGGAGAGCATCAGCCGCATTCTTTCCGGTGGCAGCCCGATGGCATCGAATAATCTGTTTTCCGCCATTCGCATCATCGCGCTTAACAGCATCATGAATATGGTGGGCGGCAGCAGTATGGTTGCGGTTTTTGCGATTACCAATAATCTGAATGAGTTTTCGATCTGCGTGCAGAACGGTGTGCCGCAGACGGGCAGCGCACTTCTGGGCGTGTATCACGGCGAGTCCGATCCAAAGGCGGTTAAGCGGCTGCTCTGGCTTCAGATCAAAACGGGACTGATCTTTTCGGCGGTCTTTGCCGGGATCATGGTGCTTTTTTCCGGGCAGATCGGCAGGCTGTTCGGCAGCGAGCAGGATATTCGCTTTGCCGTGCTCTGCTGGGCGATCAGCTTGATCTTTGCGACATGTAATAATATCATGAGCTATTATTACTACGCGATCCGCAATGCCACGATGGCAAATCTCATCACGATCCTGCGCGTTTTCGCAGTCACGGCTGCGGTCGCATGGTGCATGCGGGGGCTGGGCGATCGGATTTGGCTGTTTTATCCCGTCGCGGAGCTTGTGACGGCGGCAATCTGGATGGCTTACGGCTTGTATCTGGCGAAAAAGCAGGGCATGCGGCTGTATCTGCTCAATGAGGATGCAGGCGTGAGCAGGGATTTCGTGGTCAGCTGCGATCCGGAGGAGATTTGCAGCATCAGCGAGGGCGTGAACGAATTTTGCGAGGAAAACGCCTTGGACCCCAATCAGACGATGACGCTCAGCCTTGCGCTGGAGGAGCTGATGATGATCACGGCGGAAAAAACGCTGAAAAACCAAGGCACGATGGATGTCCGCATCCTGAAGATCAAAAACGGCGCGTTGTTGCGCATCCGATCGGAGGGAGAGCCGTACAATCCGCTGGAGCATGAGAAGGATAATCTGGATTTCATCGGCGTGCAGATGATCATGGGCATGGCGACGCGGACGGAATACCAGAGCACCTTGGGGCTGAACACGCTGGTCGTGGAAATATAAGCAGGAGTCAAACGCTTCCGCAGAAAGAAGGGGTAGGTGTTATGAAAAAAGCAGGCTCATTGGGTATGAAATTCATTGTTGGATTTCTGATTCTGGGTATTTTGATCTGCATTGTGACGACGACAAGAGGCTACAGCCAATACAAATCCTATATCCAGAAGCAATATAACGACACGGCGTATGACGTTGCGGAGGTTTTCGAGGACTATATGACGCAGCCGGAGATCGAGGGCTATCTTGCGATGGCGGAGGGCTACGCAAAGGGCGAGATTTCCGATGAGCAGATCGAGCTGATCAAGCAGTCGGAGGGCTATCAGCGTGTCGAGGGGCTTTTGTACTCCCTGCGGGAGCGGATGGGCGCAAATGATATTTTTATGGTCTATATCGATCAGGATGTTTTCGATACATATGACGAAAATGACCTCAATAATTGGCTGCCTCTGACCTATGTTTTCGATTGCTATATGGACGAGGCGCTGAAATTTGACTTTGGCTATCAGGGCAGATTCAATCCCGTTTTTGTGGATTCTGTACGGGAAATTTTCGAGACAAAGCAGCGGGTAGATAATTATTTCGTTTCCGAGAGCCAATTCGGCTACAACACCTCTGCGCTGCGCCCCTTGGTGGTCGATGGCGAGGTGAAGGGGCTGATCGCGGTGGAAATTCCGATGTCCACGCTGGAAAGCACCCTGCAGGAATATATTGCCAATGCCGTTGTAGTAACGGTCGTTATGGTGATATTGTTCATCATTCTTTACATGATGTATTTCTATAAAAAGATGATCTCCCCCATCAATCTGATCGCAAATGAGGCGGAAAAATTTGTGGAAAATAATGCAGAAATTTCCGAGGAACTGGGAACAGTAAAAACGGGCGACGAGATCCAGCAGCTGAGCGAAAGCGTGCTGAAAATGGAGATCGGCATCAAGGAATACATCGCAAATCTGACGAAGGTGACGGCGGAGAAGGAGCGCATCGGCGCGGAGCTGAACGTTGCCAAGCAGATCCAGGCGGATATGCTGCCGAGCATTTTCCCCGCCTTCCCGGAGCGCGAGGAATTTGATATTTTTGCGACGATGACTCCCGCGAAGGAGGTCGGCGGCGATTTCTACGATTTCTTCATGGTGGATAACGACCATCTGGCGTTTGTGATTGCGGACGTATCCGGCAAGGGCGTTCCGGCGGCGCTGTTTATGGTGATCGCAAAAACGCTGCTGAAAAACCATGCGCAGAAGGGCGAGCAGCCCTCCGAGGTATTCGAGCAGACCAACAATCAGCTTTGCGAAAACAACAAGGAGGGCATGTTCGTTACGGCTTGGATGGGCATTTTGCAGATCTCCACAGGCAAGCTGACCTATGTGAATGCGGGGCATAATCCCCCGGTGGTCAAGGGTGCGGACGGTGTGTTCAAGTATGTGCAGTGCCGCCCCGGCTTCGTGCTGGCAGGCATGGAGGATATGCCGTATCAGCAGGGCGAGCTGCAGCTCGAAAAGGGTGACAGCATCTATCTCTATACGGATGGCGTAACGGAATCCATCAATGTGAAGGAGGAGCTGTTCGGGGAGGAACGGCTGGAAGAAGTGCTCAATCGGCACAGCGGCGATGCACCGGAGGATATCCTCAGGGCTGTGAAGGAAAGCATGGATGCCTTTGTCGGCGAAGCGGAGCAGTTTGACGATATTACGATGCTGTGTATGACCTTTCTTGGACAGAAGGAGAGTGAATAACATGAAGCAGGGTAGCAAAGATACAGCGGAGATCCATCTCCTTGCGAAAACGGAGCATTGGGAGGAAGTACTGGAATTTGTCAATACCAATCTGGAGGCGCATGATTGCAGTCAGCGGGCGCTGCTGGAGCTGGATATTGCCGTGGAGGAGCTTTTTGTCAATGTGGCGAATTATGCATATCATCCCTCCGATGGTCCCATCACCATTCGGATGACCTTCGAAGGGGATGTGGTCACGATCGTATTTATCGATGAAGGCATGCCCTATAATCCTTGGGAGCGTGAGGACCCGGATATCACCCTTTCTGCGGAGGAACGCGGCATCGGCGGTCTGGGGGTATATATGGTGAAGATGAGCATGAATCATGTGGAGTATCTCTATGAGGATAACAAAAACATCCTCACCATCCACAAAAATATACGGGAGTGAAGACAGCATAGGCGGATCGACTTTTAAGGAGGGAGAACGATGGGACGAACATTTTATGCAGAGAGAGCGGAGCAGGAGGCCAATCGCATTGGTATGAAATTTGCGTACAGCAATGACGTTGTGCAGGATATGAGCCGCGCCTATCATGTGGATTTTTCCGACATCAAGGTGCATACGGACAGTGCGGCGGACAGCAGAGTGCGCGCGGCGGGCAAGGATGCACTGGCGCAGGGCAATGAGCTGTTTTTCGGCAAGGGCATTTTTGAGAGCAGCGAACCGGAGGATAAGGCGCTGGTGGCGCATGAATTTGCGCATACCATGCAGCAGGGCGCGGCAGGCGGCGGTGAAGCAGCCGTGAGCGAAAGCGCACCGATGGGCGCAGAGCAGGGCGGTATCTGGGATTGGTTCAAGGGGCTGTTCAGCAGAAAGCCGAAGATCTCCGAGCCGCAGCTGCTGGATACGCCGGATGTTATGAATGGTGGGGATTTTGGCTATCGGATCCAAGGCGGCGATCAGACTGCTACCAAGCAGCGTTTTATGAGTACACAAAGCCGCGCGATCTATGAAATGGCAAGAAATGCTTCTCCGGAACAGCTCAGAAGCGATCCCATGTTGCGTCAGATGATCCTGAATGACTATAAAACAAATATGGCTAAGAGATTGGAGCGCTTTGAGGGCAGTACCTACGATAGTATGTACTCTAAAGTATTGCGCGGGGACTCTGCCGGTGAGTTCAGCTCCTACAGAATGCTTTTACAGGCAACGATGCCGGCGGAAATTTCGCAGCAAATATCGGATAATTATGTGAGAAATCCTGTGCTGGACGAAAACGGACAGCAAAAACTAAATGCGAACAAGATGCCGATGTTCGAGGATAACATGGATGAGCTGCTGGATCCTGCAGGGGAACTGATCACATCAAACCCTGCATTGATGGAGGTTTTGCAGGCGAGCATGGATGCTCTGGGGACATCGAGTCATTTTTCCGGGGAAAATGAGGATCGTCTCTCGCCTATGGTCATGAATACGGCGGTCCTGCGGTCGATCGCACCGGATCTGATCATGTCAAGGAAGAATAAGGCGGCAGCCGGTTCTCTGCAGAGGGCAGCGGCAGGAACGACAAGCTCGTCGGCGGCAGAACGTTTCCGAAACCTGCTCAGACGGAGGAGATAAGCCATGAGACGACTGGCCGCAATGGGGGCGTACCGTCTTTCGATGTACTTGAAAAAAGAGGGTATCTCCACATATTGGGCGGCATATCCGAGGCTGCTGGATGGCAGCGTGACGCGGGAGCTGTTGGAGGAGATGGAGCAGAATTACTTCGACAGCCTTGCGGCGGAGGAAGGCGGCCTGAAAATGCTGCTGCGTCTGCTTGAGCCGGATATTGAGGAGGGGTATCTGGCGTGGTGTGCGCTGGAGCTGGCGATTCTTTACGCCATGAACCCGCATATGGGCGAGGTATTTGCGGCGGTACATCCGCCGAGCCGCGACGGCGCAACGCTGACGCTGGCGGCAAAGCTGCTTTACGGCGAGGGGATGCAGCTGGAGTATTTCGATATCTTACAGGATGCCTTTTCGCGCTGCGAGCTGCTTTTGCAGGCGGATTACCCCGCGAGCCGCATCGGAGATACCCTGCTTTTGGCGGACGATCGATTCATCGCATGGCTCAAGGATGGCGAAAGCCTGCCGCAGCACCCCATGCTGCATATGGGTGCTTTGCCTGATGCGCCGACCTCCCCGATTTGGGAGGAAAAACGACTTCGGCTTTTGACAGAGCTGGGGGGCGGCGGCAGAGTTGCGCCGGGAGAGGTCGTGATCGCGGCAATTTCCGGGGAAAGCGGCAGCGGTAGACGTTTTTTCGTCAAGCAGACGGCGCAGACGCTCGGCAAGCGGCTTTTGCTGGTGGATATGAGCTATTTCGGCTCGCTGGACAGTTTGTTGCGGCAATGGCGCAAGCTGTTGCGTGAGCTGCTTTTACAGCCGATTTTGCTCTGCATCACGGGCGTTGAGAAGCATCCCTCATGGGAAAGCGTAATTTCGATTCTGGTTCGGGAATACGAAGCCGTTGTGAAGCGGGCGTGGGAAGCCGGCTTGCAGGATGCGCCGGGCGGCAGACCGTTGTTTCTGACTGTGGCTGAGGATGTGAAGCTGTGCTATCTGCTGCCGCAGATGGTGCTGCAAGCAAAGCTGCCCCTGCCCGATCTGGCGCAAAGGGCGGCTCTTTGGGAATTTTTCGGAAAAATATATCTGCCTGATCTGGCATTGCCCTGTCAGGAGCTTGCGGTCAAAATGAAGCTGCCCATCGGCAGTGTGGAGAAGGTCATGAAGCGCATGGCGTGCATGCCGCCCGAACGGGTGGACAGCCGCAGCATTTTTCATGCCTGCTACGAGCTTCTGGACGATGGCAGATACGATAATATCAAGCGCGTGGAAACCAGCTATACCTATGACGATTTGAAGCTGGAGGAATCCCAGAAGCGGGTCATCATGGACATCTGCGCGCAGGTGGAGTGCCGCAAGAAGGTGCTCAGCGATTGGAATTTGCAGAGCCGCTATGCCTATGGCACATCGGTCAGCGCCATTTTCAGCGGTCCGCCCGGCACGGGTAAGACCATGGCGGCGCATGTGATGGCGGGCATACTGGGGCTGGAATTATTCAAGGTGGATTTGTCACAGATTGTGGATAAATATATCGGTGAAACGGAAAAACGTCTGGAGGAGGTTTTCCAAAGGGCGGAGCGCAGCAACATGATCCTCTTTTTTGACGAAGCGGACGCCATCATCGGCAAGCGCAGCGAGGCCAAGGAGGCAAAGGATAAATATGCCAATACGGAGGTGGCATATCTTTTGCAGCGGATGGAGGAATATGACGGCATCGTGATACTGGCGACTAATTACAGCCAGAATATCGATGCGGCGTTTATGCGCAGAATCCGTTTTACGGTGCATTTCCCTCTGCCGGATGAGGCGACCCGAAAGCTGATCTGGCAATCGGCTTTTGCCGCCCAAACGCCGCTGGAGGATTTGGATTATGACTATCTGGCGCGGCAGTTTGAATTCAGCGGCGGGCAGATCAAAAATGTGGTCTGGAACGCCTGCTTTTTTGCGGCGAAGGAGGATCGCGCGGTCGGGATGCGCCATATGGTCAGAGCCATTCAGATGGAGCTGACCAAGGATAAAAAGGTTTCTTTTGCGGAGGCATTGGGCGCGTATGCGCATTTGATCTATTGAATATAAGGAAGGAGCATGGATATGATGGGACAGGAAGGTATTGCAAAGGCAATCGAAGCATATTTGAAGGAAAAGGACTGGACATTTGAATATGACGTGATCCACGGCGTTTTCAGCGTGGAGGCGGAGCTGGAATGCCAGTTGGCGACGGCTCTGGTGGTATATCAGGCGAAGGAGGATGGCTTCCTCTGCTATACGACGATTGCGGATACTGCCGCGCCCGAGATCAGAACGGTCGTTGGGGAATATCTGCATCGCGCCAATTATGGTCTGCCGAACGGCAATTTTGAATTTGATTATGACGATGGTTCGATCCACTATAAAACCTATTTCGACTGCCCGAGCGGCACGCCGACGGAAAAGCAGCTGGATGACAGCATGGCGATCGGTCTGACGCTGTTCGATCACTACGGCGATGGTCTGTATGAGCTGCTGCGCGGCGGCAGCCAAGCAAAGAAGCTGATTGACGCCATTGAGCAGGAAGGGTGATTTCACTTGAGCGGAATGCAGATTGACTATCGACCGATACAGGGCAATCTTGCCCGCACTGCTCATCTGCTGCAGAGGGAGGAATATGAGCAGTTGCAGACGCAGGAGCTCTATGGCATCGCCGCCTTCGATGGCGAAGCGCCGATCGGGCTTTTGCTGTATCAGAAAAATGGGAATACCCTCTGGCTGTCCCGCGTTTTTGTCTCCGGCGGGTATCGCCGCATGGGAGTGGGGACGGCGATGCTGGGGCTGCTTTGCAAATATGTGGATGCGAGCGGGCAGGAGCTGATGGTCTCCTTTGACGGGGAGACGATCGGGGATCGCTTTTATCGTTTCCTTGCTGCTACCCATGCTTTTTATATAGAGCGTGTGGCGGGCTTTGAAGCATATCTGACGAAGGATGAGATCGCAGAGATTTGCAAACGGTATGCAAAGGGATCGGGAAAGGCAGTTCGCTTTTTTGACCGCGACAGGCAGCAGCAGAGAGAATTTATAGAGGATCTGAAGGAAAGCTATCCGGAGATCGCGTGGGAGCTGGAACAGGATGCGGAGCAATATCGCAGGGATCTGTGCTATTGCGTTGTGGAGAAAAACAGCATCCAGTCCGTCAGTCTCGTCAAGGAAAACAATGGCATGCTGGAGATGAAGCTGCTCTATTCCAGACCGGGCAAGGGCGTTCTGGCGGCAGTCGCGCTGATGGACTCCATCGCCGCGCTGGCACAGGCGGAGCCGATGCCCCTTTCCGTATCTGCGGTCAATGAGGCTTCCGTTCGGATCGTGGATCAGATTTGCCCGAATTATCAGATTACAAAGCGTTTTTATATCGCTTATTATATCGGGAAGAAGCAAAAGGAGGCAAGTTGATGGGCGGTGGACACGGAATATTCAAAAAGCAAAACAAGGATAACGCCCCTGTGCAGCCCTTGGAGCTAAACATGGAGCAGCATGATCTGCTGGCAGACTCTATGCATGGTGATTTCTGGGAGCAGCTCTTGGACATCGATCTCATGGAGCAGACGGAGCAGCTGGAGAAGCGGCGAAAAGAGCAGGAGCGGGAGCAAAGACAACGGCAGCGGGAGCAGCAGCCTCAGGAAATGGACATTTTTGAGCAGGCCTATCATAAGACCTTCAAGAACAAAAATGACAAGATTCTGGCTGAGGCATATAAGGCTGACATCAAATTCCAGAAGCAGCTGCAAAAGGAGGCTCTGGAGGAGCAGAAGCGCCGGCGGGAGGAAGCGGAAGCAGAGCAAAGGCGCGTACAAAGAGAAGCGGAGCAGGCGGAACGGGCGCGGCTCAATGCGGAGCGCGAGAAGGTACGTCTGCGTAACAAGGCGCTTCGTGCGGATCGCAGAAAGGTGTTCACAGATAAGGTGCGCCATGGCTTCTATGGCTTCATCAAGGGCTTTGTGGACTTTGGCAGATGGCTGTCCGGCGCATCGGCAGAGGCGCGAAATTCTACGGAAACCTCCGTACGCGAGACCAATCTGGCGCAGGCATACAGAAATCTGGAGCGGCTGAGCAATGAATACAGAGATCAGGGCAGGGAGGAGGAATTTAACGAAAAATTTGGCGCGAATATGTCGTTTTTGGCAGAGAAAATGGCAGATACGCACATGGCTTTGCGCAAGCAATATCCCGGGGAAACAGAGGGACAGATCGAGCAGAGACTTTCGCGTGTAACCTTCGATATGAGCTTTGGCGAGAATCAGGTGGCGCACGTTGTCGGCGGGACGAAGCCCAGCTCCATACAGTATGCACAGGACGGCAGCAGATGGCTGGTAAAGGAAAGCCGCTCCTGCATCGGCGTGGACGAGCCGAACGCGGCTATCGTGACCGAGGCAGGCTATAAGGTGCAGAAGCTGGTCAATCCCGATACGGCGATTGAGGCCTTCAAGGGCGTGAGCGCGGGTCTGGGAACGGTTTCCTATCAGCGGATGGTGAAAAACGTCGTGACGGATCATGTGGATCTGTTCCAATTCTCCCGTACGCCCGAATCCATGACGGAGGAGGAGCTTGGCAGGGTCGAGGCACTTGCGCCGCAGCTTTTACGCGAGCATACTACGGACTGGCTGCTCTATAATTTCGATACGAAGGGCGAGAATTTCATCCTTTCCAGAAATCCCGACAATAGCCTGAAGCTCTACGGCATCGATAAGGAGGCGGGCTTCCGCGCGATACTGGATGAGGGTGCGCAGAAGATGAGCAAGGATTATCAGAAGTTCGATCAGGATACGGTATACAATCAGCTGTTCCGCCACTATGCTGCAGGCAGCATGGATTTCGATTTACAGACCGTGGAGACGCAGATCCGGCGGGTCGAAGCGATGTCGGACGACGATTATATGGCGATCTTCAGCGGCTATATCGAGCAGCAGCGGCAGACGCGCCCGGATGATGTGCCGGAGATCGAAAGGCGCATCAAGCTGCGCAAGCAGAATCTGCGTGCGGAGTATCGTGAATTTTTCGGTAATCTGGTGCGCGAGCGCATGAAGAATGTTTCCCCGGAGGATGCCGAGGCGTTGAATCAGAAATATTTCCATGGCAATGCGGAGGGCTTGTTCCTCTTTGAAGGCGATACGGCGGAGACGATTCAAAGAGAGCGCGAGAAAAAAATGCAGGATAGAGTCGCAAACCGTGAGGAATTGCAGCGCAAGGCAGAGGAAGCGGATCGGCAGGACGAAAAAAGCTACAAACGCAGACATGCGCTGTACGATTTCTCCAAAGGCTTCGTGATGGGGCTGAAAAAGCTCAAGCCCACGGGCGGCATTCGGGAGCAGCGCACGACGCGGGTCTCTGCGCAGACCTTGAAGCGGCGGGATGAGAGTACCGTTGTCGATGAGAATAACATGGCGACGCTGACGATGGAGAGCGACCATGAGATTTTCCTTGGCGGCACGAAACCGATGAGCGAATATGTTGCGTCGGATGGCAGCCTGTGGCTGGCAAAGCAGGCGGTCAACTGCATGGGCTATTATAAGATTGAGGGCGCACTGCTGACAGAAGCGGGCGCAAACCTGCAAAAGATCATCGACCCGACAACGGCTGTAGATGCCTTTGTCGGCAGAACCAGAAAGCACGGTGACGTTTCCTTTCAGCGCAGATTGGAGCATGTGGAGGGCGGTCCGGGCAAGCTGGATCTGTTCAAATTCTCCAAGCATCCGGAGCTTGCTACGGCTGAGACGATTCAGGCGGTGCAGGAGCTGTCGCCACAAATTCTGCGCGAGCATACGACCGACTGGCTGTTGTGCAATTTCGATACGAAGGGCGAAAACTTCATTATCACTAAGGAAGGGGACGGACCGCGGGTGCTGCATGGCATCGATAAGGAGGCTGCGTTCAATAAAATCCTGAAGCCCGAGGCGCAGCATATGAGCCGCACCTATCAGCCCCATGCGAACAATACGCTGTATAATGTTGTCTTCAGCATGTACGCCAATGCGGAGATGGATCTGGATTTGTTCGATGTTTTGCCGCAGATTGAGCGGATGGAGCAGATGGATCATCGGGCGTACATGGAAACCTTCCGGGGATATCTGGATCATATGGAAGAGAAGGTTTCGGAGGAGGAATTCGATGCAATCCGGGAGAATATTATGCATCGTAAGACAAACTTGCGACAGGAATATGAGGATTTCTTCACTACACTGGTCAATGAGCGCTGCACGAAGCTGCATCCCGATGAGGCAGTGGCGCTGAAAAACCGCTATTTTGGTCCCGGCGGGAATCATTTCCGTTTCCCTAGAGGGTAAAGGCATTTAGGACTGTGGGGCTCTGCCCTGTCACTGTCCGATAGCGGAGCTATCGGCAGCATAATACCAAGACCTTGGGGCTCTGCCCCAATACCCCGGCAGGGGACTCGTCCCCTGCACCCCGATAGCGCAGGGGCATGCGCCCCTGCGGGACAAAAACAGAATATTTTTGGAAAAAATACCGCTTGTGAAAAGGAATTATGTTTTCCGATTCACAAGCGGTTTTGTAATTTTCTCAATTTTGTACCTGCAAACGCATGCATATGCGTTTGCTATAACGGGGTCAAGGGGAGAAACTCCCTTTGTGGGGCTTGGGGCAAAGCCCCAAGGTCTTGCAGTGTGGTATGCTGCCGATAGCTCTGCTATCGGACAGTGACAGGACAAAGTCCCACGGTTTTAGTTCTTACTCCTTGTCTGTAATCATGCTGTGCAGCTCCTGCAGGGACAACACTGCGCCGCAGCCCGGTTTTTTCATGGACTCAATGCCGCTTGCCGTCGCTTTAGCCGCAGCCAGCGTTGTGATATACGGGATCTTCTTGCGGATCGCGGTCTTCCGCAGATAACTGTCGTCCAGACTGCTGTCTGCGCCCAGCGGCGTGTTGATGATCAGGTCGATCTTGCCGTTGGCAATCAGGTCAGCGGTGTTTGGTCTGCCGCCCTCGTTGATTTTGTATACAAATTCGGAAACGATATGCGCGTCGGCAAGCGCCGTCTGCGTCCCCTTTGTGGCATAGATCTTGAAGCCCGCTTGATCAAATTCCTTCGCGATCTCAGCAAGCTCCTCCTTGTCCTTATCGCATACGGAAATCAGCACCGCGCCGCGCATCGGCAGCTTCGTCTGTGTTGCCTCCTGCGCCTTGAAGAAGGCCTCGCCGTAGAAGCGGGACAGCCCCAGAACCTCACCTGTGGAGCGCATTTCAGGCCCCAGAATCGGGTCGACCTCCTGGAACATATTGAAGGGGAACACTGCCTCCTTCACGCCATAATAAGGAATGTTATGCTCCTTGAGGGCGGGAACGGGGGACGGTCTGCCGGTCAGATCGCCCGTGATGATGTCGATGGCGATCGGCACCATGCGGATGTTGCAGACCTTGGAAACCAGCGGCACGGTGCGGGACGCTCTGGGGTTCGCCTCGAGCACATAAACCTTGTCCTTTTCGATGGCATACTGCATGTTCATCAGACCCTTTACGCCCATCGCTTCGGCAATTTTCCGCGTATATTCCTTGATCAGTGCCACATTTTTCTCCGAGATATGTCTGGAGGGGATGATGCAGGCGGAGTCGCCGGAATGCACGCCCGCAAGCTCGATATGCTCCATGACGGTCGGCACAAAGGCGTGCGTGCCGTCGCTGATGGCATC
The DNA here is from genome assembly GCA_963633805.1 of Lachnospiraceae bacterium. Classification (GTDB taxonomy): domain Bacteria; phylum Bacillota; class Clostridia; order Lachnospirales; family Anaerotignaceae; genus Anaerotignum_A. Next base: position 33,083 of record CAVGZD010000002.1, on the reverse strand, counting down.
GGCTTCGCATTCCGTTGCATGATTCAGGAAACGGTCGATCAAAATCGGTCTGTCGGGCGTTACGCCGACTGCAGCCTCCATATATTTCACCAGATTTTCCGCATCATATACAACCTCCATGCCGCGACCGCCCAGCACATAGGAGGGACGCACCATCACGGGATAGCCGATTTCATCGACGATTGCCAGCGCATCCTCGACCGTGACAGCCATGCCGGATTCGGGCATAGGAATTTCCAGCTTTTCCATCATGGCGCGGAACTGGTCGCGATCCTCCGCCAGATCGATTACGGAGGGGGAGGTGCCCAGAATCTTCACGCCGTTTTTCTCCAGCTCCGCCGCCAGATTCAGCGGAGTTTGCCCGCCGAACTGCGCGATTACGCCCACAGGTTGCTCCTTATGATAGATGCTCAGCACATCCTCCAATGTCAGCGGCTCGAAATAGAGCTTGTCGGAGGTGTCATAATCCGTGGAGACGGTTTCGGGATTGCAGTTTACGATAATCGTCTCAAAGCCCAGCTCCTTGAGCGCAAGGGAGGCGTGTACGCAGCAATAGTCGAATTCAATGCCCTGCCCGATACGGTTCGGCCCGCCGCCCAGAATCATAATCTTCGGCTTATCGCTGCAGATGGGATTCTTGTCGGGGGCGTTATAGGTGGAGTAGAAATAGGACTTATCCTGCGTGCCGCTGACATGTACAGGCTCCCATGCTTCCTCCAGCCCCAACGCAATACGTTTTTCACGAATCGTGTCCTCGGGGATCGCCAGCAGCTGGCTCAGATATTTATCGGAGAAGCCGTCCTTCTTTGCCTGAAGCAACGCTTCATCTGCGGGCAGACTGCCCTTATGCTGTAAAAGTGCTTCTTCCTCCGCTACCAGTTCTTTCATCTGCTCGATGAACCAATGCTTTACCTTTGTGATTTCGTACAATTCCTCCACAGACGCACCCTTGCGCAGTGCTTCATACATCAGGAAATAACGCTCGCTGGAAGGAGAAATCAGCATGCGGAGCAGCTCATCCTTGGACTTTGTATCAAAATCCTTGGCGTGACCCAAGCCGTAACGACCGGTTTCCAGAGAGCGGATCGCCTTCTGGAATGCCTCCTTGAAATTCTTGCCGATGCTCATGACCTCGCCGACAGCGCGCATCTGCGTCCCCAGCTTGTCCTCGACGCCTTTGAATTTTTCAAATGCCCAGCGCGCGAATTTGATTACGACATAATCGCCGTCGGGATAATATTTGTCCAGCGTGCCGTATTTGCCGCAGGGGATGTCCTTCAGCGTCAGTCCGGTCGCCAGCATCGCGGATACCAGCGCGATAGGGAAGCCCGTCGCCTTGGATGCCAGCGCAGAGGAGCGGGAGGTTCTGGGGTTGATCTCGATGACGATATCGCGGTCGGTCTTGGGATCATGCGCCCACTGAATATTCGTGCCGCCGATGACCTTTACAGCATCTACAATCTTGTAGGATTTCTCCTGCAAGCGCTTCTGCACCTCCTCCGAGATGGTCAGCATGGGCGCGGAACAGAAGGAATCGCCCGTGTGTACGCCCAGAGGGTCAATATTTTCGATGAAGCAGACGGTGATCATATTGCCGGCAGAGTCCCGCACGACCTCAAGCTCCAATTCCTCCCAGCCGAGTATGGATTCTTCGACCAGAACCTGCCCAACGATGCTGGCTTGCAGTCCCCGTGCGCAGACGGTCTTCAATTCCTCTACATTATACACCAGACCGCCGCCGGCGCCGCCCATGGTGTACGCGGGGCGCAGAACAACAGGATAGCCCAGCTTGTCCGCGATGGCAAGTGCCTCCTCCACGGAGTAAGCGACCTCGCTACGCGCCATTTCGATGCCGAGGCTATCCATGGTATGCTTGAAGGCGATGCGATCCTCGCCGCGCTCGATGGCATCGACCTGCACACCGATGACCTCCACCCCGTATTTCTCCAAAATGCCTGCCTTTGCCAGCTCAGAGCAGAGATTCAGCCCGGACTGCCCGCCCAGATTCGGCAGCAGCGCATCGGGGCGCTCCTTTGCGATGATCTGCTCCAAGCGCTCCACATTGAGCGGCTCAATATAGGTCGCATCGGCGATCTCGGGGTCTGTCATGATCGTTGCGGGGTTGGAATTGACCAGAACGATCTCATAGCCCAGCTTGCGCAGCGCCTTGCATGCCTGTGTGCCGGAATAGTCAAACTCGCACGCCTGACCGATGATGATGGGACCGGAGCCGATAATGAGAACCTTTTTGATGTCTTTTTTTTCCTTCACGGGGATTCCTCCTTTGTTTCAGAAGTAGAAATGGTTGCCGAAGCGGACTTCGGCATGGATATGTATTTTTTCTCATTATAGCATACTATTTATGAATAATCATGTTTAATTTTTTTGTTTTAATGAAAAAATATGCAAATATTATGCATAAATAAAAAAATAGATAAAATTATCGTGGAATTTGGTCGGCAAATGGAACTGTTGTGATAGCGGAGGAAATATTTTGCAGAAAACACTCCGACAAATTGCATAAAGATAACGACAGATTGGCGCAAAATTCCTATGAATACAGAGAGCCTGTTTTATTTGACCAATTCCCAAAAATCGGTTACGATAAGAACTGTGTTGCAGGATAGCGAAAAAGCGCAAACGGGAGGACAGAGAGATGGGCAGATTTCCCAAAATGAATTTTCATACGCATACCACCTTTTGCGACGGCAAACAATCGCCGGAGAGCATGATTCAGGCAGCCTTGGACAAGGGCTTTGTGCGGCTGGGCTTTTCCGGGCATTGCTTCAATGATTTCAGGCAGGAGGATCAGCAGGTCTGGTGTATGAGTCCGCAGAAAACGGAGCAATATATTGCAAAGGTGCGGGAGCTTGGGGCGCAGTATCGGGATTGGATCGAGATTTTCTGCGGCGTGGAGCAGGATTTTTGCTCCTCCGTCCCGACGGATGGCTATGATTATGTCATCGGCTCTGTGCATTATGCTGAAAAAGACGGGGTGTATTATTGCGTGGACGAATCTGCGCAGACGCTGGAGCAGGCGATCCGCGAGGGTTTCGGCGGCGATCCCTATGCCTTGACGAAACGCTTTTTCGAGCAGGAGGCGTGCGTGGTGCAGAAAACGAACGCGACGTTCATCGGCCATTTTGATTTGGTGATGAAATTCAATGCGGAAAATCGTTTTTTTGACCCGCAGGACAGACGCTATCGCCATGCGGCACTGGAAGCGATGGAGGCTCTGCTGGAAATGGGCAGACCCTTCGAGGTCAACACCGGAGCGATGTATCGCGGGCTTTGCAGTGAGCCATACCCTTCCATACAGCTTTTGAAGGATTTGAAAGAGAGGAAGGGGGACATTATTTTGTCCGGCGACAGCCATGACGGCGCTTCTTTGGACTATCGATTTGCCGAGATGGCGGATCTGGCAAAGGAGCTTGGTTTTCGCACAGTGAAGGTTCTGGCAAAGGATGGCTTTGATGATTTCGTTTTGTAGGGATGCGGCGATTACCTCAAAAAGCCTCCGGGAAGGGATTTGTAGCAATTCATTGAATTACTACGGGAAGGCATTGGAACGAAGGGAAACAAGGAAATCGGTATCGTCTTTTTGCGGCATACACGCAGCGGCTGATTGTAGCCGAGGGGAAAACGGCGAACTGTGGGCTTTGTGGGATTTGCCCAAAAAAAGTCCCCGCCGCGCCGCATATAGGGGTAAATCGGAGATTCCGTCCGTTACGCCTTGCGGATTTTGTCGAGGAAGATTATACTGGTATTTGTTGGGTTTCACTTCAAACATTTAGGGAGGAAAAAGTATGAGTTTTTTTGAGAAGTGTTTTAAGCTAAAGGAACATCAGACGAGCGTGAAAACGGAGCTGATGGCCGGGTTGACCACATTCATGACGATGGCGTACATCCTTGTGGTAAACCCCAGCATCCTCTCCAGCACGGGCATGGATGCGGGCGCTCTGCTGACGGCGACTTGTATCGCTTCGGCATTTGGTACATTCTGTATGGCATTTTTTGCAAATTATCCTTTCGTTCTGGCGCCCGGTATGGGCTTGAACGCTTACTTTGCGTATACCGTAGTCGGACAGTACGGCTATGGCTGGGAAGTAGCGCTGGCGGCTGTTTTCATTGAAGGTATCATATTTATTCTTATTTCTGCAGTCAATGTGCGCGAAGCCATTTTTAATGCGATCCCGACGAATATGAAAAAAGCGGTAAGCGTAGGTATCGGTATGTTTATCGCATTTATCGGTCTGCAGAATGCGGGCGTTGTTGTAAGCAATTCGGCAACCTGCGTTGCGCTGGGCAATGTAAGAACGGTATCCGTTGCGCTGGCTCTGATCGGTACGATTCTGACGCTGGTTCTGGTTATCAGAAAGGTAAAGGGCGCACTTTTGGTCGGCATTCTGCTGACATGGATTCTGGGCATCATCTGCCAGCTGACGGGCATTTACCAGGTAAATCCCGAAATGGGCGCATATTCCCTGATTCCGAGCGGTCTGATTTCCGCACCCCCCAGCATCGCTCCCGTTGCGGGCAAGCTGAGCTTTTCCGGTATTTCCATTTTCGATTTTATCGTTGTCATTTTTGCATTCCTGTTCGTTGACCTGTTCGATACGCTGGGTACGCTGATCGGCGTTTCCACAAAGGCAGGCTTCTTGGACAAGGATGGCAAGCTGCCTAAAATCAAGGGTGCGCTCTTTGCGGATGCTGCCGCAACAACGGTTGGTGCGCTTTTGGGTACTTCTACCGTAACGACCTTCGTAGAATCCGCATCCGGTGTTTCCGATGGCGGCAGAACGGGTCTGACGGCGTTTGCAGCGGGTCTCCTGTTCCTGATTGCGCTGTTCTTCTCCCCCATTCTGACAACCATTCCTTCCTTTGCGACGACGCCTGCACTGGTCGTTGTTGGTTTGATGATGGCAGAAAACGTAACAGACATTAACTTCTCCGACTACACAGAGGGCTTCCCCGCATTTATCACCGTGCTGATGATGGTTGTATGCTACAGCATCTCTGAAGGCTTGGTATTCGGTGTGCTCTCCTATGTTCTGCTGAAGCTGCTCAGCGGCAGACAGAAGGAACTGAACCCTGTGATCGTTGTCATTGCGATCCTGTTCCTGATAAAGCTGCTGGTTTCCTAAGAGAGAAAAATATAGAAATATGCCTGCGCGGATGGATCACATCCGCGCTGTTTTTGCGATACGAAAGGTGGATGAATGATGAAAAATCTTTTGGTTGCGCAATCCGGCGGGCCTTCTGCGGCGATCAATGCAACGCTTTGCGGCGTTGTGGAAAAATGTCTGGCAGACCGCACGATCGATAAGGTATATGGGGCGAAAAACGGCATTATGGGCGTTTTGTCGGAGCGTTTTATCGAATTGCAGGATGTGCTGGCTGACCCGCATAGCCTGCAGCTGCTCTGCCAGACGCCTTCTTCCGCGCTCGGCTCCTGCCGCATGAAGCTCTCCGATTGGCAGGAAAATACCTTTGAATATGAAAAGATCGTGACGATTTTTCGGAAATACAACATTTCTTACTTCATTTATATCGGCGGGAACGATTCCATGGATACCGTACACAAGCTGGCGGAATATTGCCGCATGAAGGGAATCGACGACATCAAGATCATCGGCGCACCTAAGACGATCGACAATGATCTGATGGAAACCGATCATTGCCCCGGCTTCGGCTCTGCTGCGAAATATGTGGCGACGACCTTTTCTGAGATTGCCTGCGACTGCAACGTGTATGCGCTGCCCGCGATCACGATTGTGGAGGTTATGGGCAGGGAGGCAGGCTGGCTGACGGCGGCTTCGGCTCTGGGGCGGCTGAACGGCGATCCCGCGCCCGATCTGATCTATCTTTGCGAAAGACCTTTTTGCGTGGATCAGTTTCTGGATGATGTGCGGGCGAAAATGGCGGAGAAGCACGCCGTTATCGTCGCGGTCAGCGAGGGGCTGAAAAACGAGGAAGGCGATTATGTGACCGACAGCCTGCAAAACCGCGCGTCGGACGCCTTCGGACACAAAATTCTGGCGGGCGCGGCGCGCTATCTGGAGGAAATTCTCCGCTTTGAGATTGGCTGCAAGGTGCGCAGTGTGGAGCTGAATCTAATGCAGAGATGCGCGTCGCATGTGGCTTCGGCGGCGGATATTTATGAGGCGAGGCTGATTGGCATGGCGGCGGCGGATTATGCCATCTCCGGTGGAACGGGCAAAATGGCGGCAATCCGCAGAGTCTCCAATGCGCCGTATCGCATCGAGATTGATTTTGTGGATATTATGAAGATTGCAAATCAGGTCAAGCCTGTGCCGAATGAATGGATCAATGCGGCGGGCAATGATGTAACGCAGGAGATGATCGATTATCTTCTGCCACTGATTCAGGGAGAGCTGCCGTGTACCTACAAAAACGGCGTTCCTATGCATTTGAGATTATATTGATATTTTGGGCTGCTGCTTGGACTGCGATTGCATCCGAGTATGCAGCCCTTTTGCATAATTTTCCTTTTTTTCGTCCATACTCTGCGTAAGAGGTGGTACCATGAAAAAAACGATAGTATGCTGTGTTCTGACGGCTTTTTTCGTCTGCATGGCGCTGGGCTATGCACATTCTCTGCGGCGGATGCGGCAGGATGCTGCGCCAGCGGATGCAGATGTGCAGGCGGAGGAGGTTCTTCTGCAAAAGCAGGAAATCAGCGACAAAACGGAAATCATTTATCAATATTTTTATCTGCGCGACCGCGTGATGAAGGAGCAGCGAGAGCCTGCGCCCGTCTTTCTACAGGGCGTCGATCGCAAGCAGCTGGAGAGCATTTATAATGGCTGGCAGATCGTGTATTTCTCGCCCGAGCGTGTGATTCTGCGCTGCAAAATCGAAGGAAAAAGCAGTGAGAGCTATATCATCGGGGAGTATGAGGGCTATATTGCCGTATTTTATGAGGACGCGCAAAAGACCATCCATCTGCATGAGCGCACGGACATTCCCGTATCGACTCTGCCGGAGGGCGAGGAACGGCAGCTGCGGGAGGGCTTGCGCGTGATCGGGGAGGAAAATCTGGTGAAGCTTCTGGCGGATTATACCTCTTGAGAGGGATTTTGTTCACAAAAAATTCATAAAAAATTTTGTTAGCACTCTTTACAAGTGAGTGCTAACAGTGTATAATAAGTCCATCAAATAAAAAACCAAGGCAAGTAATCGGAATTGGGAGACAGCAGGAACACAGGTTGCCGACAGCCCCTCCGATTCGGATGCATCGGATACCTGCGGCAGACCGCAGGGGATAGATGGAAGGTTTGAAAGGTGGAATGGTTATGAATTTGCAGAAATTTACACAGAAATCCCTGGAGGCCATTCAGAATGCGCAGACCGAAGCGATTGAATACGGCAATCCGCAGATTGACCAGCAGCATCTGCTGGCGGCGCTCTTGCAGCAGGAGGATGGCTTGATCCCGCAGCTTTTGCAGAAGATGGAGGTCAATGTAAACGGGCTTTTGCAGGCAACGGAAAATGCAGTGAAAAAGTTGCCCAGAGTGACGGGCGGGCAGACGAATGTTTCCATGGATTTGGAAAAAACGCTGACCGCAGCGGAAAGACTGGCTGACAATATGACGGATGAATATGTCTCCGTGGAGCATATTTTTATGGCGCTGCTCAATGCGCCCAATGCAGTCATGAAGGAGATTTTCCGTCAGTATCAGATTACGAGGGACGCTTTCATGAAGATTCTGGCGACCGTGCGCGGTAACACGCGCGTGACCAGCGATTCGCCCGAGGCAACCTATGACGCGCTGAAAAAATACGGCACGGATCTGGTGGAAAAGGCAAGAAGCAAGAAGCTCGATCCCGTGATCGGGCGTGACGATGAGATCAGAAATGCAATTCGGATCTTGTCCAGAAAAACAAAGAATAATCCTGTGCTGATCGGCGAGCCCGGCGTTGGTAAGACTGCCATCGCAGAAGGGCTGGCTCAGCGTATTGTGAAGGAGGATGTGCCGAACAGCCTGAAGGACAAGACGATTTTCTCGCTGGATATGGGTGCGCTGATTGCGGGCGCAAAGTTCAGAGGGGAATTTGAGGAAAGACTGAAAGCGGTTCTGAATGAGGTCAAAAAGAGCGAGGGCAAGATCATCCTCTTTATCGATGAGCTGCATACGATCGTCGGCGCGGGGAAAACAGACGGTGCGATGGATGCGGGCAATCTGCTCAAGCCCATGCTGGCAAGGGGCGAGCTGCACTGCATCGGCGCAACGACGCTGAACGAATACAAGCAGTATATCGAGAAAGACCCCGCTTTGGAGCGGCGTTTTCAGCCGGTACTGGTCAATGAGCCGACGGTTGAGGATACGATCGCGATCCTGCGTGGTCTGAAGGAACGGTATGAGGTATACCATGGCGTAAAAATTCAGGATCAGGCGATCATTGCGGCGGCAACGCTGTCCAATCGTTATATTTCCGACCGTTTCCTGCCGGATAAGGCGATTGACCTGGTGGATGAAGCCTGCGCGATGATCCGTACCGAAATCGACTCCATGCCGACGGAGCTGGATGTGATCCAGAGAAAGATCATCCAGCATGAGATCGAGGAAGCAGCCCTGAAAAAAGAGGACGATAAGCTCTCCAAGGAGCATCTGGCGGAGATCCAGAAGGAGCTGGCAGAGATGCGCGAAAATCTGGCGGCATTGCAGGCAAAATGGCAGAATGAAAAGGATGCCATCGGCACAGTGCAGAAGCTGAGAGAGCAGATTGAGGATGTCAATGCCGAAATCGAAGCGGCAGAACGCAAATATGATCTGAATCGCGCAGCCGAACTGAAATATGGCAAGCTGCCGCAGTTGCAGAAGGAATTGGAGGAAAAGGAGCGGCTGGCAGAGGAAAACAGCGGCAAGAATACCCTGCTGCGGGATAAGGTGACAGAAGAGGAGATCGCGCGCATCATCGAGCGTTGGACGGGCATCCCTGTTTCCAAGTTGATGGAGGGCGAGCGGGAAAAACTGCTGCATCTGGAGGATATCCTGCATGAGAGAGTCGTTGGGCAGGAGGAAGCGGTCACGAAGGTTTCCGAAGCAATTCTGAGAAGCCGTGCCGGCATCCAAAGCCCGAACAGACCGATCGGTTCCTTCCTCTTCCTTGGTCCGACCGGCGTCGGCAAGACGGAGCTGGCAAAAACGCTGGCGGAATGCCTCTTTGACGATGAGAAGAACATGGTTCGTATCGATATGACGGAGTACATGGAAAAATTCAGCGTGTCTCGTCTGATCGGTGCGCCTCCCGGATATGTGGGCTATGAGGAGGGCGGTCAGCTGACCGAAGCCGTGCGGCGCAAACCGTATTCGGTCATCCTCTTTGATGAGGTGGAAAAGGCGCATCCCGATGTATTCAATATCCTGTTGCAGGTGCTGGATGATGGGCGGATCACGGATTCGCAGGGCAGAACGGTGGACTTTAAGAACACAGTTATCATCCTGACCTCCAATCTGGGCTCGTCCTACCTGCTGGATGGCATTGATGCGAACGGCGAGATCACGGATGACGCCAGAGCGGCAGTCGATGGACTGCTGAAGCAGTCCTTCCGTCCGGAATTTTTGAACAGACTGGACGAAATCGTGTTCTATAAACCGCTGACAAAGGATAATATTACGCATATCATCGACCTGATTCTGAAAGACCTGAACAACAGACTGGCGGATCAGCAGCTCAAATGCGAACTGACCGAGCGGGCAAAGAACTACATCATCGAAACGGGCTATGACCCCGCGTTCGGCGCAAGACCGCTCAAGAGATTGGTCCAGCGCTCTGTGGAAACTCTGCTGGCAAAGAAAATCATTGCCGATGAGGTCGAGCCGGGCGCAGTGCTGATGGTGGATGAGGAAAACGGCGAATTTAAGGTGATTTGAGATAGACGCATCCCGTAAGGGTGCGGAGATAAAAGATAAGGCGGGCGGACTCTCAGCGTGAGGGTTTGCCTGTCTGGGTGTCGACAAAGTCGACCTAAAACCACAAGTCAAAATCAGGATTTCGACTTGCTTAGACAGAGGAATAAACAGACGAGTTCCATCGGCTTAAAAGCCTTGAAACTTTGTCAGCACTTTGCTTCGCAAAGCCGCCTGCGGCGGTGCCGTCTATCTTCGGCATGCATTACTGTTTTCCTCGCCGGAAGTAAATTCCGGCTGCGGATTCCAGTTAGGAAACCACTCACCGCCCAAGACGGGGTGGCGGGCGAAGCCCGCTTTGCGAAGCAAAGTGATGAAAACTCGTTTCCCAAACCCTTCCGCGATGAGAAAATAGCTTTGTCTACAGTCTGATGGGCAAATCCCTGAATAGGGGTTTGCCCGTTTTTTGTTTTGTCAAGATGCGGTCTGTGTGCCTCTGCGCCTGAAAGGGAGCGTTTTGATCGCAGGGGACGCGGAAGGGGCGTTTTTCTGCCAAAATACATGGCATTTGCCGTCGTTTTTCGGGGCAGGGATACACCTTGCTTTTCATAAAAATCTATTCCTTCGTGCAGATATTTGTGGTATACTGTTCTATAACTATTGATATTTTCGGAAAAATCGGAGGGAGTGCAGAGGATGAAAAACAGAGTGAAGATTTCCGTTGATGGAAAGGGCTTTACGCTGGTGGGTGAGGAATCTGAGGAGCATATGCGTCGGGTGGCTGCCTATATTGATGAAAAAATGGCAGAGGTGCGGGAGAAGGCGGTCGCCGTGACGCTGGATGCCAGCCTTGCCTATGTGCTGACCTCCCTGAATGTTGCGGATGATTATTTCAAGGAGAAGGAATACACGGCGCAGATGGAAGGTAAGCTGACCGGCATGGCTGCCCGTATGCAGGAGATGACGGAGCGACTGGAGGGCTTGGAGCGCGAGCGGCTGGAGCTGGCTGCCGCGATCGAGCAGGAGAAAAGAGAGCGGGAAGGTCTGAAGCATAAGCTGGAGGAAGCGGAAAAAGCCAGATGCGCTGCGGAAAACAAGCTGGATGAATATACCATGGCTCTGGAAAACGGGGGCGGTGCGCAGATGCATACGGCTTCGGCAAGGCAGAAGAACAGGCGAAACCGATAGGCGGGAACAGGCGGGAACCGTTCTGTTTTTGAAAGGAGAATCGAAATGTCGTTAGGAAGGAAACCCGAACTGCTTTCCCCTGCCGGCTCTATGGAGAGCCTGCGGGCGGCGGTCAATGCCGGCTGTGACGCCGTTTATCTGGGCGGCAAGCAATTCAGCGCAAGGCAGTATGCGGGGAATTTTGATCTGAATGAGTTAGAGGAGGCATGCGATTATTGCCATTTGCGCGGCGTGAAGGTTTATGTGACCGTCAACACCATCTACAAGGACGCGGAGCTGGGCGAATTTTTGCGCTATATCGGGGCGCTGTATGAAATGGGCGCGGATGCGCTGATTTTGCAGGATGTCGGGGCGGCAAGGCTGGTGCAGCGGCATTTTCCTGATTTTCCCCTGCACGCCAGCACGCAGATGACCTGCAATTCCCTCGCGGATGTGAAGCATTGGGAGGGGCAGGGCTTTTCCAAGATCGTGCTGAGCCGCGAGCTGGGCTTGGAGGAGATCCGCGCAATCACGGCGCAGACGGATGCAGAGGTGGAAACCTTCGTGCATGGGGCGCTGTGCGTCTGCTATTCCGGGCAATGCATCATGAGCAGTATGCTGGGCGGCAGAAGCGGCAACCGCGGACGCTGCGCGCAGACCTGCCGCCTGCCGTATACGCTTTATCGCGGGCAGGATCAGATGGCGGAGGGCTATCTCCTGTCCCCGAAGGACATGATGACGCTGACGATACTGCCGCAGCTGATCGAAGCGGGGATCGCCTCGCTGAAAATCGAGGGCAGGATGAAAAGCGCGGAATATGTGGCGGGTGTGACGGGGATTTATCGCAAATATATTGACCTTTATTTTGAAAATCCGAACGGCTATGAGGTGGACAGCGCGGATGTGAAGGCATTGCAGCAGCTCTTCAACCGCGGCGGCTTTACCGAGGGCTATTATACCGCCTTTGCGGGCAAGGATATGATGAGCGTGGAGCGACCGAAATCATGGGGATTGAAGGTCGGCATTGTGGACAAGTACCTGCCGAAGCACAAAAAGGTGACCATCCGCACCAGAGAACCGCTCGTTCCGGGGGATGGGCTGGAAATCTGGACGCAGGACGAGCCGCATATCGGTACGAATGTGTCCAAGCCCTCCAAGGCGGGCGAGGTCATCACGCTGACGCTTGAGGGCAATATCAACAAAAATGACGTTGTTTATCGCACCTACGGGAAGGCTCTGCAGGACAGCCTGAAGCGCGTTTATGAAAAGGATACGCGCAAGCTGCCGATCTACGGGATGCTGCGGGTGAAGGAGGGCGAGCCGATCTCGCTCCAGCTTTGGGATCATGGCGGCAGCGGCGTTTTTGTCAGCGGGGCGACGGTAGAGCCTGCTGGAAGTGCGCCGATGCTGCCGATGAAACTGCGCGAACAGGTGAGCAAGATGGGCGCGACGCCCTTCGCGCTTGTGGATTTGCAGACGGAGATTGATCCGTATATTTATATCAACATCAGTGAAGTGAATCGGCTGCGCAGAAGCGCCTGCGAAGCCTTGGAGGCGGCGATTTTGAAACGTTCCAAGCGCAGGGCGCAAACGGGTGCGGTTTTGGACAAAGAGGAAAAGCGGCCGAAGCTGCTGCGAAAAAAACTGACCGCGCTGGTGGCAAATCGCGAGCAGCTGGAGGCAGTGCTGAATGTAAAACAGCTATGCAGGGTGTACTACGAATGCTCTGCGGAGCTTGAGAAAAATCTGGAGCGCATTTTGGAGCAGTGCCACAGGCAGGATGTGACGCTGTATGCGGCATTGCCAAGGGTGGCGCGCCAATGGGATGCGGCAGAGGAACAGGCGATGCTCGACCGCTTGATGGCTTCCGGGATCGATGGGTTTTTGGTTCGTTCTGCGGGACAGCTGGACGTGGTGCAGGGCTGCGGCAAGAAAATTGCCGTGGATTACAGCCTGAACGCCTTCAATCGGCAGGATGTGCTCTATTGGCAGGCGCAGGGCGCAGATACGGTCTGTCTTTCCGTGGAGGCAAATTTGCAGGAGATCAATCGCATGGGCGATGCATCCTGTGAGATGGTCGTTTATGGCTATCTGCCGCTGATGAAAACGCAGCAATGCCCCATCGGGAACTACGTCGGCGGGAAGGACGGGCATTTGTATTGCGCGGAGAAGGACAGCGGCGAGTTGTATTTCCTGCGGGACAGAAAGGGCGTGAATTTCCCGCTGATGCCAGACTGCAGGCATTGCGTCTGCATGATTTTGAACGGCAAGCCCTTGTTCACACTGAAATTTTACGATGAAATTCTGGAAAGCCCGACGGGGCTGGTGCGTCTGGACTTTACGAAGGAGGGCGCGGTGCGCACGGAGCGCATCGCCAAGGCTTACGGGGAGATGACGGCGGATGCCGCGCATCCGAGCGTTGCAACGAAGAATCTTTTGCATGAAATGAGCGAGAAGGGCAGCACGAAGGGGCATTTCTTCCGCGGAGTGGAGTGATCGAATGTTTGATTTATGCATCATGCTGAGCAGATATGTGTTTTTGGCGTATATCATCCTGTTTTTGTGGCAGGGTGTGGTTTATGTTGCCTATGAGCAGGGCGGTCGGTTGGGGAACCCCTATACGGCTGTCTCCATTCAGCGCAGGATCGTCATTTTGATGCACATTACGGCGTTTCTGATCCTTTCCTATGACCGCGGGACACACCTGTTCGACCTGCCGACACTGCTTTTTGCGGCGATATCCTTCGCCTTTTTGCTGGCGGCGATACGGCTTCTGGATCGCTTTTATTATGAGGGCTGCCCGCTGATCTGGACGGGGATGCTGTTTCTGCTGGATGTCAGCCTGATCATGCTCCAGCGTATCGACCCCGCTCTGGCGCATCGCCAACTGATGTGGATGAGCATGGGCTTGGCGGGGATGCTGTGCCTGCCGGCTTTTTTTCGGCTGATTCCGCGCTTCGAGGTCTTCGAGTGGGCGTACATCATCGTTTGCTACGGGCTTTTGATCTGCACCAGCGTATTCGGCACGGAAAAGGGCGGCTCGACGAACTGGCTGGCATTCAGCCTGCTTGGAAGGCAGATCACCTTCCAGCCCTCCGAGATCGCGAAGTTTTTATTCATATTCTATCTGGCGAGTGTGTTCCGCAAGCGCGTGGACTGGAAGGAATTTCTGACGACGGGGGCATTGAGTGCGGGGCTGGTGCTGCTTCTGGTCTGGCAGAAGGATCTGGGGAGTGCGTTGATTTTCTTCATGACCTACATGGTGATGCTCTATATCGCGACCTCCAATGAATTTCTCTTCCTATTGGGGATGGGCGGCGCGTCCGTGGCGGCGATCGGGGCGTATAAGCTGTTTTCCCATGTGCGGGTGCGCGTGGCGGCATGGCAGAATCCTTGGGCGGATATCGATAAGGGCGGCTATCAGATCGTCAATTCGCTTTTTGCGATTACAACATGGGGCTTTCTGGGCAGCGGACTGACGAAGGGCATGCCGAACAGCATTCCCGTCGTGGAGAGCGACATGATCTTTGCAGCTATCTGCGAGGAATTTGGCGCGATTTTCGGCGCGGGCATCATCGGCATTTTTATCATGATATTATATCGCGGGGTGCGCATCGCGCTGGACTGCAACCGCCGCTATTACAGCATTCTCGCTATTGGGGTCACGACCATGATCTCCTTTCAGGCATTCATCATCCTTGGCGGCGTGATCAAGCTGATCCCGCTGACGGGCGTGACGCTGCCTTTCGTCAGCTATGGCGGCAGTTCGGTTTTGGTAAGTCTGATGATGATCGGACTGCTGCAATGGGTCTGCGTATACTGTGAGCAGCAAAACAGAGAGGCGGAGCAGTCGTCCGAATGGGACTGGCAGCCGGAGAGAGGTGATCTGCGTGAATAATATGAAGCGGAGCGTGCGGCGTGTGTTTTGGTTTCTGGCGCTGTGCTTTTTCCTGTTGCTGGGCTATCTGGGAAAGCTGGTCGTATCGGATCGGGAGGTCATTTCGGGCAATGCCTATAATTTTCGTCTGAGATATGTAGATGAAAGCATCAAGCGCGGCGATATTCTGGATCGGGACGGCGAGGTGCTGGCAAGCAGTGAGCGGCAGGAGAGCGGCTACAGCCGCGAATACCCGCGGGCGCGGATGGCGGCGCATATCACGGGCTATAGCAGCGTTGGCAAGACGGGCGTGGAGGCGGCGAAAAATTTTGAGATGATGACGTTGCATCATGAATTTTCGCAGAGAATCCGCAGAATTTTACAACAGACGGAGCTAGTCGGCAACAGTGTTGCGCTGACGGTGGATATGGATATTCAGAGCATGGCGGGGGATCTGCTCGGCAGCAAAAAGGGCGCGATCGTGGTGATGGAGCCGTCCACGGGGCGGGTTCTGGCATTGCAGGCATATCCCGATTTTAACCCGAATACCGTTGCGCAGGAATGGGATAGCCTGCGGGAGCGGGAGGATAGTCCGCTGGTCAATCGCGCGACGCAGGGGCTGTATCCCCCGGGTTCGACCTTCAAGACCATCACTGCATTGGCGGGCATGGAGAAGCTTTCGGATTGGGCAAGCTATACCATCGACTGCACGGGTGAGCTGGAATTTGCCGATAAGGTCATTCATTGTTATAACGACCGTGCGCATGGCACGGTGGATATGAAGGGGGCGCTGGCAGTCTCCTGCAACTGCTATTTTGCTTCGCTGGCACAGAAAATCGGCGCTGGCAGTCTGGCAAAAACGATGAAACAGGCGGGCATGGAGGACGCCTGCGGCTTTGAGCTTGCCTACACGAATAACAGCATTTATCTGGAAAAGGGCGCGACGGAGAGCGAACTGGTCGAGACGGCGATCGGGCAGGGCAGAACGGGCGTCACGCCGCTGTATATGGCGATGCTGACATCGGCGATTGCCAATGAGGGCAGGATGATGCAGCCCTATATCGTAGATCATGTGGTCTATGCCGATGGCGAGACGGGCAAATATACCGTGCCGCAGCAGCTGACGGAAATCTGCACTCCGCAGCAGGCGGCGCAGCTGACGGATATGATGTGCGCCGTTGTGGAATCCGGCACGGGCAAGGCGGCTGCCGTTAGCGGGGTATCGGTCGCAGGGAAAACGGGCACGGCGGAGAATGCGACCGGCAAGGATCATAGTTGGTTTATCGGCTTTGCGCCCGCGGATGCGCCGCAGGTGGCGGTTGCAGTGCTGCTGGAGGATGCAAGCTACGGCAGCGCAACACCGATCGCAGGAAGAATGCTACAGGCGGCATTGCAGAGCTTGCAGACGGAATGAGGGGTGTTTGCATGGAAGGGAAACTGGATTTGACGAAGGAATATGCTATCGTGCTGGAGGGCGGCGGCGCGAAGGGCTCTTATGAAATCGGCGTTTGGAAGGCGTTGGAGGAAGCCGGCGTGCGCTTTTCGGCGGTGGCGGGCAGCTCCGTGGGTGCGCTCAATGGGGCGCTGATGGTGATGGGGGACTTGAATGAGGCGGTGCAGCTTTGGGAAAATGTGACCTTCTCGCAGATTTTTGAAGCGGACGATGCGCAGCTGAAAAATCTCTATGACCATAAGCTGTCCAAGCTGGATCTGAAATCGCTGGTGCAGGATTTTGCGGAAATCATCCGCGAGGGCGGGCTGGATATGGAGCCTTTGCGTGAGCTGATGGCGAAATACCTGGATGAGGAAAAAATCCGCAATTCGGGCAAAAAGCTGTATCTGGTGACCTATTCGCTGACGGATAAGCGGGAGCTGGATCTGGATGCGGACGAGATTGAGCCGGGCAAGCTGCACGATATGCTGCTGGCGAGTGCATATCTGCCGCTGTTTCGGCGGGAAAAGCTGGACGGCAAAAGCTATGTGGATGGCAGCGTGCAGAATGTGCTGCCGATCAACTGCCTTTTGGAGCGCGGCTATCGGGATATCATCGTTGTGCGCATTTATGGCGTGGGAATCGAGAAAAAGACGAAAATCCCCGAAGATGCGCATATCATCACGGTCGCGCCGACGGAAAAGCTGGGCGGCATCCTGCAATTTGATGCCGAGCAGGTGAAAAAGGATATGCGGCTGGGCTATTTCGATTGCAAGCGGATGCTTTATGGCTTGGCGGGTGAAAAATATTACATCGATAGGCAGTGGAACGAGATGCAGGCTTATCATGCGCTGCTGTTTTTTGTGCGGGAAATGTTCCGCAAAAAAGAGCCGACTGTGCGAGAGATCAATGAAAAGCTCCTGCCTAAGCTGGCAAAGAAATTGAAGAAAAAGGATGCAAATTACAGCGATATTTTGATCGCTTTTTTGGAAAAAAATGCGGAGGAGCTGGGGATATCGCCCTTTGAGATCCGCACGGAGGAGGAGCTGGTGCGGGAGATATGCGAAAAGAGCGGGAGACTGTAGGGCGTTTCGTGAAGGAGAATGAGGATGGGCTTTACTGCGTATTTGATGATTCTTTACCTTATTTCGTTGGTCATCGACACCATAGCCTTTATTCAGGGCAGGAAAAATAAAAAATGGATGCCGTTCGTAATGATCACGACTGTCATACTTGCGGGAACAGCGGCTTTGGTCTGCTTATGGATCATGTCGCCTATGTAATCCGCAGGGCGATTTGCGATGGGCAGGAAGAAATCCTGCTGCCGGGAATCTGCCATATCTGCCGGGAAGCAAAACGATAAAAATCCCCGAACAATTCTCGTGCAAGGAGAAAATGTCCGGGGATATTTTTATTCTTTGAAATTTTGACACCAGCCCATCAGGATGGTAGCAACCTGTGCGCGAGTCGCCTCGCCGCGCGGGATGAGCAGTCCATCCGCCGTGCCATTGAGGATTTTGTGTGCCGTTGCCCAAGAGAGCGCGTCCTCAGCATAGGCAGAGGCGGTAAAGGCATCGTCAAAGTTATCCAAGGAAACTCTTGCGTTGGTCTCATAGGCATTGAATGCTGCATAGCGATACAGGATCGTCGCCAGCTGCTCCCTCGTGATGGGATCCTCCGGACCAAAGAGGGTGTCGCTGTAGCCGTCCACAATGCCATGCGAAGCCGCCCACGCCACTGCGTCCGCATAATATACATCCTCCGGAACATCCAAGAAGGGATTCTGCCCGATATGCGGACTGCCCTCCAGCCGCCAGAGCGTTGCAACGATCATGCCGCGGCTGGTCGCCAGATTGGGGCTGAAGGTATTATGGCTCGTGCCGCGCATAATGCCGTTTTCATAGCAATAGCGGATGGCATCGTAATACCAGGAGCCGTTCATTACATCGATGAAGGGGTTCGCCCATTCCTCAGGCAGCGCCTGCTGATCGGAGGGGAGCTTGAAGGCATAGGAGCCGTTCTCTGTGGCGGAAATCTTGATGGATTCCCCGTTTTGGTCGATCACGGTCAGATCGCCGCTGCTGCAGGCAGGCAAAAGCGCCAAAGCCAGCACGAGCGCAAGCAGACGAGAGAAACGGTTGTTTTTTTTCATAAAGCGAACCTCCTTTGATTCTTCCGCTCCGATGCGCACAACTACAGCCGATTTTTTCGAACGGAATGACGGGCGATACAAGATGTTATGCAAATCCTCCGCATGGAGAATCTTACTATCCTGTATCAATTATGCAGTATAATTCGCCTTTTTGCAAGAAAACTTTGCTACATTTTGGCTTAACTAAAGAAATTTTTATAAATATCGCCGGGGAAGCAGCGGTTTTTCTGTCGTAATTTATCGATAGTCTGCGATTTCTACGCCAGTTTCGGCAAGGATGGACTTGTACCGGCGCATTTGTTCCGCGCTGGGGGCAGAGAAGTCCTCTGTGGGCAGGGGCAGCCCCAGAGCCTCATATTTGCCGAAGCCGAAGGTATGATAGGGCAGAAGCTCCATCCTCGCCTGCGGCAGATGCGCCTTGACAAACGCGGCACTTGCGCGGATATTTTCTTCGGTCGCATTCACGCCAACAATCACCGGAATGCGGATGACGATCTCTGCGCCCGTTTCGCCCAGCCGCTTCATATTTTCCAGAATCCGTTCGTTCGCAACGCCTGTGAATTTTTGATGCGTCTCGCTGTCCATATGCTTCAGGTCCATGAAAATGATGTCCATGCGGCGCAGGATCGGCAAAAGGGCATCAAAATCGAACAGACCACAAGTCTCGATGGCAAGGCTGAAGCCAAGGTCGTACAGCTCGGCGGAAAGCGCATCCAGAAAGGCGGTCTGCATGGTCGCTTCGCCGCCGCTGAATGTGATGCCACCGCCGCTTTTTTGATAGAACAGGCGGTGTTTTTTCAATTCTGCGACGATCTCCGCAGAGTCCGCCTCCTGCACCAAAGGCTTGCGCGCCCCCTTGGGACAGACCTCCGTACATTTGCCGCAGGCGATGCATTTTTTGCGGTTTTCGCCCTGATTCAGCCCGACCGGGATGCCCTGCGGACAGACCCTCGCGCATGCGCCGCAGCCGATGCAAAGCCGCTCATAAAAGCCGATTTTCAGGCGCTGATCCATGCCCTCCGGATTGGAGCACCACTTGCATTTCAGCGGACAGCCCGCCAGAAATACCGTCGTGCGGATCCCATCCCCGTCATTGACGGAAAAGGGCTGCATCTGCATCAGATAGCCTTTCATATTGTCCCCTCCTTTGAAAAAAGGGCTGTTGCCAGCCCTTTTCAGGGTGTCGACTTTGTCGACACCCAAGTCGAAATCAGGATTTCGACTTGTTTAAACAGAGGAATAAACAGATGAGTTCCATCGGCTCAAAAGCCTTGAAACCCTGTCAGCACTTTGCTTCGCAAAGCCGCCTACGGCGTCGGGGTCTATCTTCCCCGTGCATTACTGTTTTCCTCGCCGGAAGTGAATTCCGGCTGCGGATTCCGGTTGGGAAACCACTCACCACCCAAGATGGGGTGGCGGGCGAAGCCCGCTTTGCGGAGCAAAGTGATGAAACCCGTTTCCCAAGCCCTTCCGCGGTGTAAAAATACCTTTGTCTATAGTCTGAAAAGGGTTGTTGCCAGCCATTTTGTATATATCTCAGAACGATTCGTGCGCGTTTCTTGCGATGATGGAATCCTGCATGGATTTGGACAGATTGACGAACTGCGTGCTGTAGCCCGCAACGCGCACCAGCAGATCCTTATATTCCTCCGGATGCTGTTGTGCCTTCAGCAGGGTTTCCGTCGAAACGGTATTGAACTGCACATGGAATGCGCCCAATGCGAAGTAGGATTGAATCATCGCGCCAAGGTTCGCCTGACCGCGCTTTGTTGCGACCAGATCATGATTCAGGCGCAGATTCAGCAGTGTACCGCCGCTATGGATCTCATGATTCAGCTTAGCTGCGGAGCGCATTGCCGCCAGAGGCGTAGAAGTATCCGTGCCGACATAGGGAGAAACGCCCTCGGAGATGGGTTCCTTCGCCTTTCTGCCGTCCGGCGTTGCGCCCAGCACCTTGCCCGTGGGCAGATAGTTGGAGATGCCCATGAATGCGGACAGGAAGGGCGAACCGTTGATATCCTTATACTGATGCACATTTTCATAGAAGAAATTGCCGATTTTTCTTGCGATATCGTCTACATAATCATCGTCATTGCCGTATTTGGGGGCAGCCTGCATCTTGGCGCGCAGCTCGTCATAGCCCTCCCAGTTGGCGTTGATGGCATCGATCACCTCGCTCATCGTCGTTACCTTGTCCTCGAACACCAGCTTTTTGATTGCCGCCAGAGAGTTTGCAACGACTGCAATGCCGATCCCTGTGATAACGGGACCGATGTTGTATTTTGCGCCGCCCTTAGTCAAGTCCTTGCCTTTTTTCATGCATTCCTCAATGCAGGCGGACATGAAGGGTCTGGGAACCATCTCCACATGCAGTCTCTGCGCGGTAATCAGGCTGATGACGGATTGCTTGATGAGGTAAGCAAACTGCTTGAAGAATGCCGCTTCGACCTCCTCATATGTAGAGAATGTTTTGGGGTCTTTCTCATCCAGAGCGACCTTTTCGCCCGTCAGGCGGCTCTTGCCCTGATTGGTGGCAAATTCCAGCGCGGCGGCGAAGTTCAGATTTGCTGCGGAGGTCCACTGACCTGTCTTGCGATAATGGGGCACAACGCAGCCGCAATTCGACCAATCGCGGGCATCCAGCGGCTCATAGCCGACATTGCAGAGCATCTGATAGCCGGCGTTATCGCTATGGATGGCAGGGAAGCCCGTGCCCTCCGCAACCAGATGCGTCACTGCCGCCAGAAATTCATCCGGGCAATCCTGATGGATGCGCACGCTCAAGCCGGGCTGATGGGTCTTTGTTTCCTCGGTCGCCTTCAGGCAGAGGTAGGACAGCTCATTCGTTGCATCCTTGCCGTCCCGCGTTTTGCCGCCGACGGTCAGATTCTGGAATTGGTTATAGCCGGCGAAGAAATCGGCGGTATTCGCGGAAATCGTCCATACCCACTCGGAGAGCTTCAGCCACAGGCATTCGATCAGCTCCAGCGCGAAGGCGTCGTCCAGCTTGCCCGCGTCCTTGTCCGCCTTATAGAAGGGGTACATATACTGATCGAAACGACCGGGATTCCATGCCAGCGGATTTTCGGACAAAATGCCGCCGATCTGCGTGAACCACTGGAACTGCACTGCTTCATAGAAGGAGGTCGGCGGGTTTTCGGGAACGGTATCGCAGTTTGCGGCAATCTGCAAAAGCTCTGCCTTTCTCGTCTCGTCGGCTTCTGCCGCCGCCATCTCCCGCGCCTTTTCGGCATAGCGATGCGCCAGACGGATGATGCCGTCGCAGACCAGCACGATGGAGCGATAGAACTCGATCTTCTCTGCGCCCTCAAGGGAGGTGGGGTCTAATTCTGCGAGATATGCCTCAGCCTCTTTTTTGATGCCGCCGAAGCCCTTTTTGAAGAGCACATCCTCATAATCTGCTGTTACCTCGCCGATGGCTTGCCGCCATTTGGAGTCGGTGTCGATAAAGCCGGTATCTACGCCGATTTTGCGGGTTTCCTCGGATACCTGCGCCAAGAAGGCTTCCTCAAGGGATTTATTTTTCCAATAGGGGAAGATCTCCTTGCGGACAAATTCGCGTTGCTCGTCCGTCATTTCGTAGGGGTCCTGCGCGCGGGTAGCGAAATGATCCATCTCGCGATCCACCCATGTCCAAGAAAATTCCGGTGTGAGGATGCCGCATTTGCGGAATTCGCCCGTTGCGCCGACAACCAGCTCGCCCTCGAAAATATTGACGCACAGCTCGTTGCAGGTGTCATAAAATGCCTGTGCGCGGCGGATGGCTACGGGCAAGCCCTCGGTGCGCTTATGGGATTCCGTCCAGATGCGCGCGCGCTCGTAGGAAATCGCAGGCTTGCTGTTGACGTAATTTTGACGGATCTTTTCGACTCTTGCTGTGATACTCATACTCTCACCAAACCTTTCTCATTTCTTGTAATAGATAACCATACACAGTTTCAGCGACGTATTGCCGGTGTTTTCGTAGATATGCGCCTGATTTGCCCGATAGCGGATGCCGTTGCCCTCCTGCACGAAAAATTCCTGCCCGCCAACGGTCAATTTCAGCGTCCCTTGGAACACAATGGCGTATTCCTCCGTGCCGTCCTCATGGGGCGCGGACTCAGAGCGGCTGCCGGGGTCCAAGTCTATGGACATCATCTCGAAGCCCTTGCTCTCATCATAGGGGAAGAAGGGGTAGAGGCGGAACTTCCCGCCATCGCTCAGAAGGGGATGCAGTTCCTTCTGGGAAATCACCTGAATTTCCTCCTTTTCATCCTCCAAAAGAGAGGTGAAGGAGATATGCAGACCTGTGGCGATTTTCCAGAGGGTCGCCACGGTGGGGCTGGATTCTCCGCGTTCGATCTGCCCCAGCATGCTTTTGCTGACGCCGGTCATTTCGGCGGCGGTATCCAGGCTGATTTTTTTCTTTTTGCGGATTTTTTTGAGATTTTCCGCGATCAAGCTGCTCATCATATCCATAATGCTGTCCTCCTGCACAAAAAGTGCGTTATAACGACCTTTGAGATTACTGTAGCACGGATGAGTAGAAATGTCAATCATTTTGACCGTTTTTATGGAATATTTGTATTGATATATCGCACAAGGGGGAGAGAATGTGAAAAGTGGCATCCGCTGTATGTGCCCTTTTTCCTTGCAGGGTGGGTAAAAGAAGAACTGTGTAAAAAAGCTGTAAAAAGCGTCGTGCAGACGCAACAAGCGATCCCTGACAGCATTCGATGAGAGGGAAGGCTTGTCCAGACGGGCGATTTTTCGCGGTCTGGAGGAATCCCTGAGAAAGCTGCATACAGATTATATCGTCCTTGTGATCCTGCCGAAATGGGACGCGAAAACGCCCATTGCGGAAACGATGGAGGCATTGTACAACATCGTTCGCGTGGGTCGGGTTAAGCAGCTCGGTGCTTGCGATCTGTATGCCTATCAATTCATGAAGGCGCAGGAAACGGCGCGTATTCGGCATTGGAGACGCTTTGTTTCTATGCAGAGCCAATATCATGTGCTGTATGGATGACAAGCTAACCGTGGTTGATACATTGATTGAGTCTATTCACGCAGGACACGGAAAAGTGCAAATCTCTTGGAAAATTTAAGTATGGTAGTCTGATTGTTTTGCTAAAGCGGAAACAGAAATATTTCTGCAAACTGCAAGAATGCCGCGCATGGATGGCGGAGGCACGATTCGAGGATGAGCACGGAAACGTTTTCTTTTCAGACTCACCTGCGGCGGATGCGTGGTTTCGATATTGGCTGGACGAGGTGAAGGGCGATAGCATCCGAATTACATCACGGCAGCGATACGGAACAGCATGGGGAAATCATGTTTCTCGGATGATCGGCAACATGGCATTGAAGGATGTCAAGCCCATCCACTGTCAAAAAATCCTAAATGATTTGAACGAGAATCACAGGATATCCGCCATCAAGTTTACCCGCACTTTGAGGGTCTCGGTTTTCGAGTGTGCAGTCGAGAATGAACTGATACAGCGAAATCCGTGTAAGAGTGCAAAGGTAACGGGCGGAGAGCAGGCTGAAAAGAGAATCGCGCTTACCATAGAGGAGCAACGGCTTTTCCTGACAGAAGCAAAGAAGTCAGCCTATTACAACGGCTTTGCACTTGTTTTGCAGACAGGACTCCGAGTTGGGGAACTGATTGCGTTAAAGTGGTCTGACGTTGATTTCAAAAACAGGAAACTACACGTCAGAAGAAGTGCGGCAGAAGTCAAAGGCGAAGGATTTCTGTTCGGCAACCCGAAAACGGAAAGCGGCACGAGAGAAATACCACTTACGGAAGAGGCGATCCGGATTCTCAAACAGCAAAAGGAATGGAATAGCCAGCAAAAAGTTTCAAATATACAGTATGCAGAGTATATTTTCATCAATAGCAACGGAACCCTGATTCAGAAGTCTGCCTATAATCGGGGCATCTATACCGTTTGCGATCGGGCAGGCATACGGCGGTTTCCCATACATCTGTTGAGGCATACATTTGCTACAAGATGTATTGAAAACGGGATGCAGCCCAAAACTCTGCAAGCCATCCTTGAAAGTAGTGACCTACTTTAATACAAAATGCACACCCTACTGACCTTTCGTGTAAAGGTACAAAGGGTGTGCATTTTTACATTTTTTCTTCCTGCTCATTTTTCCACTGCAAGAGAAACGAGGCTGCCTCATCGCGTGTAGCAGGATTTACGCAGAAGTTCAGAAAATCAACGACGGCCTGCTCCGGTGTTAGGCCATACGGCTTTAGGACTTTTTCGGCTTCCGTCAATAGGTCGCTGTCGACCTCGACCATAATGGTTACAAGGTTATCGCTCAAAATCAGTCCTCCTCGCTGGTTTTACTACACAGTTCTTCCATGCGCCCACGCTCACCGTCCAGGTAGAGGATCCCAAAACAGTTCCAATAATCCTCCCAGCCGATTAGAACCAGTGAATTTCCAGTAACGGAACGAATCACAAACGGTCCTTCACCTGAATAAATTTGCTGGAGGATTATTTCAAAGTCTTTTTCCAGTTCTCCCTGTCTGATCGATGGAAACGCAGATAAATTCCAATCAGTCTTCGGCATAAATGTCAAACGCATCTCCAATCCGGCGTAGTCGTTCTGCCAGATGTAAACCGAGTCTTCTGAGTGAATCTGCATCATACCTTTTAATGACTGCGGTTTGCTCGTTGACGGTCATATCGGTGAAACATAGATTTTTGAACACTCCGTCACGCTCATTCCGAAAATATACGCCATCAAGGCCCCGTTCCGCGGGATAATCATTCGGATTGTCCATTATCGATGTCCCCCTTCTTCAGTTTTATCGCATCAAGCGGCTGCCAGATGCAGTGAGGTAACAGTTGCTCCAGCACATCTTTTTCATCGGGGAGATGCATAAAGTCAATAACATCTTCGCCGGGGAAGTAACTGTGGCAGTAAGCGGGAAAGACACCGGATGGTACGATGCCAATCTTTTCTTCTCCGAGGAAACGAGCCTTCAGTAGTTCCGCTTGGTAAATACAAACCGGAATGCCTGCTCGGTGTAAGGCAAGAAAGAACAGTGCTGCTTCAGCACATCTGGTCCGGGCGGAACCTGCCACCTGCAAATACCACCCATGTACATCTTCACGAACATATAAATCAATGTGCGTGGAATTACCACCACGGCAGACCTCCCACGGATGTCCGCCAAACCGCTGCCTATCATGGAACCACGCATCAAAGGCAGTCGGACTGTCCGGCTCGATTTCGCTTAAACCGTCATCTCTGCCATCCGCATACCGCTTGTAAAGTGCCGCTGCCGGTGCATCTGTCCCTTCATAGCCGCAGGCACGATAGCCGAGTGCGCAGAAGGAGTAGAAATCATTGGCGGTGATCTGGGGCAGCCGCTCATCATCACTAAGGCTGCTTTTCGCATATTTCAGGAACTCGTTTAGATTCGCATCGGTCAGATTTCCTATAAGCTGTTTTCTGAGTTCAGGGATTACCTCCCATTCATACTTTCGTAGCACAGTACCGACACGATGCTGTACAGGCAGCTCCTGTTTGATGCGAGAATTATATGTCCCGGCTTTCAGTTCGGAAAGCATATCTTTTACACCGTCTACAAGCCATTGAGCGAACTCAGAAATATCGTGCTCCTCGCTTTTGGGTTTTCGAGAATCAAGCTCAATTACAAACTTATGGCGTACAAAAACAGCGCGATAATCAATCTCGGCATCGAAGATAGCGTAAACATCGAACCATTCCACAGCATTCGGGTATTCGGCCTTCCAGCACTGTTCAAACTCCTCATAGCTGTCTACAGCGCCGTCTTCCAGCCATTCTTCGCAATTACCGAAGTCCTCAATCGTTCCACGATCCGCCTTAAGCCAGAAACTCCATCCACGGTTCTCATTCGGCTCTATTTCTTCCAGCAGTGTAAACAGTTCACCCAGTAATGCGTTGGTTTTGGCATCGTAGGAATAACTACAGTCAGACTGCTGGTATCCGACCCGACCGAGCCAATCAATATATCGCTGGATCTGTGGTGCTTTGAATTTTGATAGCATTTTTAAGTTCATCTCCTAACTGCTCGTGAATCTGTAAAACCTTAAATACAACAGCGTTCCCTGGCTCAGAATATACGCCCATCAGAGGGTAATTCATCTGTCCATCCAGTCCATTTGCCGCCAGCAGTGTGTGGACAAAACTTTTGCTGTGGACGGTAAATTCCACCTTGTTGCTTTCAAATAACCGTTCCGGCACCTTAAATGACATATATTCTTTTTCTTCGCCGGGCTGAATCGCCAGGGATGACATATCCTCATTTACCTTAATGCAGATGAATGGCGGGAACTCCAGCGCACGAATTACATCCTTCCCGATGTAGATGCGGTTGCGAGGACCCTTTATCGTGATGCGTAAGTTGAGTGGTTTTTGTGGTTTACTCATTGGCATCACCGCCTATTCCATTCAGCATGGCATCTTCTTGGCTCCTGTCGGATTTCATAGTCTCCGAGCGGTTCAAAGAAGCTCATTTGCTGCCTTGCAAGGTAATCCCGATAGGTCTTTCCGATTCGCTCCTTATATTCGTCCGGGTAGTACTTGATCTGTCGCTTTTTGACCTCGCCGGTTTTCTTGTCTACATATTCTTCCAGAGTTGTAAACAGAATCGCCTCGGATAAATCAAAGACCAGCACCAGCCCACGTTCCGAATTGGATACATGCCCCATAACCTTGTAGCGGCACTTTTCATCCCAATTCATGAATTTGAACACCTTGGATACATATTCGTCCGAGGTAATGGTCTTGTTGACCCAGACACCTTTTTTACTTTTCCTTGCCCATTCCACGGATTCGCTTTCTTCTTCACCACAGGTAACAACTGCGATACGCTTCTTAGGGACGCTGGTGAAGGGCAAGATATATTTTACACCATCAAACAGTCGAATACTAGCCATATTGAAGGTCATCTGCCGATGCTTGAATGTAACGGCCGGTTTGTTCAGCATCGAAAATTGTGTGCGAGGAGGCAATTCGTATTCGTCCAAATTCTCGTAACTCAATTCACTTTGCTGCTCTAACCGCGCCTGAATGAGCTGGCGTATCAGTTCCTGCTCTTTGGCAGTATAGCCCTGACTTTTATCATTTTTCGTATCCATCATTTCGACCTCCCTTCATCACAGTATTTGGAGCAGATGCTCCACTTCATCTTTAATTTGAGATCGATCAGGAATCTGCCCAATCAATGGATTCAAGACCGCAGTTCCATCAAAGCATAAGTCCTGCGGCGTCAGCGTCTCAAACAGCCGGTTTCTACGCTGCCGCAGTTCATAGCTGATGCCGACATTTTTTCCGCCCCATGCTTCCGGATATGCCACCAGAGCAGCAGGGTCGTCGGAAACAGAACAGTCGGATTGCGTCTTGTAGGGAATATATTGCACATCCAGAGACTCCTGACTTTCCGCAAGTTTCTCCCGTTCCTTTTTCGGCAGCAGAATTTGCGGTTCATCCAGAAAGAAAAACATGAACTGGTGGTCTTCACGCTCCCGGCTGATGCCACGAAAACGGAAGCGATACTGCGGCAGCCAGTCCATTTTCTCATAAACAGCCGCTGTGAACGCACGGGAAACAACCGTTGAAATCGGCTCGCCGTTATCCTTATCCAGTGCAATCGCATTCGGGGTATCTGCATCACAGCCGCGCACCACGATCATCTGAAAGATCGGATGATACAAAATCTCAATGTGTGTATGCTTTGAAAAGCGTGAACGGCAGGATCTGCTGAATTTAATCGCTTTTCCGGAGAGCGTCAGCGTCGGTGTATTTCTATTCATAAAGTAGACGCCGGGAGGTGCCTCATAGCTGTGAAATGCCAGAGAGTCGATGTTTCCATGCTCCGTGCCATGTAAAAGACCGGCTTCGTGCAGTAACTCCGTATATTCGTCCTCGCTGTAAGTGTCGGAGCAGATACGCAGAAGCGTCTCGTTGTTCATTCCGCTCCAAAACGGCCAGACGCTGATAAATCCCTTCAATGCGCCGCGATGAATCACGGTAAGGTCATGCACACCGTCCTTCAGCACACGACCGCTGGACGCCACCATGTGAGCCGCCTTTGCAATTTCAAAGGTTACGATGCCTTCGTGGTGCTCCGGGTCATAGGCAGAGTCACGGGTGTTATTGTTTTTGGTGACCTTTTTAGACTTGTGGTCAATTACGATGCTTTTCCTTGCCTTAAGATGTCCCCATCGGCGTTCGTTCATCATAATATTTTTGACCATTGCCGCATTCCAGTGTGTATTTCCTTTAAGCGTAGGGCGACCCCGTTCCGTCAGGATTTCAGCGATTTCGCTCAGCGAGTAGCCGATCACATACGCAAGGAAGATAAAACGCACGGTTTCAGCTTCACTCTCTACAATAATCAGCTGTCCGTCCTCGGTATGACGATAACCGAGCAGATCCAATACCGGATACTGCCCCGTGCTGATGCGCTGGTCGTAGGAGAGAATCATTCGGCGGCTTTTGTTGGCAGATTCCCAATCTGCCAGCATGGCGTGAATTTGCAATTGGTCTTCGCTTCGAGGATCCAAAGTGTAGATATTTTCGGTCTCAAAGTAGATACCGACCGGGTGAGACGGATTCTTGGTCTTGAGAAGCTGCACCTGCTCAAGGCATTCTGATGTGTTTCTGGCAAATCGGGAAACGCTGGCACACAGAATCAGGTCCATTTTCTTGTCCGTAGCATCTTGAATCATCTGCAGAAAAGCAGGACGCTTCTTGATAGACACCCCGGAGATGCCCTCGTCGCTGTAGATCTGATACATATCCCAATTTGGCGTTTTCTCAATTTTCTCGGTGTAATACCGTGTCTGGTTTTCGATAGAAGATACCTGTTCTGTACTTTTGGTGCTGACACGAGCGTATACAGCGACCGTCTTCTGACCCTCATCCTGGACAGTCGGCAGTGGCTTTGCGGGTATAAACTGCGCTTTGGGTGAAGCATTGGATGACCAAACCCTGCGGCGAATATCTGCCTTCAGAACTTCACGGTCGGCGTCCTGGGGACGCCGCGTTCTTCCGGCTTGCTCCGATTTTTCTTTTTCATTGTCCATAGGGTTCACCCTCTTTCCCCGTTAGTTTATCCATAGCCAGTTCAATACCATTGATCCACTGGCAGTAATCATCCGGGTCAATTTCTGTAAAGCGGTAGGCCATGCGATAGAGTTCCTCCCGCTGATGATCGTCATTTACCAGCGTGTTGATGTTATAGTCGCCATCCTCCGTCAGAATGTGGATAGGACGCTTCATATCAAACAAGTAGCGAATCAATTTACAGAACTCGCCGGTGTTTGCCGCTAAGTATGCTTTTGTCTGCGTAGCAATGCAATCCACATGACCTTCTTTGCAATCTCGGAGCAGCCGGAGCATTTCCGGTCTGTTCCGGATTTCTTTTTGCCCGGTAATATCTACATAAACATCGACCAAATCAAAAAGGTCGGAATCCTCATATTTGCTCTCATAGTATTGCTTGTGATATTCAAGTGCCTGCACTCGGCTTCGTTCCCATAACTTCGCTAATTTCACATAGCCCGCAATTCGTAATTTGCACTCCATTCTCATCACCCGATTTTGCCTTCGTGGTTCTCCGGAAACTTCCAAAACCAGCACTTCCCAGACCGGTACGCCACGATCTGCATTTCCTGCTTCACCTTTTCAACGGTTCGGCTTCCGATACCAGCTTCCGCCAGTGTATCGATCATCTCACTGGCGGGTCTAGCTCCATGCTGTAAGAGCCGTATCAGCTCCGCACGAGCTTTGTCCCGCTTGGAGGTCTTGATGGTTGTACCGCTGTCGAAGGTGGGAGGAGCGACGTCATATTGACCGCGCCATTCAATGCCGCCGTTTTTCCGAAACGAAAATGCCATTGTGGGGCCTTCCGGCGCCAAGCTGGATTTTACGGGATACAGATACCGAAGTTCCGGTCGCTCCGTATCCCGTGCAATCATCAAGACGCTTCTGGCAATTGCCGCAATGTCAATGGAGCCCAGGCCGCGATACAGATTTTTTGCACCGCTGTCCTTGTTCATATGCCCGATTAGAATCACCGCACATTGCGTTTGTTCTGCCGTACTTGCCAGTTTCCGCAGAATTGAGCGCATTTTCGTTGCACAAGTCATATCAATATCTGTGGGGATAAAAGCCTGTAGCGGATCCACAATAAATATACGTGCTCCTGTTTCCCGGATGGAGGATTCGATCCGTCCATCTTCCAAAGTCAGAATAATATCGTTGTCAACGATATAGGCGACCTTTTCGCAGTCTGCACCGGCTTGAACAAGGCGAGGTTTTATGGTATCCGCCATGCCGTCCTCGGCGCACTGGTAGATTGCGACAGAGGCTTTGGTAACCGGATAACCATCCGGCATCGGCAGACCTCTCGTTAAACGGGACACCAGATCCAGCGCGACGGTCGATTTACCTTCACCGGGGTCACCTTGAATGACTGTGATTTTCCCAAATGGAATGTACGGATACCACAACCATTCCACAGGCTTCGCTTTAATATTTGCATAGTAGCCGCAGACCGCATTTCCCATTTTCTTCACCTCACAGCCGGAAATTTGCATAGTTATCAGTGTTCTATATCATTATAAAAAAGAAATACCATCATTTCCATCGCCGTTTCGGCACGAGGGCATCGAAAATCACGCCATTTTGGCAAACTGGTTTTAAGACCGCACATATACGGACTGTTTACTCCGCAAAACCCGGAGTCCCGGAAATGCGTGCTTTTTTGCGGTCTAAAAAGGGACGTACCGTTTGATGCGGTACGCCCCAATTAGAGAGGCAAAGCGATGTATCCCTCTGCGTCTCTCTGCGCATAGTTTTCTTATTCGGTTATTTTGTGAAGCGTAAGCAGCGCCAATGCATCATGGCTGGCTCTTTCATCAGCCTGCCGGACAGCCTGGAGCAAGGTCGCTTCAGCTGGGGTAATGCTTGTGTCATAGTAACCGTCATTGCAGATCAGACAGTCCACCGAAACATGGTAGAGTCTTGACAGCTTCAGCAGGATATCCAATGACGGTTCTCTTTTGCCACTCTCATAGCGGCTGTATGTAGACGGTAGACAGCATAGGTATTCTGCAACCTCCTGTACCTTCAGATGACGGCTCATTCTAATTTCTTTCAGTCTCATGTATGTCCTCCATTTCCGAGAGCCGCATGGAGTGACACAAGGCAATCCTCGCTGGTATATGGTACTACCAAATCGGTATGCAGTCAATAGAGGTTCTACCGAAATGGTAATTTATTCAATGCCGTTTTGGTATTAAAATAGTAGAAAATGCAGGAGAGGAGAATCATTTGATGAATATTAAAGATATTCGTGTTCGCAAGAACCTGACGCAGGCAGAAGTTGCAAATGCGCTGGGTGTTTCTCCTGTTGTTTATTCCCGATATGAAACCGGAGCAAGACAGCCCTCCATTGATATCATCGTTCAGCTGGCAGATTTCTTTTGCGTTACGGTAGATTATCTTCTCGGACGACAGGATGTTGAGGACTCCACGCTTTCCGAATATGAAATAGAATTATTGATCGCATCCCGAAAAGCAGATGAAAGAGCGAGAGATGACGCGATGAAAATACTGACAGCCCACGCTGTTGAAGCAAATAGATAAAGACCTGAGAACCAACGAGATTGTGGTTTTCAGGTCTTTTCTAATTGATGCTATATCAGTTCACACGAATCTCCGTGCCATTCTGAAAGACAAAGATGATTTCTCCGCTTCTGTGGACGACAGCCTTTTCAATCA
Organism: Lachnospiraceae bacterium; assembly: GCA_963633805.1. Taxonomy (GTDB): domain Bacteria; phylum Bacillota; class Clostridia; order Lachnospirales; family Anaerotignaceae; genus Anaerotignum_A. Next base: position 777 of record CAVGZD010000002.1, on the reverse strand, counting down.
TTACCGTCCAGATGGTGTCATCCCACTCGTGCATTACCTCCGGCTGTTTCTTAAGGGTTCGGATATAGAGCGCCATTTTCTTATCCTGCTGACTGCGAGAGGTGCGCAGAGCCTGCAAACGCTCCAGTTCCGCAGCCGCTTTCTCATACCGTTGGGTGAGGGCTTCATATTTCTTGATGTAAGCCTCTTGGGACTGCGCTGTGGAGGCGTTTTCCTTAACTGCTGCCTTGACCAGTTCAGCAACTACATGGGTTTCTTCCATCTGACGCTCAATATCAACATCCAGCGTTCCAAAGTCCATCAGCTTCTGCCGCCATTCCTCACAGTCCTTTATGATGTGTCCTCGATCCTGCATCATCAGATTGTAGGCTTTTATGAAAAGCTGCTGCACGGTTTCCGTATCGACCGCAGGCGTATGGCAGTGTTCTTCGTTTGTAAATTTACCGTTGCACTGCCAAATGGTGCGGCGATATCGACTGTTGGAGTGCCAGACCTTGGAGCCAAAGAATGCACCGCAGTCCTCGCAGACCAGTTTAGCAGAAAGAACGCTCTTTCCGCTGTAGGCTCTGCCCAGGCTTCTGCGCCTTGCAAATTCTGCCTGCACCTGCTCCCATTCATCCGGTTCAATGATGGCGAGATGGCTGCCTTCTACATAATACTGCGGGACTTCGCCCTCATTGGGCTTCATCTTCTTTTCGAGGAAATCCACCGTGAATGTCTTTTGCATAGGGGCATAGACGCCGATACAATTTGACTTTTCTATTAAAGGGGTGTGCA
>CAVGZD010000001.1:0-142621 GCA_963633805.1 Lachnospiraceae bacterium | reverse complement strand
ATGAATATATTGCAGAGCATCCTCCAAAAGGCACAAATGCTCCTCCCGCCGGAAATATGCCGCAATGCTATGCGCAATGATCTGCCCGAAGCCCTCGACCTGCACCAGCTCCTCCTCCGTCGCCGTCTTGATTTTCTCCAAATCATAGCCGCAATTTGCGCAAAGCAGCTTGGCATTGCGCAGACCGACATGGTTGATCCCCAGCGCATAGAGGAAGTTCGGCAGCTCCGCATCCTTCGCCCGCTCCACCGATGCGATCAGATTGGCGTAGGATTTCTGCCCAAAGCCCTCCATCTCGCAAATCTCCGCCTGATGCTGCTCCAAGCGGAACAAATCGGGATAATTTTCCACAAAACCGCGTTCCAGAAATTTTTTCAGCGTTTCCTCGGACAAGCCCTCTATATTCATGGCATCGCGGGAGACAAAATGACTCAGAGCCTGAATCCGCTGTGCGGAACAGTTGGGGTTCGTGCAATAGAGCGCCTCGCCGTCGCGCAGCTTACGCAGCTCCGTTTCCCCGCCGCAGACAAAGCAGTGCTCCGGAATTTCGACTGTCGCCTGCTGCCCTGTCAGGTTTTCCGCGATCTGCGGGATGATCATGTTCGCCTTGTAGACCCGGATCGTATCGCCGATGCCGAGCTTCAATTCCTTCAGAATGCTGACATTATGGACGCTGGCGCGGCTGACGGTCGAGCCCTCCAAGTCCACCGGATCGAACACGGCAATCGGATTCATCAGCCCCGTGCGGGAGGTGTTCCATTCGATGCTGCGCAAGGTCGTTTCCGCCATTTCATCCGCCCATTTGAAGGCAATGGAATCTCTGGGGAATTTCGCCGTGCGCCCCAAAGAGCGGCTGTAGGAAATGCTGTCAAAGGTCAGTACAAGACCGTCCGATGCAATGTCGTTATCTGTAATTTTGCCGCGAAATTCTTCCACTGCCGCCGCTACCGTTTCCGCCGTCACCCTATGATGCTCCACCACATCAAAGCCCATAGACGCAAGCCATGCGAGGTTTTCCGTCTTGCTGTCGGAAAGCTCCTTTCCCTCCGCGCTCACCAGCGTAAAGGCATAAAAGCGCACATGCCGCCGCGCCGCGATCTCGCTGTTGAGCTGGCGCACCGTGCCGCTGCAAAGATTGCGGGGATTTTTGTACTGCTCTTCCTCGCCCAATGCGGCGTTGATGCGGTAAAATTCGCTGTAGGAGATTACGCCCTCCCCGCGCAGCACCAATTCGCCTTGAAAGGGAATGGCAAGCGGCAGATTCTGAAACACCTTCGCATTATGGGTCACATCCTCGCCTTCCTCGCCATTGCCGCGGGTAATCGCCTGCTCCAGCGTACCGCTGCGATATTTCAGCACGATCGTCAGCCCATCCAGCTTCCAGGAGAGGATCCCCTCCTGATTTCCGAGAAATTGCGCCAATTTCTCCGTATCCTTCGTTTTATCGAGGGAAAGGATCGGGCTGTCGTGCCGCACCTTCACCAGCTTGCTGATGACCTCATAGCCGACCCGCTGCGTAGGGCTGTTTGCAAGGATAGTGCCCGTCTGCCGCTCCAATGCCGCCAGCTCATCATACAACACGTCATACTCCTGATTGGAAAGAATTTCCCGATCCTCCTGATAATACGCCCGCGCGGCTTCATTCAGCCTTTCGACCAGCGTTTTCATTCTCTCAGTCATCATTTCCCGCTCCTTTGGCTCATTCGCTCACCTTGATCAGCTTGGAAAGACGAGCCATAAATTTTTTCGTCCCCTTTTCTCCAAAGGAAACACCAACCTCAAAATCCGCACCGGCATTCTGTATGGAAACGACCGTCCCGATGCCATATTTCGGGGCGCGCACCCGATCGCCCACCTGATAATTCAGCTTGAAATCCTTCGGTGCAGGGATGTCCGGCTTCACCATGCCGAAGCGATCCACGGGGCGTGTCACGTTTTTCCTGCCCATGCCGAAGGTCTCCTGCTTTTTCTCGAAGCGCTTCATCGCATCGGAAACCTTGGGCGCGGGCTGATAAACCAGCTCCGCAGGAATCTCCTTGAGGAATCTGGACGGCGCGTTATACTGCTGAATGCCGTGCTGCATACGGGTCTTCGCATAGGTAAGGAACAATTCCTCCTTTGCGCGGGTGATCCCCACATAGCAAAGCCGTCTTTCCTCTTCGATCTCCTTTTCGCCGCCATAGGTCACAGCGCGATAGCCGGGGAAGATCCCCTCCTCCATGCCAATCATGAAGACATAGGGGAATTCCAGCCCCTTTGCGCTATGCAGCGTCATGAGGGCGACCGCCTCCTCATCCTCCGCGTAGCTGTCGATATCCGCAACGAGCGCGACCTCCTCCAAGAATCCTGCAAGCGATGCGGATTCATTTAAGGTAGTTTTATCGTATTCGACCGCCTTATTCACAAATTCATCAATATTTTGGATGCGCCCCAAGGCTTCCTCAGTCGCCTCCTCCATCAAAAGCTGCAAATAGCCCGTCCGTTTCACTACGGCATCGATCAGCTCCGCAACGGGCATATTTTCTGCGTCCTGCCGCAGATGCTCCATCAATTCGTAAAACTCGCGGAATTTTGCAGCCCGCGCCTTCAGCTCCGTCACCTCGTCCAATCTACCAAAGGCATCGTACAGCGAAATGCCCTGCTGCTCCGCAAAATTCGCCAGCTTATCCAGAGAAACCTCGCCAATGCCCCTTCTCGGCACATTGATGATACGGCGCAGCGCGATCATATCCGCCGGGTTCGCCAGCACCTTGAGATAGGACAGCACATCCCGAATTTCCTTTCGCTCGTAAAAGCGCACCCCGCCGAAGAGGCGATAGGCAATGCCCTTTTTCACGAAAATATCCTCCACCGTGCGGGACTGCGCATTCATGCGGTAAAGCACGGCAAATTGATTTTTCGTTTTGCCCTGCTTCTCCAATTCCTGTATTTTTTCCGCAACGAATCGCGCTTCATCGTACTCATTCTCCGCTTTATACATATAAAGGATGCTGCCGCTGTCGTTTTCCGTCCAGAGGGTTTTGTCCTTGCGCTTTTGATTGTTGTGGATGACGGCATTCGCTGCCTCCAGTATCTTTTTGGTCGAGCGATAATTCTGCTCCAGCTTGATGACTACCGTATTCGGGAAATCCTTCTCAAATTCGAGAATATTGCGGATATTCGCGCCGCGCCAGCCGTAAATGCTCTGGTCGTCATCCCCGACCACGCAGAGATTCTGATATTTCGCCGCCAAAAGCGCCACCAATTCATATTGGCTGCTGTTGGTATCCTGATATTCGTCCACCATGATATAGCGAAAGCGTTCCTGATAGCTTTCCAGCACCTGCGGAAACTGTCGGAACAGCAAAACCGTTTTGTAGATCAGATCGTCAAAATCCAGCGCATTGTTTTCCTTCAAGAGCTTCTGATATACCTGATACACCTTCGCCATGCGCACCGCCTTGATCTCCCCCTGATCTACACTCTGGCTGTAGTCCTCCCAGCTGATCATCTGCTCCTTGAGGCTGCTGATTGTCGCCATTGCTCCTTTGACGGAAAAGGTCTTATCCGTCGTGCTCATATTCAGCCGCTTGAAGCTCTCGCGCATGAGCTTTTCCTGATCCTCCGTGTCATAGATGGAGAAGCGATTGTCATAGCCCAGATGCTGAATTTCCCTGCGCAAAATCCGCACGCAGGAGGAATGGAAGGTGCTGATCCACATATCCCTTGCCGCATCCCCGACCAGCTTTTCCACACGCTCGCGCATCTCCCGCGCCGCCTTATTGGTAAAGGTGATCGCAAGGATGTTCCAAGGCTTTACGCCGCTTTCCAGCAAATGCGCGATCCGCACGGTCAGCGCGCCCGTTTTCCCGCTGCCTGCCCCCGCCAGAATCAGCACAGGTCCCTCCTGCTGCAAAACAGCCTTTTTCTGCATCTCATTGAGCTGCTCAAATCCAATCATTTCTCTCCCGTTCCTTTCCCTCTCTATCTCTATCCATCAGAAGAAGGGCTGATTCGGCAAAGTCGCTCTACCGAAATCAACCCCTGTACTCATTTTTACGATTTCCTCTCGAACTTGAAATATTTACTCGGAAATCTCTTTATGCTTTTCCTTCACACGGTCGATCGCCAGCTTATAGCCATCCGTGCCATAATGCAGGCAGCGATTGACGCGGCTGATCGTTGCGGTGGACGCACCCGTTTTTTCCGCAATCTCCACATAAGTACACTTCGCATCCAGCATCGACGCAACCTCCATGCGCTGCGCAATGGCTTGAATCTCATTGACCGTGCAAAGATCCTCAAACAGCTGATAGCATTCCTCGATCGTTTCCATGCTGAGTATGCATTCAAAGAGCTTATCCGTCAGCTCCGTTTTGATTTTTTTATTCATTGCTGCGCCACCCTCTCCTTACTGAAATCTCCTTTAATATTAGCATACTAAAGTGCTAAAGTAAAGAGCTTTTTCCAAAACGTGCCAAAGTTGTGCCGAAAAAACGTCACCGCCGCGCCGCCTTCGGCTTCAGATGCGCCAAAAAACGCTTCACATCCGTATTGAGCACCAATTCCTCCGGAAATTGCAGCTCCCACAGCAGCTCCTCCACATAGCCAAGCTCGCCAATCCCCGTGTAAAAATGCGCATCGCTGCCCAGCACGACCGCGCGCCCCTCCTCCATGCTTTTTTTCAGCAAAAAGGCAATATTCTCCCGGCTTCCCTCCCGAAAGCCGCCAGGAACGAGCGAGGCATTATTGATCTCCAGCAGTGTCTTTGTCGCCCCTGCCGCGCGGAAGATTTCCTCATAATCCATCGGATAGCGCGGATCGCCCGGATGCCCGATGATATCCACATAGGGATTTTCCATCGCCCCGCGTAGCGCCTTGGTATTCTCCCGCTTGCTCCCCGGCGTCAGGCAGGGGGTATGCAGGCTGGCGATGGCGATATCCAGCTTAGCTAAAATATCCTCATCCATATCCACCGTACCGTCATAATCCATGATATTCAATTCAATGCCCCGAAGCAGACGCACCCCATAGAGCGTCTCCGGCAGCACATGGAGATTGGCAAAATAGGCATGACAGGTGGTATGCGGCATGGCGGGCGCATGATCCGTCAGCGCGACCAGCTGCAGCTTTTTCTTTGCCGCCCATTTCATGTTTTCCTCTATGGTGCTGTAGGCGTGTCCGCTGGCGAGAGAATGGGTATGGGTATCTGCTACGATTCGCATGATAAATTCCTTTCTTGGTCGATAAAAATAGTATTCCTGCCCACCAGATGCAGGCAAAGCTAAGCAGAGTATAGCATTCTTTTCCCGGAAACTCAAGCCTGTTCTAATCCCAATACATAAATAATTTTTTCACCGCAGGCACCCATTTTGTCTCGTTACATAGTATGTAGAAGAACAAAAACCAATCAAAGGAGGCTGTCTTATGGGAGCTTTTGAATTTGACCACAAGGCTGACATGCAAGCAAGAAGCTGCGGCTGCTGCAATTCCGACAGCAACACCGGGGAAACCTGCATCATCGCACAGAAGATCTTCGATCAGTGCCGCATCCAGAAATGCCTGACCGGCGATATGCTCGGTCCTGCGCGGGCGGCAAGAAGTGGTGCGCCCAGCTGCAATGATATGCTCTGCGAAGGCGATATCATCGTGCCGCCCTGCAATGCGGCTGATGTAAGCGTGCGCGATCTGGAGCTGAGCCGCATCGAGATCCTGCGCAAACGCCCCAATCCGCTGCAGAAGGGTTGCTGGGATCTGGAATTGAAATACGTTTTTGATTATACGCTGGAATTTCGGCGCGCGGACGGCTGCTTCATCGGTTGCATCGCCGCAAGCAATATGTATAATCTGCGGGTAACGCTGTTCGGCTCTACCGAAGCAGACGTTACCACCGCAACGGATCAATTCACAGACGGCAATTCCAATGGCGGTCCCTTCGCCGTTGCAGAGGGCAAGGCTATTGCTCTGGCGGCAGAGCTGCGCTACCCTTCCTGCAATCCTTGCAGCTGCAACTGCGGCTGTGATCCTTGCGGCTGCGGCAGCAACAACACGGGCGATGCCGCTCTCGGCGCACCCATTGCCGTGAATGTAACCATCGGTCTGTTTACCATCGTAAAGCTCTACCGCACCGTGAATATGGTCGTAAATTCCCTCGGCAGATGCCTGCCGGAGAGCTGCACCTCTCTGGCGAATGCGAACGATCCCTGCGCAAACTTTGAAAACATCCGCTTCCCGCTGGATATTTTCTCGCCCTCCACAGAACCGAAATCCTGCTGCGGCTTCGGTCCTGTTTTCGGCTCGACGCTCTGCGATGTAGATTCCGCTTCGGATAACGTCTGCAACAACGGCTGCGGCTGCAATAACAACGGCTGCAGCTGTCGCTAAGCGGACAGCCTGCACGTTCTGCATCGCGTAAGGCGAAGCACTCTGTAATCTGATTCATCGCATTCCATCGCCAAATCCACCATTTTTCAGGGGGCGCTTGCCGCCCCCCATTATAAACTGTAAACAAAGTTATTTTCACATCGCGGAAGAGTTTGGGAAACGAGTTTTCATCACTTTGCTTCGCAAAGCGGGCTTCGCCCGCCGCCCCTTCTTGGGCGGCGAGTAGTTTCCCAACTGGAATCCGCAGCCGGAATTTATTTCCGGCGAGGAAAACAGTAATGCACGGGGAAGATAGACCCCGCCGCCGCAGGCGGCTTTGCGAAGCAAAGTGCTGAAAAAGTTTCAAGGCTTTTAAGCCGATGGAACGCGTCTGTTTATTCCTCTGTTTAAGCAAGTCGAAATCCTGATTTCGACTTAGGTGTCGACTTTGTCGATACCCTCAGGGGGGCCTAGCATCCCCATTTTTTTGATCCTTATTTTTTTCCCTCATCGCTCATCAATTCGCCCAAAGTCATCTCTGCCCAGCTGTAATTGGTCAGATAGCTGCCCTTGAACAGCTGTGCATATTCCTCCTGCCCGGAAAGATATTGGTACAGATCGCAGTGTACCCGTTCCGCAGCAATGCGCCGTTTTCCGTCCACCGTTTCCACGATTTCCGAAATGCCGTATTCCTCCAGCGTATTTTTCAGGCGAAGCGCTGCCTTGCGATATCGGGCGAGGGTCAGGGAATTGACCGTTTCATCCTCCCACAAAAAACCAATGGCTTCCTCGGAGGTCACATAGCCGCCCTTGCGATCGACCAGCAATGCCAGCAGCTCCTTGGATTTTTTATTGCGGAAGGCGATGGGTCTTTCGCCGACGAACACATCGAAATAGCCGAAGGTGCGAATGAACACATCTCGCGAATCCGACAGGCTCTGCGGCTCTGCGTCCGCTGTCTTCTCCGCGGCATAAAGCATGACATAGCGCGAGGAATGGTCATTCGGCTCTTTTCGGGAGCAGATCGCCTTGATGGTATGCTCCGTTTCCGTTTTGTAGTCGAAATAGGTAAATTCAGCCTCGCCATTTTTCAGCAGCGCCGCAAAATCCTCATAGGATGCCTCGCTATAGGCAACAAATGCCTCCCAAGGGGTAAATTTTTCGGTCAGGGGCAGCCATTCCTCCGCCGTATAGCCAAAAAATTCGCAGACATTCTCGCTGGCATACAGCGGCTTGACCAGCCCCTCCGGTGAAAGCTCAAATGCGGCGATGCCATCAGAAAAATGTATCACAAGCTCCTTCATATTCTCCTTGAGCTGCGCATTTTCGCTTTGCAGCAGAGCCGCCGCGCCCGCATCCTGCATCCTGCGGCAGCAATATAGGCTGACTGCATCGTCGATCTGAATGAAGATACCGCTGCAGCGCTCAATCCGCCCAGCCGCAGCATGGGCAGAATAGGTGATCTGCGGCGGCTTTGCGCCGTTTTCACGCCATTCTCTGCGGCAAAATTGCCGAAAAAAGCCCCTCACCCGCTCCCGTTGCCCTTCCTCCACGGCGGACAGCAGCCATCGCTCCAAGGCATCCTCCAGCTGCATGGCAATATTCTCAAAGCGCCGAAACGCAGAATCCTCGCCGCAATGCAGGCATTTGAAGGTATTCGCGCGCAGATCCAGCTCGAAAATCTCATCATACACATCCGCAAGCGCCTTGAGATATTGCTTCGTTTCCCTCGCCTTTTGCGCATGATGCCGCTCCGTCATATCCATGCAGACGCTCTGAAATTCCTCTTCCCCCTGCGCATTGACTACCTTTGTCATCCAGCCGAAAACATAGGCACGTGTACCATCGCAACGCAGCAGGGTCATTTCCCCCGCAATAGGGGCTTCGGTGGCATCTGCGCAGGAAAGACAGTGCGCAAACCGGAGCCGTTCCTCCACGGGGATCAGCAGAAAAATATTGCTCAGATACAGCTCCCGATCCTCCGTTTCGCCGTCCTGCTTTTTTGGAAAGCGCAAAAGCTCCGCCATTTTCGGGTCGATATAGGTGATCCTCGGCTGCTTCTCACAGGTATAGCGCAAAAAGCCGCAGGGAATGGACTTTGTCTCATTCAGAAATTGCAAGACCGGGTCTGTCTCCCCGCTCTGCGCAAGCTCCGTCAGGGTGCAGCTTGCGATCAATGCGCCATCCTCCGACTTGGCGGATACGGCATGATTTCGCACGCGGATGACCGCCCCATTCCGCTTCGTCAGGCGATACTCCGCGCACAGCGTCTGCTCCCGCTCCGCCAGCTTTTGCAGAAAATCCGCATAAATCTCACGGTCGGCGGGATGCACGAATGCCGCCAGCAGGTCCCTCTCAGGATGCAGCAGCTCCCCTTCGGCGACGCCCAGCATCGCGCAGAGGTTTTGACTGACATAGTGTAAATGAATCGCGTCATGCAGGCTATATTGATGAAAGCCGCTGATCTGATGTGCCAGCACTTCCTCCGGATTTTTCGGCTTATTTTTCATGGTAATGCAGCAACTCCTTTGGCAGTCCAGAGCCTTGCTGAAAAATGCCTTTCGAAATAGGCATGCATTTTCAAAAGTACTGCAGACCGCACGAGATTTCCCCTTGCATCAGGGATACAATATGCTCCATTATACGCAAATTCTTCCTTTATTTCAAATTTTTCATGTTGATTTCAGTAAAAATTTTGATTTTCTGCAATTTCTCCGAACGCTTCTGCCGGGTCATATCTAGAAAGCGTCATGCATTATGTCAAGCGAGCATAAGGCAAGCCATAGGAAAGACTTTTCCGTCGCCCCCCATTTTCTCTGCACTGCACAAAAAGGGATCACCGATCATTGCGTCGGCAATCCCATCTATCACAATTTTTTCAGCTCTCTCCGCGCAGGGCGGTCTTCCGAATCTTTCCGCTGATGGTTTTCGGCATTTGCTCCACAAATTCCACCAGCCGCACCCACTTATATTCCGCGAGCCTTTGATTACAAAATTCCTTGATTTCCAGCGCAAGCGCGTTGTCCGGGGCATAGCCTGCGCCCAATACGATAACCGCCTTGATCGCCTGTCCGCGCAGCGCATCGGGCACGCCAATCGCACTGCATTCCAAAACAGCAGGGTGCTCCATCAGCACATTTTCCACCTCGTACGGTCCGACACGGAAACCGCCCGTCTTGATGATATCGTCAAAGCGCCCATGAAACCAATATCGCCCATCCGCATCCACATAGGCGGCATCGCCCGTGTGGTATACGCCGCCGCGCCAGACATGCCGATATTGCTCCGCATGATCGAGATAAGCCGTGAAAATACCGGGCTGTCTGCCCTTTTCAGAGGGGATCACAACCACCTCTCCGATCTCCCCCACGCCGACGGGCTTGCCGTCCTTGCCGTAAAGCGCGATATCGTAAAAAGGGGAAGGCGTTCCCATCGAACCCTCCACGACCGCATTCCCCTTGAAATTCGCCAGCAGAAGAGTCGTTTCGGTCTGCCCGTAGCCCTCGCAGAGCGCAAGCCCCGTGCTCTCGGTAAACTTACGAAAGACCTCTGGCGCAAGCATCTCGCCTGCGGTCGATGCGTGTCTGAGGGTCGGCATGGCGGGGATGCCCTTGCGCACCAGATAGCGATACACCGTCGGCGGCGCACAAAAGGAGGTCACGCCATAACGGTTGATGATCTGTGTCAGCTGCTTCGGCTCGAAATGGTCAAAATCATAGACCATAACCGCGCTGCCAACCAGCCATTGTCCGTAGAGCTTGCCCCAGGATGCCTTCGCCCAGCCCGTTTCCGCGACGGTGAAATGCAGACCGCCCTCCTCCGCCTGCTGCCAATATTTCGCGGTTACGATATGCGCCAGCGGATAGGTATGATCATGGATCACACCCTTGGGCTGACCGGTCGTACCGGAGGTGAAGTAGAGCAGCATCGGGTCTGTCGCCAATGTGGGGATACGCGGAAATGCTTCGCTTGCATGCTCCATGGCAACAGTCAGATTTGCAAAACCCTCCTGCTCTGCCTGTACGCACCAGAGCATCGCAGAGCGTTCGCACTGCGCCAGAGCCGCCCGCACCTTCTGCGGTACAGCATTTTGCGCCGTGCAGATGATCGCCTTTGCCTTGGCGGCGCGGATGCGATAGGCAAGGTCGCTCACCGTCAGCATATGCGTCGCAGGAATCACGACCGCACCCAGCTTATGCAGCGCGATGGCGGCGAACCAATATTCATAATGGCGCTTGAGGATCAGCATAACGCGGTCGCCGCGCCCGATCCCCGCCGCAAGAAGTACATTCGCCATCCGATTGCTGTATTTTTTGATATCCGCAAAGGAGAAAACACGTTCTTCTCCCTCCGCGTTGCACCAAACAAGCGCACGCTCCTGTGGAGACTGCTCCGCCAGCCGGTCCGCGACGTCATAGCCGAAATTGAAATTTACGGGATACTCCAGCGTCAGCCTTTGCAGTCTGCCCTGCTCATCCAGATGCTCATGGCAAAATTGTTGATAAATACTCATAGCGACTCCTTTTTCTCCGACCAAGAACCGATGCGGCGAAAGCGTTCGTATCTCTTCCCGATCAGATCCATATCCTGATTGAGCGTATGGATCTCCTGCAGCAGCAGGGCGCGGATATGGTCGTAAAATTCCTTTTTCCCAAGCTCCCTTTCGGGCAGGATACGCTCGATGATGCCAAGCTCCCTTGCATCCTCCGCAGTCAGCTTCAGGCAATCTGCCGCTTGCTTCGCCTTGGATGCATCCTTCCAGAGAATGCTTGCGCAGCCCTCCGGGGAAATGACCGAATAGACCGCATTTTCCAGCATCCAGACCTGATCTGCGACCGAAAGCGCCAATGCGCCGCCGCTGCCGCCCTCGCCGATCAATATGGAAAGGATCGGCACGCAGAGGGTAGAAAGCTCCATCAGGTTTTCGGCAATCGCCTGCCCCTGCCCGCGTTCCTCCGCGCCGATGCCGCAATATGCCCCGGAGGTATCCACCAAACAGATGATCGGTCTGCCGAATTTTTCCGCCTGCTTCATCAGGCGCAATGCCTTGCGATAGCCCTCCGGGTTGGGTGCGCCAAAGTTGCGATAGCTGCGCTCCTTTGCGCTATGCCCCTTTTCCATGGCAATCACCGTAACGGGCATATCGCCCAATCCGGCGATTCCGCCGACGATTGCAGGGTCGTCAGCATAGCGGCGGTCACCGTGAAATTCCAGAAATCCCTCAAAAATATTGCTGATATAATCCAGCCCCGTAGGGCGTTTATTGTCGCGGGCGAGCTTCACCCGTTCGTATGCCGTTTCATTCATGGCATCGCCCTCCCTTCATGCAGCCTGAGTAACTCCCCCAGATAGTTTCTCTGTTCCGGGCGGCTGACGATGCTGTCGATAAAGCCATGCTCCAGAACGAATTCTGCCTTCTGGAAGCGTTCCGGCAATGCTTTTTTGGTGGTCTGCTCGATCACACGTGCGCCCGCAAAGCCGATCGTTGCGCCCGGCTCTGCCAGAATGATGTCCGCCTCCATGGCGAAGCTGGCGCTCACGCCGCCCGTTGTCGGGTCGGTCAGGACGGCAATATAGAGCAGCCCTGCATCGCTGTGGCGTTTAACGGCGGCGCTGGTCTTTGCCATCTGCATGAGGGAGAGCAACCCCTCCTGCATCCGCGCCCCGCCCGATACCGTAAAACCGACCACTGGCAGACGGTTCTGCACGGCATATTCAAACAGAGAGGTAATCCTCTCTCCGACCGCACTGCCCATGCTACCCATCATAAAGGATGGCTCCATGACAAAAAGACAGCATTTCTTCCCGCTGATAGAGGCTGTGCCACAGATCACGCCTTCTTCCTCGCCGCTTGCCGCGCGGACGGCTTCCAGCTTGTCGGGATAGCCCGGAAAATGCAGGGGATCGCCCCCGATAATGCCGCCGAACAGCTCCTGAAAGCTGCCATGATCGGCGATACAGCGGATGCGCCGCCGCGCCTTCATCCGAAAATGATGCCCGCAGGAGCAAACCAAAAGGTTCGCCCGCAGGCGGCTCAGGGGGATGTCCTTGCGGCAGTTCGGGCAGGTCCGTTCCGGCTCGTCCGCGCCGCTCTGCGCGGGGGCTGCGCTGCGACCGCCCTCCTCCAGCTTGTTTTTTGGTTTCAAAAAGCGCATAAATGCCATGTTATCACCTGTTTCCCATAAAAGCCAAATCATACTCCCCGGAAATGAAGCGTTCATCCTCCACGATCCGCAGCTGTTCCTCGATATTGGTCGAGATCCCATCGATCACCAGTTCGCAGAGGGCGGCACGCATTTTCCGCAGGGTTTCCTCTCTTGTTTTCGCATAAACGATCAGCTTGCCGATGAGGGGATCATAATACGGCGGGATGCGCATCCCCTCCAGCAGAGCGGTATCAAAGCGCACGGAGGGTCCGCCCGGCACATGCAGCAGCTCCAATCTGCCGCAGCTTGCCGCATTGATCCTGCATTCGATCGCAGAGCCTTGTATGCGGATATCCTCCTGCGTAAAATTCAGGGGAATGCCCGCCGCAATGCGGATCTGCCATTTGACAAGATCAAAACCCGTCAGCATTTCCGTTACGCAATGCTCCACCTGCAAGCGAACATTCATTTCCATAAACCAGAAATTTCCCGCCCGATCCAACAGAAATTCCAGCGTACCCGCACCCACATAGCCGATCTGCTTGACCGCATCCACGGCAAGCGCCATGATCCTCCCTCTCTGCTCCTCATCGACGGCAGGGGAGGGCGTTTCCTCCAGCAGCTTTTGGTTTCTGCGCTGCAAGGAGCAGTCGCGCTCGCCAAGGCAGACCACATTTCCGTGTTCATCCGCAAGAATCTGCAATTCGATATGCCTTGCGGGGAAAATGTATTTTTCCAGATACACACTGCCATCGCCAAAGGCTGCACGCGCTTCGCTTGTCGCCTGCAGATAGGCGTCCTCCAATTCCTCCGATGCATGGATCAGGCGAATGCCGCGTCCGCCGCCGCCCGCGCAAGCCTTGAGCATAACGGGATAGCCGAGCTTTGCCGCCTCCGCCTTCGCTTCCTCCACGGATGCGACGGCTTTTGTGCCGGGAATGACGGGCAACCCAGTATGCTGTATCAGCTCCTTGAGCATCGCCTTGTCGCTCAAACGTTCCATACTGTCCGGCTCAGGTCCGATGAAAACCAGACCGTTTTTGCGGCAAAGCCTTGCAAAATGCGCATTCTCAGAGAGAAAGCCATAGCCTGGATGGATAGCCTGTGCGCCTGCCAGCATGGCCGCGCTGATGATCTGCGTTTCATTCAGATAGCTTTGCGCAGGCTCCGCGCCGCCGATGCAATAGCTTTGGTCGGCAAGGGCAACGTGCAGCGCATTCTGATCCGCTTCGGAATAGACCGCCACCGTGGCAATGCCCATCTCCTTGCAGGCGCGGATGATACGCACGGCGATTTCGCCGCGGTTTGCAATTAAAATTTTTGAAAACATCTTTTATACTCCTGTAATCGCAAAGGAAAATTCTGCCGAAACGCAAAGCCGCTCGCCAACGCTTGCCGTCCCCTCCGCAAAATAGAAGGGATGCTTCGCCCGCTTGATGCGGCATTTGGTTTCGATCGTATCCCCCGGCTTGACGGGAGAACGGAATTTTACGGCATTCAGCCCGGTATACACAGGCAGATCGCCCTCGCGCATCCTATCCTGCAGCAATACGCAGGCCGACTGCGCCATGATCTCACAGAGGATCACGCCGGGGACGATGGGATTGCCCGGAAAATGCCCCTGCAGGAAAAATTCATCCCCCCGCACGGTATAATGCCCGATGGCAAGCTCCCCCTGCCGCTCCGCATCATCCAGAAGCAGCATGGCATCTCTGTGCGGCAATATTTTCATGATTTCTTCTCGATTCATATTGTTACCTCTTCAGTCGGAACAGCTCCGTGCCATATTCCACGACCTGCCCATTCGTCACGCAGATTTCGGAAATAATCCCATCCTCTTCCGCCGTGATTTCATTCATCAGCTTCATCGCCTCCACGATGCAGAGAACCTGCCCCTTTTTCACCGGATCGCCGACGGAAACATAGGACGCTGCATTTTCGGTCGGCGCGGCATAAAACACGCCTACGATGGGCGAGAGGACGCTGATCTCATTTTTCGTCTCCGTTTGCGCCTGCGGAATTGCATCGGGCACGGCATAGACCGTTTCCTTGACCTGCGCCACTTCATTGCGTTCCAGACGCACTCTGTTTTTCTCATCTGTAATTTCCAGCCCGGTCAGCCCCAACTCCTGCATCAGCGCAGCATATTTACGAATTTCTGCTTCATTCATTCGACGACACCTTCCTGAACGCAAGGCAGGCATTATGACCGCCGAAGCCCAGCGAATTGGACAATGCCAGCGTGATATCCGCGCGGATCGCCGTATTCGGTACATAATTCAGGTCACAATCCTCATCCTGCTCCTGCAAATTGATTGTGGGCGGGAGAGTGCCCTCTCCCAGCGCAAACAGGCAGGCCAGGGCTTCAATCGCCCCTGCCGCCCCCAGCATATGCCCCGTCATAGACTTTGTGGAGCTAATATAGGCGGCTTTTGCGGCATCCTCGCCGAACGCCGTTTTGATCGCCAATGTCTCCACGCGGTCATTCATGGGCGTTCCCGTGCCGTGCGCATTGATGTATACGCGATCCTGCGCGGTATAGCCCGCCTCCCGCATGGCATCCAGCATGGCCCTTGCGCCGCCGCGCGCCTGCGGATGCGGGGAGGTGATGTGGTAGGCGTCGCAGGTCGAGCCGTAGCCGCATACCTCGCCATAAATCTTCGCTCCGCGCGCCTTTGCGTGTTCATATTCCTCCAAAATCAGAGCCACAGCCCCCTCGCCGACCACAAAGCCGTCCCTGCGCCGATCAAAGGGCAGAGAGGCTGCATTCGGGTCGGCTGAAGTAGACAGCGCCTGCATATTGACAAAGCCCGCAACCGCCGAAGGCACGATAGCCGCCTCCGCGCCGCCCGTGATGACTGCATCCGCATAGCCATGACGAATCAGGCGCATTGCCTCGCCGATGGCATTGGAACCGGATGCGCAGGCCGTCACTGCCGGCATAGCCGAGCCGCGGCAGTCATGCCGAATGGCAATCAGCCCCGCCGCCATGTTTCCAATCATCATCGGCACAAACAGCGGCGAAACCCGTCTGGGACCTTTCTCCAGCAGCTTGGTATGCTCCGTTTCAAAGGTATTGATACCGCCGATACCGCTACCGAAGAGCACGGAGAAACGCTCCGGTGCAAGCGTCCCCTCTATGCCGCTTTCCTGCACAGCCTGCTGCGCCGCAGCCACGGCAAGCTGCGCACAGCGGTCGGTACGCAGAGCGTCATTGACCTCCAGATAGTCCTTGGGATCAAAGCCCTTGACCTCCGCGCCCAGCTTTGCCTTAAATTTTTCCGTATCAAAAAGCGTGATGGGAGCAATGCCGTTTTTGCCGCTTTTCAAGCCCTCCCATGTTTCGCTCACGTTATTTCCAAGTGGAGTGACCGCCCCCAGTCCGGTGACGACCACACGTCTGTTTTCTCTCATCCTATCCTCCTTACATCGCCATGCCGCCGTCCACGCGAAGAACCTCCCCGGTGACGTATTCCGCCATCGCCAGATAAGCCACCGCCTGCGCAACATCCTCCGCTTTGCCCATCCTGCCGAGGGGAATCTGCCCCAGCAGAGGATTTTCCGTCTGCTGCTCCGTCATATCCGTTGCGATAAAGCCCGGCGCGACCGCATTGCAGCGAATGCCCTTCGGCGCAAGCTCCCTTGCGACCGATTTCGTCAGCCCGATCAGCCCAGCCTTCGATGCGGCGTAATTACACTGCCCCGCATTTCCCATCAGCCCGGAAACAGAGGAAATATTGATGATGCAGCCCTCGCGATTTGCGATAAACAGTCTTGTCATATGCCGAATCATGTGGAACGCGCCCTTGAGGTTGGTATCCAGAACCGCGTCGAAGTCTTCCTCCTTCATCATGGCAAGCAGACCATCGCGAGTGATGCCGGCATTGTTCACCAGAATATGCACTGTACCGAAGTCCGCCTTGATTTTCGCGGTCACTTCCTTTGTTGCGGCAAAATCCGCCACATCGCATTGATATGCATGTGCCTGCACGCCGTATTTCTCTCGGCATCTCTCGCACACCGCCCTTGCGGCAGCCTCGCGCCCCGCATAAATGATGGCAATCTGCGCACCGAATGCGGCAAGCTGTTCGGCGATGGCTTCGCCGATGCCGCGCGAACCGCCTGTAACGACTGCAACCTTCCCTTCTAACATTTCTCCACCTCCGTTAAGGCTTCCGCAAAGGTCATTGCCTTCACGTTCGCGTCCGTTTTTCGGATCATGTTCACCAGCGTTTTGCCCGGACCGATCTCAATAAAGGTATCCACCCCGGCGGCAATCATATTACGGATGCTTCTCTCCCACTGCACGGGACTGCAAATCTGCCGCGAAAGCAAATCCACGACATCCGCGCCGTACGGCTCCGCCGTCAGATTGGAATAGAGCGGGATGCTTGGCTTTTGCCATTCTGTTCGCTCCAATTCCTCTGCGAAAGCCTGCGCGGCAGGCTGCATGAAGGGCGAATGAAATGCGCCCTTGACCTTGATTGGCAGCGCCCTGCCGCCAGCCGCCCGAACCTCTGCAAAAAAGTCCTTCATCTCCGCGGAAAGCCCGGAAACGCTGATCTGACCGGGGCAGTTGAAATTCACGGGATACATCGCCGCGTAGTGTCCGCAAAGCTCCTGCACCTGCTCCGCCGTCAGCCTGAGAACCGCCGCCATGGCAGTATCGTGCTTCTCCGCCTCCCGCTGCATCAACTCTCCGCGTCTGCATACCAAGCGAAAGCCCGTTTCATCGGAGAATACGCCGCCAAATGTTGCCGCGACCACCTCTCCGAGCGAAAAGCCTGCCACTGCATCGGGCGTGACGCCCTTCTCACGCAGTACACTCGCCGCCGCCAATTCCATGGCGAATAGGCAGGGCTGTGTGTTCCTCGTTTCGGAAAGCTCCTCTGCGCTGCCCGCAAAGCACTGCGCGGACGTTCCGGGACGGATGGCATCGCAGAGCACAAAAATCCGCTTCGCCGCCGCCTCCGTTTCATATAATTCCTTTCCCATGCCGGGGAATTGATCCCCCTGACCGGAAAAAACAAATGCTATTTTACCCATTGATTTGCCCTCAGAAGGAGTGGCTCCGCCCCCTCCATCACCTCTCGAATAATTTCTGCGGCAGGCTGCTCCTTTTTGACCAGCGCGGCAATCTGCCCGGACAGGAAGCAGCCATTCACCAAATCGCCCTCCTGCACTGCAAGCCGCAATGCGCCCGTCGCCATCTCTTCCAATTCCTCATCGGAAATGCTGCTGTACTCCGCCTTGACATATGCCCTTGCAAAGGGCGTGCGCAGGCTTCTGACGGGATGGCCGAGCCGCTTGCCCGTCACCATCGTGCAAAGGTCGTTCGCCTGCAGGATATTTTCCTTGTAGACGGGATGGATCGTACATTCCTCCGCGCTCAGAAAACGCGTTCCCATCTGCACGCCGCAAGCCCCCAGCATAAACGCCGCCGCGACCCCTCTGCCATCCGCAATGCCGCCTGCGGCGATAACGGGCAGGTCAGTCGCATCGCAAATTTGCGGCACAAGCACCATCGTCGTCAATTCGCCGACGTGACCGCCGCTCTCTCCGCCCTCCGCGATGAGGGCGGACGCGCCAAGGCGGGTCATTTTCTTCGCCAGCGCAACAGATGCCACAACAGGGATCACCTTGATGCCTGCATCAAGCCATTTTTTCATATATTTGGAAGGATTGCCCGCGCCCGTTGTCACGACCGCAATCTTTTCCTCCGCAACGACCTCCGCAACCTCATCCGCAAAGGGACTGAGCAGCATGATATTCACGCCGATGGGCTGATCGGTCAGGGCTTTTGCCGCTTGAATCTGCTCGCGGACATATGCCCCCGGCGCATTTCCCGCCGCGATGATGCCAAGCCCGCCGCCATTGGAGACAGCCGCCGCCAGCCTGCCGTCCGCGATCCACGCCATGCCGCCCTGAAACACGGGATAGCGAATCCCCAGCATATCGCAAATAACCGACTGAATCATGACATCAACCCTTCTTGCTCTGAATGAATTTGTCCAACTCTCCGATTGTCTCAACCTTTTGGTCTAATTCGATCTCAATGCCGATCTGATCCTCCAGACTCATCAAAAGCTCCACCGTATCCAGAGAATCAATGCCCAAATCGGAGAACCTGCTCTCCGGCTTAATTGTGGAAATGTCACAGCCCGTGCGCTTGGAAACAATGTTTGCAATACTATTAAAATAAGTCATATTCTACCTCCGAATGTTTTTTTCAGGTCGTTCCTCTCGCCTGTCAGGATTGATTATATCGGCTCGCTGTTCCGCAGATGGGGCATTTGCGTTCCAGATGCGTTCCAAAATTATGAAAATTTTATGAAGAAAAGATAAATCTGTACCATCGCACATATCGAAAGCATAAAAAAACACATATAAACCTCACAAATCGCAAATTTACAGCAATTTCTGAAATCTATATGTGTCTGTATGTTCCTTTTTGCCACCGACTTATTTCGTCATTTTCTCCTGCTTGACCTTATGGTCGATCACATGCCTGCTCGCCAGCTCCTTGCGGACATCCTCCAAGGAAATGCCCTGCTCCACCATCAGCACCATCACATGATACGCAAGATCTGCAATTTCATAAATGGTTTCGGCTCTGTCCTCCGCCTTTGCCGCAATGATGACCTCCGCGGATTCCTCGCCGACCTTTTTCAGAATTTTATCCAGCCCCTTCTCAAAGAGATAGGTCGTATAAGAGCCTTCGGGCTTCTCCGCCCTTCTGCCCTCCAGTATTTCCATCAGCCCATCTATGGAAAAAGAAGGATGCGCAGGATTCTGATAAACCAAATCGGAAAAACAGGATTCCGTCCCCAGATGGCAGGCGGGACCTTCCTTTACGACCTCCACCGTCAGCGCATCGCGGTCGCAATCCGCCGTAATGGAAACAATATGCTGCACATTTCCGCTCGTCTCGCCCTTGCGCCAAAGCTCCCCGCGCGAGCGCGACCAAAAGCAGGTTCTGCCCTCCTTCATACTGATGGCAAGGCTTTCCCGATTCATATATGCCACAGTCAGCACCTTTTTGCTGTACGCATCCACAACGACGGCGGGGATCAGCCCCTTTTCGTCAAAGCGCAATTCCTCTATATTCAGCATAACAAAGACTCCTTTCCCGTTCTGCGGACGATAATGCCATCCTCTGCCAAGCGATCCTTCAGCGCGGCGATCTGCACCTCGCCAAAATGGAAGATAGATGCTGCCAAACCCGCGTCAATATCTGGGATTTCCCGGAAGAGCGTCACAAAATCCTCGATGCTCCCCGCGCCGCCCGATGCCACCACGGGCACATGCACCAAGGCGCAGATCTCCTTCAGCAGCTCCAAATCGAAGCCCTGCTTCACACCGTCCGTGTCGATGCTGTTGACTACAACCTCGCCCGCGCCCATCTCCACGCAGCGTTTGATCCAAGGCAGTGCCTCCATGCCCGTATTTTCTCTGCCGCCCTTGGCGAAGGCCATAAACTTCCCGTCCACGCGCTTGACATCCACAGAAAGCACCACACATTGATTGCCGTATTTCTGCGCCGCTTCTTCGATCAGCTTCGGATTTTTGATCGCGCCGCTGTTCACGCTGACCTTATCCGCGCCGCATTTGAGCACGCGGTCAAAATCCGCAAGCGTGTTGATGCCGCCGCCGACCGTCAGCGGGATAAAAATATTCCGCGCAACCTCCGTCAGAATGTCGGTGAACAAGGCTCTGCCCTCCGCCGATGCCGTGATATCATAAAAAACCAGTTCATCCGCGCCGCAGTCGCTGTAATATTTTCCCAGCTCTACGGGCGAGGAAACGTCCGAAAGTCCCTCAAATTTGACCCCCTTGACCACTCTGCCGTCCTTCACATCCAGACAGGGGATGATTCTTTTTGTAATCATTCGCTTCCCTCCTTCGTGAGCACCACAGCCGCCGCAAGGTCGAGATTTCCCGTATAGAGCGCCTTGCCCAGAATCGCACCGGCAAGCCCCATCTCAGACAGTCGTTTCACATCCTCCAACGTCGTCACGCCGCCGCTGGCAACGATGTCCACGCTGCATTTTTCGGAAAGCTGCCGGTATAATTCCAAATTTATGCCGGAAAGCAGTCCATCCTTAGAAATATCAGTGCAGATGATGGTTTTCACGCCGATTTTTTGCAGCTTCTCGCAGAAGGCGAAGCAGCTTTCCTCAGAAAGCTCCGTCCAGCCCTTAATGGCAACCCTACCATCTCGAATATCCACGCCGACCGCAATCCTTTCGCCGTATTTCTGCACCATTTCCGCCAGAAAATCAGGCTTCTGCACCGCCGCCGTCCCCAATATCACACGGAAAACGCCTGCATCCAGATAGGTCCTGATGACCTCCTCGGAACGGATGCCGCCGCCGACCTCGACCAGCAGCCCGCTCTCCTGCGCGATCGTGCGGATGGTTTCCAGATTGGGCGTGCCGCCATCCTTCGCCCCTTCCAGATCGACAACGTGCAGATACTTCGCCCCCGCCGCTGCAAAGGAGCGCACCACCTCCGCAGGATGCTCGCTGTATATCGTTTTCTGCGCATAATCGCCCTTCACCAGACGCACTGCACAGCCGTCAATCAAATCAATCGCGGGAAATAACTCCATCGAACTCCCCCCTTACAATTCACAAAATGCCCGCAAAATTTTCAGCCCGACCTCGCCGCTTTTTTCGGGATGAAATTGTGTACCGTATACATTGCCGCGCTCCACGGCGGCGGTCAAAAGTGCGCCGTATTCCGTCCGCGCGGAGACAAAGGCATCACAGTCCACGCCTGCGTAAGAATGCACAAAGTATACACAATCTCCCTCATCGATATAGCGGAACAGCTTGGATTTCTCCCGTTCCTTAGGAAAGATCAGCGCATTCCAGCCGATCTGCGGCACTTTCAAGCCTGCCCCGATCATAGGCGCAATCGGCTTCACGCTGCCGGGGATCAGCCCCAAGCCCTTGTGCTCGCCATATTCATAGCTCTTCTCCAAAAGAAGCTGCATCCCCAAACAGATGCCGAGCAGGGGCTTGCCCTTCGCCGCTTCCTCCAATACAACACGCTCCATGCCGCTTTGGCGCAGCTTTTCCGCCGCATCCGCATACGCCCCCACGCCGGGCAGTATGATGCGCTCCGCCGCCTGAATTTCGGCAATATCCTTCGTCACCTTCGCATCCGCCCCGATAAATTTCAGGGAGCTTTGCAGGGAAAAAAGATTCCCCACGCCATAATCGATAATCGCAATCATCAAAGCACCCCCTTTGTGGACGGAATTTCATCCGCATACGCCTGCTGCACCGCCGCCGCCTTCGCCAGCGCACGCGCCACAGCCTTGAACGCGCCCTCTATAATATGGTGGGAATTTCTGCCGCGCAGCTGCATCAGATGCAGATTCATTTTTGCGTGGCGCACGAAGGCAATGAAAAATTCCTCCACCAGCTCCGTATCAAAGGTGCCGACTTTTTCCGTCGGGATTTGCAAGCCATATTCCAGATGGCTCCTGCCGCCGAGATCGACCGCCGCCAGAATCAGGGCTTCATCCATCGGCAGGGTAATATCACCATAGCGGGCGATCCCTCTGCCCTCGCCCAGCGCTTCGGCAAAAGCCTGCCCCAGACAAATCCCGATATCCTCCACGGAATGATGATCGTCCACCTCGGTATCGCCATGGCAGACAAGCTCCAAATCAAACCTGCCATGCTTGGCGAACAGGGTCAGCATATGGTCGAGAAAGCCGACCCCTGAGCGGATGCTGCTTTTTCCCGTGCCGTCCAAGGAGAGGGACAGGCGGATGTCCGTTTCTGCCGTTTTTCGAATGATCTCACTGCTTCTCATGCTGCTCCCCCTCCCGTAAAATTTCCTCGGTTTTCTCCAACAATATCTTCATTTGCTCTGGCGTACCGATGGTGATGCGCAGGAAATCCTCGATCTTTTCCTTGCCCCAAAAGCGCACCAGAACGCCTTTTTTCTTTAATTTTTCATACATCGCTCTGCCGCTGACGGCACCACTCTTTGCAAAAATGAAATTCGCCTTGGAATCCAGCACGGTAAAGCCCAGCTCGCGCAGCTTCGCCGTTGTCCATTCCCTCGTTTCGGCGATTTTCTTGGCATTTTCCACATAATAGGCATGGCTGTCCACTGCCGCCTCGCCCGCCAGCAGCGTCAGACGATTGATGTTGTAGGGATTCGTGGAATATTTGATCTTCTCCAAATCTGCGATGATCTCCGCATTGGCGATGGCAAAGCCCAGCCGCGCCCCCGCCAGAGAGCGGGACTTGCTATAGGTCTGCACGACCAGCAGGTTATCATAACGGTACACCAGATCGACGCAGCTTGTGCCGCCGAAATCCACATATGCCTCATCGATCAGCACGATCTGATCGGGATTCGTTTTCAAAATTTCCTCAATTTCCGCGAGGGGGATTTCCATGCCAGTCGGAGCATTCGGGTTGGCGATCACGACCATTCTGCCGATGCCGCAATAATCCCGATAATCCACGCCAAAATCCGATTTCAGCGGAATTTTCACGTGATCCACATGGTACAAGTCGGCATAAACGGGGTAAAAGCCATAGCTAATCTCCGGAAAAGCCGCGCCCCTTTCGCCGTCGCAGAATGCCATGAATGCAAAATTCAAAATATCATCCGAGCCATTGGAAAGAAAAACATTTTCCGCCTTCACGCCATACAGCGCCGCCAGCTTTTCCTTCAACACCCTGCCCGTCGGGTCGGGATAAAGATTCAGCTTTGCTGTCTCCGCCGCGGAAATCGCCGCGATCACCTCCGGTGAGGGCGGGTAAGGCGATTCATTCGTATTCAGCTTAACATACTGCTGATCCTGCGGTTGTTCGCCAGGAGTATATGCTTCCAAATCCGCAAAGCGCGGACTCATAAATCTGCTCACTGCAGCACCTCCTTATCCTTACGCACCAATGCCGAGTGCGCGTGTGCCTCCAAGCCCTCTCTGCGGGCGAAAAAGGCAATCTTGTCCGCTTCTGCCGCCAGCGCGTCCTTTGTGTAATAGGTAAAGGAGGAACGCTTCACGAAATCATCCACGCCCAAGGGGCTGGAGAAACGCGCCGTCCCGCTTGTCGGCAGGGTGTGATTCGGTCCGGCGAAATAATCCCCCAAGGCTTCTGGAGCATTTCTGCCGAGGAAAATCGAGCCTGCATGGCGAATCTCCGCCAGATAGCGGAACGG
This sequence comes from Lachnospiraceae bacterium, assembly GCA_963633805.1. Classification (GTDB taxonomy): domain Bacteria; phylum Bacillota; class Clostridia; order Lachnospirales; family Anaerotignaceae; genus Anaerotignum_A. The sequence continues at coordinate 118,940 of CAVGZD010000001.1, read as the reverse complement.
TTCGTCCACACAAAGCTCCAGATGCTCCGGTGCAATCTCATTGGAGACTGCAATGGCCTGCGCGATATCCTTTACCAGTATGATTTTTCCGTGATTGTCGATGGATGCCCGCGCAATTTCCGCTCTTGGCAGAAGGGGAATCTGCCGCTCCAATTCTGCCGACACTGCCCGCGCCAAGGCTTCGCTTTCCGTCACCAAAACCGCAGACGCCATCTTGTCATGCTCCGCCTGAGATAACAAATCCGCCGCAACGACCGTCGCATCCGAATTTCTATCCGCAATGACGAGGATTTCGCTCGGCCCCGCAATCATATCGATGGAAACCCGCCCGAAAACCTGCTTTTTCGCCTCCGCGACAAAGGCATTGCCCGGACCGACGATCTTATCCACGCGGGGGATGCTTTCCGTCCCATAAGCCAGCGCCGCCACCGCCTGTGCGCCGCCGATCTTGAAAATGCGGTCGACCCCCGCAATCTCCGCCGCCGCAATGATGTCGGGATTCAGTCTGCCCTCCTTCGCGGGCGTGACCATGCAGACCTCCCGCACCCCCGCGATTTTTGCCGGAATGCAGTCCATCAGAACGGTGGAAGGGTAGCTTGCCGTCCCACCGGGGACATACAGCCCCACCCGATCCAACGGGATGATTTTCTGCCCCAGCACAACGCCCTCGCGCTCCGTCAGCACAAAATCCGTCCGCTTCTGCTTTTCATGGAAGGCGCGGATATGTGCCGCTGCCTCCCGCAAAATCTCGATGAACCGCGGGTCTGCCGCCGCAAACGCCGCCTTTCTCTCCTCTGCGGACACCTCAAAGGCATCCGGAGCAGCGCCGTCAAATTTCTCGGCGTATCGCCGAAGGGCGGCGTCGCCGTTTTTGCGCACATCTGCGATAATTTCCGCGACTGCATCGGCAACGGTATTTTTTTCTTCCTCACGCGCAAAAATTTCTTCTATTTTGACATCCCGATAGGCATAGGTTTGAATCATACTTTCACCTCATCCAATTTCAGCTTCATAAAAATGGTGGAATCCAAGGGACTATCGTTATAACAGGGAATTTCAGAAAAACCCAGCTCTCGATACAGCCGAATCGCGTTTTGCAGAAACGGCATGGTATCCAGCAGGATCTCCGCATAGCCGATCTCCTTTGCATCCCGCAGAATCCGCTCGGTCATCGCCCTGCCGAGCTTTTTCCCCCGAAAAGCAGGACGCACATACAGCCGCTTCAGCTCGCATTGCCTATCGTTTAGCTTGCGCAGGGCAATACAGCCCGCCGGCTTTTCGTCCCAATAAGCCAGATAGAATCTGCCCTCCGGCATGCCGTATTTTTGCTCTAGATGCGTCAATTCCTGCTCGTAATTTTGGATTTGCAGATATTCCAAAATAGAAGGATCTCCCTTGATGAGCATATCCATATATTCCTGAAACATCACACCGACCTCCCCACGAAAATCGTACGTTGCTACCATCTCCAAATGTTCCATAATGCCCTCCTTTATTTGCCCGTGTTCTCCAAATTTTGCGCGATCCGCTCGCATAGCTCCCGAATCTGCCCGTTATTGAATTTGTAGCTTGCCTTATTCGCAATCAGGCGCGCGCTGATCGGCACGATCGTCTCCAGCACCTCCAGATCGTTCTCCTTCAGCGTCGTTCCCGTCTCCACGATATCCACAATGACATCGCTCATCTTCAAAATCGGGGCGATCTCGATGGAGCCGTGCAGCTCGATAATATCGATTTCGCGGCTTTGCTTTCTGTAAAATTCCTTTGCAATATTAGGGAATTTCGTTGCCACGCGCAGAGTATGCTCCGCATCGGGACGCGCCCCCTTCACGCCTGCCACAGCCATGCGGCATTTGCCCATGCCCAGATCCAGCAGCTCATAAACATCGGAGGACTGCTCCAAAAGGATATCCTTGCCGACCACGCCGACATCCGCCGCGCCGCGCTCCACATAGACCGCCACATCCGATGGCTTCACCCAGAAATAGCGCACGCCGTTCTCCTCATTCTCAAAAATCAGCTTCCTGCCGCCTTCATGAATGGCAGGACAGCCATAGCCGATCGATTCAAAAATATCATATGCCTTCTCGCCCAGCCTGCCCTTTGGCAGCGCAATGTTAATCCAGTTCCGCAACGATCTCAAGCCCCCTATCCTTCATGCTAAGCAGCTGCTTATACTTCACATTTCCTGTATTTTTTCTCTGCACCAGTACGCTTTGCCCGTTATCGGTCAGCATCTGCACTGCCTTTGCCAAAGCCGCCACATCTGCCCCATCCTCATAGAGTAGCAGCGTATCCACATCGTATTCCTTCTCCTTGGAATCGAAGCGTTCCAGCAGATCCAGATAGACCGCAAAGCCGATGGCATCCGCATCCTTGCCCAGCTTGCGCAACAGATTATCATATCTGCCGCCGCTGAGGATGCTGCTCGGCACGCCTTGGATAAAGCCTTTGAAAATAATACCTGTGTAGTAATCCATATCATTTACGATGGAGAAATCGAGATTGACATTCTGTTCCCTGCCGCTGATTTTCAGACAGCGCAGAATTTCCTCCAGCTCCCGCACCGCCTGCTCCATTTTGGCATTGCAGCAAAGCGCCCTCGCCTGCGGCAAAGTCTCATCCAGACTGCCGTAAAGGTTCGCCAGACGCTCCAGCTTCTCTGCTTGATCCTCTGCAAGCGCAATCTCCGCGCATATCCCGCGAATCCCATGTACGTTTTTCTCCCGGATGCAATCCAGCAGCTGCTTTTGCCGATCATAAGGCAGAGCAAGCTCCTCCATCAGCCCTGCGACAAAGCCCATGTGCGATAAATCCAGTATATAGGCATCGCTGATGGCTTGCAGGCTCTTTTGCGCCAGCAGCAACACCTCCAGCGTGGCATAGCCGTCCACCTCGCCGATATATTCCAGCCCGACCTGCATGATCTCCTTATATTCGCTCGCTCCCTTGCGCGCGCGGTATACATTTTCGTTGTAATAGACCCGCTCTGCCGCCTCACGACTGCCTTTGGTGTTTTTCACGATGGAAAGGGTCACATCCGGCTTGAGCGCCAAGAGCTTGCCGTCCAGACCCGTGAAGGTCAGAATGGTTTCGCTGTTCAAAAAGCTCCTGTTGTCCGCATAAAAATCATATTCCTCAAACTTGCTCATCTTAAATTTTCGGTAGCCGTAGCGTTCAAACAACGCCCGCAGGCTGAAAATGACCTGTTCCTCTTTTTTCAAAAGCATTTCTGCTTGCTTCATACAAATTTCACACCCTTTCTTACTTGAAAACAGTTTATCTTATTTTAACGCTTTAGTCAAGTAGAACAGTAAAGTGAGTGTTTCAAATTTTATTTCTTTCTACATATAAATTTATACATTTTGTCCAAAATATGCCGTTTTTGAGCTTCATGGCATGCCGCGGCGATTTTCCTCTTGATTCCCGCGGCATTCGGTTGTAAAATTTGCACAGATAAACAGAAACATAGGAGGACGATATGAAAATCGGAGTAATCGCGGGAACACCCGTGGATACCCGCATGGGTATGGAATATGTGGAACGTTACGGACATTGCGCGATCGGGCGGGCTTCCAGCCCATCGCCCGAAATCCAGCTGCAAATGCAGCGGCTGCATCCGAAGGAATTGACCGAGCAAATGATCGCGCTCTGCAATGAAATGATCGCAGAAGGGGCAGAGGGCATTTATGTAAACTGCAACTCCATGACCGCCGCCGTTGATATGCGGCAGGTGCGCGCGCAGGTGCAGACGGACAAACTGGTAACGCCCTTTGATGTATACAAGGAATGCGCCGGGAGCTATCAGCGGCTTGGCATTCTTGCCGTCAGCGGGCAGAGCCTTGCCGCCATCGAGCAGGTAATCGCAGAGGAAAATGCCGCCTGCATGACCTTCGGCGCAGGACTGCCGTTTCTGGCTATCGCCATCGAGCAGAAAATCAGCCCCGCAGAGATCATCAAACAGCAGGGGCTTGCGGAGTTGCTGACTTGCTTCCGGCTGCTCCGTATGGATGCGCTGATTTTGGGCTGCACGCATTTTCCGTATATCGCAGAGGAGCTTGCAAAAATCCTGCCTCTGCCGATCATCGACCCGAATGAGCGCATGCTGTCGATGCTTTGCGAGATGTAATCGGACAGGCTGAGATCGGCAGGAACGGGGCACTGCAAAAGGCAGGGCTGCACACCACAGCCCTGCCCGATACGTCCCATTTTCAAAAATTTTCCCTCTCAAACTTCCTTATCCGCATGCTTCAAATACATCTCCTCCAGCAGACGTACGCCGGCGGCAGTGCGGAAAATGCGCCCTTTTGCATTCTCGATGGATGTCCGCGGATAGCTGCTCTCGCCCGTATTGATGATAAAATCCGCCTCCAGCAGGATCTGATGATCCGGACCATCCACATTCGTATAGGTATGATGATGCGCCACCAGCCATGAAATACGCGCCACATCCTGCGCGGGAACGGGCAGATCTGCGAAAAAAGCGTCCACCAGCGGCGGACTTTCCCGTTCCTGATTCTCTCCGTTGGTGTTGCCATATTTCTCGCGGCACAGCGGGCAGGCAATGTCATGCACGAGAGCCGCAAGCTCCAGAAGCTGCTGCGTGTGTGCGTCCAGCCCTTCCAACTCGCCAATGGTTTTCGCCATCGCCCACACGCCCAGAAAATGATTGATATCATGCAGATCACCCTCGGAAAAGGCAATCATTTTTTCAGTCACAGATGCAATCAGCATCTCAACGCCTCCTTAGCTTTTGTTGATTTCTGAAGCAAAAACAGACATTTTTCACCCGAAGCTTTCTCATTTGGACGCAGCTTACAGCGCTGTCCCCTTTTTGGGGACAAAAAAGCGACTCATATCCACATGCTCCAGCTCCAGAAGCCGTAGCTTACGCCGAATCCCGCCGCCATAGCCCGTCAGGCTGCCATTCGTACCGACCACGCGATGGCAGGGGATCATCAGGGAAATGGGGTTATGCCCGACTGCCCCGCCGACCGCCTGTGCGGACATTCTGTCTATGCCCCTGCGCCTTGCGACCTCAGCGGCGATCTCCCCATAGGTCATGGTTCTGCCGTAAGGGATGGTCAGCATGATCTCGCAGACAGTCTGGCGAAACGGCGTAGAATCGTAGCGCAGGGGCGGCGTAAAGTCCGGTTCCCGTCCCGAAAAATAAAGCTCCAACCAACGCTTCGCATCCCGCAGCAGTGGCAGCTCCTTCTGTTCGGTCTGCGTGGGCAGGATATTGCCGAAGTGCTTCTGCCCATTGAACCACAGACCGATAATGGCATCTGCATCGCAAGCCAGCGTGATCGTCCCCAGCGGCGATGCAGTTTCACAGGTATACACCATACAAATCCTCCTATCATCCATACAGCATCAGCATCGTCCCCGCAACGATCAACGCAAGCCCGCCCGCCGCCTTTGCCGACAGCCGCTCCTTGAACACGATCGCCGAAAACGCAATCGATACCAAAATACTCAGCTTATCGATGGGAACAACGACGCTGGCAAGACCATCCTGCAGGGCTCTGCAATAGCAGAACCAAGAGTCGCCCGTCGCCAGAGCGGAAAGGCAGATAAAGCCCAGCTCCCTGCGCGGGATTCCTTTCAGCGTGCTTTGTTTTCCCTTGACAAGCACAATCATCCACGCCATGACAAGCACCACCGCAGTGCGGAGCGCCGTACCAAGGTTGGATTCCACGCCGTCTATGCCGATTTTCCCAAGGATGGCGGTCAGCGCGGCAAAAACGGCGGAAAGCACGGCATACAGCAGCCAGCTTTTTCCTCCACTTTCCCCTCAGCGACAGCCTTCTTTTCGATCATAAGAAGCGTACCGATGCCAATCAAAGCGACCGCAAGCCCTTTGCGCCATGTGAGGCTCTCCGAGGAAGAAAAATGCCAGCAGGATCGTCAGCACGGTCGAGGATTTATCAATGGGAACGACCTTATTGACGTCCCCCAGCTGCAGGGCGCGGAAATAGCAGAGCCCAGACGCGCCCGTCGCCAGCCCGGAAAGGAGCAGAAATGTCCATGTTTTTGCGCTGAGGCTCGTGATCATCGGCGCAGAACCGACCACCCAAACCATCAGCCACGCAAACAGCAGCACTACGACCGTACGGATCGCCGTCGCCGCATCAGAATCCGTTTTTTGAATGCCGCATTTTGCCAGAATCGAGGTGATGCCCGCCAAAAATGCCGAGCCAAAGGCAAAAAATATCCACATCACGCTCTCCCCCTCTCCGAAATCGCACAAAGCACCGGCTCCCCCCATGCCTGCACGATGCCACCCTGCCTGCGGCAAACGGCTTGGGAGGGGATTGCAGCGCAGAGTATCAAAACCAACGCCTTGTTCCATAAAGGGCAAGCCCCTGTAAAAATTGCTCATATCGCTATCCATATTATATTTCGACTTTTTGCGAAATGCAAGCACGGCGAATCGTATTTTTCTCCGTCACGCCTGACCGAGCGACCAGCTTTCGCTTTGCAGCTGCACCATATGGGAGAAAATGCCGCCCTGCTGCATCAGCTCTGCGGGTGCGCCCTGCTCCGCCACAACGCCATCCTTCAGCACAATAATTTTGTCCGCGCCGGAAACCGTCCGCATGCGATGGGCAATAATCAACACGGTTTTGTTGCGGATCAGGCGGGACAATGCCTCCTGAATTGCCGTTTCGTTCTCGACATCCAGGCTGGCGGTCGCCTCATCCAGCAGAATGATCGGCGCATCCTTCAAAAAGGCGCGGGCAATAGAGATGCGCTGGCATTCCCCTCCGGAGAGTGCGCAGCCGTTCTCGCCGATATTGGCATGCCAGCCATCCGGCAGCTTCTCCGCAAAATGATCCACATTCGCCAGCCTTGCCGCCGCAATGACCTCTTCATCGGTGGCATCCTTGCGACCGATGCGGATGTTCTCCAAAATGGAGTTGCCAAACAGCGTAACATCTTGAAAAACGATGGAATACAGGCTCATCAGCCTTTCCGGGTCAATTTTGGAGATATCCATGCCGCCAACGCTGATCTTCCCGCGGTCGATATCCCAGAAACGCGCCGCCAAACGGGAAACGGTCGTCTTGCCGCCGCCCGAAGGGCCGACCAGCGCCGTCACCTGCCCCTGCTTCGCCGTAAAGGAAACGTCCTTCAGCACCGTTTCGCCATCCTGATACGAAAAGCCCACATGGTCGAACACAATATCGCAGCCCTGATTACTCAGCGTTTCCTCGCCCGTCTGTATCGGGCAATCCAGAATCTCATTCATACGCTCGATATTACTATTCGTCGCAATAATGCCCGCCAGATTCTGCAAAGAGCCTTCCAGCGGATCATACAGGCGGGAAGCCAGCAGCAGAAAGAGGAAAAAGGTCAGAACGTCCAGCTCACCCTTAACCAGCAGCGCCGCACCGACCAATGCCGTCGTCGCAATGCCCAGCCGCAGCACCAGCCCCGCCGATACCACAAATGCCGCCGTGCCCAGCTCGCTTTTGATTGCCCGTCCCTCGACCGCGCGGATTTTTTTCTCCAATCCGGAGAGATATTCCGTCTCGGCGTTGTTGGCGCGCAGATCCGCCATGCTTTCCATGCATTCCTGTATGCCGTCCTCACATGCCAGCTTCGCCGCCATCGACCGACGCGAGAGCCTTTTCTGCACATCGGATGCCAGCGCAACGATAGCGAAGGCAATCGGCAGCGGCCAGATCACAGCCAGCGCCATCTTCCAATGGAAAAACAGCGTCGAGACGGCAATCAGCGTTGTCGAAAGGATCGCCCCGAACAGCGGTCCGACGAAATGGGATTGGCTCTGCTCCAGAACGGCGCAGTCATTCATGATGGAGGAAGTCAGGTCCGCCAGATCGCGCTTGCCGAAGAAGGACAGCGGGATGCGCCGCAGCTTTTCCGCAAGGCTCACCCGCCGCACGCCCGTTTCCACATAGGTCGTCAGGAAGGTGCCGTCATATTGCAGCCTTGTGCAGACAAGGATCAATGCCGCCGCCGCAATGCAGCCGATGATATAAAACGGGATGCGCTCCGCACTCAGCGTGCCGTCCAGCAGTTCCCGCACAAGCTGATAGAGCAGCCCAACGGGCAGCATGAAGGAAATATTCTGCAGTGCGCAGCAGAGGATGCCCTTGACTGCATCGACCGCGCCCTTATGCGAGAGCGCAAAACGTCTTTGTAAATATGAAATCATTTTTCACGCCTCCTTTGCCACTTTCCATTGAACAGACTGCTGATATTCGCGCCACATCTCGCCGAACAGGCTACCGTTTTGCGCGGACAGCTCTTCAAATGTGCCGCTCTCCGCGATGCGCCCTTCCCGCAAAACGAAAATGCGATCCGCATGGACAACGGTGGAAAGACGGTGCGCGATCAGAATGACCGTACGCCCCTTCGCCAGCTCGTTAAATGCCGCCTGCACCTTCGTTTCGTTATCTGGGTCAGCAAAGGCGGTGGCTTCATCCAAAATCAATATCGGCGCATTTTTCAGCATGGCGCGGGCAATGGCAAGGCGCTGCATCTCGCCGCCTGAGAGATAGATCCCCTGCGAGCCGATGACGGTATGTACGCCCTGCGGGAATTTTTCGATGATATCCATGCACTGCGCCGCCTTGAGCGCGGCAAGAACCTCCACCTCCGTGGCATTCGGCTTGCCCATGCGCACGTTATCCAAAATACTGCCCTTAATCAGATGGCTATTCTGGAAAACAAAGGATACTGTGTCCATCAGTTCCTTTTTGTCGATCTGCTTGACATCCACGCCGCCGATGGAAATGCTGCCCTCCTGCGGATCGAAAAACCGTGCGATCAGACTTGCCAGCGTCGATTTCCCGCCGCCCGAAGGACCGACGAACGCCACCATCCGCCCTGCGCCGATGGCAAGAGAAACATCCTCCAAGGCATTTTTCTCCCCATCATAGCTGAAGGTCACATGCTCCAGCTTGACCGCGTTATCCTCGGGATGCCGCGGCTTTTCGCTCCGGCTAAGCGATGGTGCGTCCAGCACGTTGTCGATCCGGGCAAGCGCATCCTGCACAATCATGCCGTTTTCGCTCATAAACATCAGCTTGCTCAGCGTCAGCGAAATGACAGGCGTAAGAATGATGTAAAACAGTAGATTCAGCAGCAGCTTTGGCTCGATCGTCCCCTTCGAAAACCAAAAGCCGCCAAGAATCAGGAACACGAACACGCTGTTGACCGCCAATGTATACAGGCACATCGGTCCGCGCATTTCCTTCGTGTAGGCGATCGTCCAGCGCTCGTAATTATCAATGGTCGCCTTGAATTTTTTGAAGGAAAACACCGTCTGCCCGAAGGTTTTTACAACAGGGATGCCGCGCACATATTCCACCGCTTCATTGGACATATCCGCCAGCGCATTCTGATACTGCGTCATTTTTTCCTGCAAGCCCTTTCCCGTCATGCGCGTCATGGCGGCAAAGCCCAGCGCAACGGGGACAAGGCTCAAAAGCCCCAGCCGCCAATCGAATGCCAGAAGCAGCGCAAGCAGCCCAACGATGGTCGCCATCGCCTTTGCCTTGTCCGGCAGCCGATGCGCGAGATAGGTTTCCGTTGCCCCTGCGGTTTCTGAGATCGTGCGGCGCAGCTTGCCGCTGCCGAATTGTTCGATCGTCCCCAGCGGCAGTGTGGCGATATGCTTCATCATAGCCAGCCGCAGGTTTGTTGCTACGCGGAAGGCTGACAGATGCGAACACATCAGCCCCGTAATGTAGATCAGCACGGAAACGACGGCAAAAAGCACCGCCATCCAGCCATAATGCGTGATATGCACCGCCCTTTCGTATTGCGGCACGACCGCAATGACCTCCTCTAATATCCGCCAGATATACCAGAACGGTACAAGCGCCAGAAACGCGCTGACGGCGGAAAAAATCCACGAAAGATAGGTCAGCGTCCGATGGCTGCCGGCATAATCCATCAGACGCGCAAAATTTGATTGCTTTTTCAAGAGAATCCCTCCTTTTTTGCTTTGGTGTATGAATGCTTTGAGGTGCTGTATCCCACAAGGGCTGCTTGGGGAGATTTTGGAGTAGATGCGCCGAAAAGGAAAGCCTGCGCAATGCCTACAAAAAAATTCAACGATCGTGCAATACTTTTCGATGCAGCGCACATTTGTTAGCTTTCGCTAACCATCATGCGGAGCAGAATCAGTTAGATAAAACTAACTGTGCCTCCAAAAATATGGAGCGTCACTGCCCCATAATTTTCGTCCAGCCCGCCGTATAAAACTCGTGTAGCTCCCGCAGATAAAGCTGCGCATCCTCCTGCGGCATATCATGGATGATCATTTCAAAATAGGCATTCATCAGCCCCGTCACCAGGATATGCTCCAAGCGGCTGTCGATCTGCGGCGCAGCCAGCCCCAATCGCGCCAGCACAGCATAATAACGATGCGTTGCCGTAACCTCCAGCGCAACGATTTCATCAACCATAGCCGCATAGCGTGTGCCCGCCGAATGCAGCAGCAATAGATGAAATGCGTCCCGATGCGCGTACATATAGTGCAGCAAATCCCGCATGCAAGCGCTGCTGATCTCGCCCATATGCTCCGGCTGTTCCTCCGGAGGCAGCTGCGCAAAGGTATCCAGCGCAGCCTGATAGGTAGACATAAAATGCTCATAGCATTCCTGCACCAAGGCATCAAAAAGCGCCTCCTTGCTGCCATAATAGCCGTAGAGCGCACCTGTCGTCACTCCTGCCGCCTTGACGATGCTGCGCAGGGACGCATTCTGAAAGCCCTTTTCCAGAAATTCCGCCTTGGCTGCATCCAATATGAGCTCATGTGTATTTTTCTCCGTCTCTCCCATAGCCACCTCTTATAACATTGTTATATCACACTGTTATATTCTACTCGAATTCATGCGGATGTCAAGTATTCCCTCGAAATTTCTACAAAAAAAGGCTGCCCGGCAAATAGCCGCGACAGCCCTTCTTCCATGAAATTACGTTTCCTCCGGCTTTTGCAGATAGGCAAAGCGGCGCGAGGGATGATAGCACAAAAGCGCAATCAGAATCAGCCCTGCCGTTGCGGACAGGCTGACGGGATAAACCGTCATGATCGTCCGGAAGGTGCTGCTCTGCGGGAACACAAAATGAATCCATGTAATACGAATGCCGCAAACGCCAACGGTCGTCAGGATCGCGGGCACAAGCGAAATGCCGAAGCCGCGCAGATAGCCGCTCATCACCTCATAGCACATACTGAAAATATATGCGGAAAATACCATTACAAGCCGCGTATAGCCGATCGCAACGACCTCTGGGTCGTTATTGAAAATCGCCAGCAGCTGCTTACCGATGAGCAAAACCAGCCCAATCGCCGCCACAGAAGCGATAAAATCCTCCACAAGACAAAGCGCAAGCGTCTTGCGGCAGCGTTTTATCTGCCCCGCGCCAAAGTTTTGTCCGACAAAGGTTGTGCATGCCTGACTGAAGGAATTCATCACATCATAAGCAAAAATTTCGATATTATATGCCGCACTGGACGCCGCCATAACGACCGTGCCAAGGCTGTTGATCGCCGACTGGATCACGATATTGGACACTGCGAACACCGCGCCCTGAATCCCTGCCGGCAGACCGATTTTGATGATGCGCAGAAATGCCTTTTTGTCGATCCACAGCAAGCACCACTCCACGCGAATACGCTCCTGCGTATTGAGCAGGTGGCGCAGCAGCAGCATAGAGCTGACCGCATTGGCAAGCACCGTGGCAATCGCAACGCCATTTACCGTCATATGCAGCACGGTGACAAAAAACAGATTCAGCAGCACATTCAGCACACCAGAGATCGCCAGCGCGATCAGCGGAATTTTCGTATCCCCGATGCTGCGAAAAATGGCAGCCTCGAAATTATAGAGCAAAATCACGGGCATGCCCAGCAGATAGATCCGCAGATAGAGCAAAGCCTGTGGGAATACATCATCCGGCACATGCAGCGAGCGCAGTAGCGGTCCTGCCACAAGCTCCCCCAGTATAGTCACCAGAATGCCGCCGAAAAAACCCAGCACGATGGCGGTATGCACCGCCTTTTGCACACCCTCCTGATCCTCCCGCCCGATGGCGTTCGCAATGACGACATTTGCCCCCAGCGCGACGCCGACAAAGAGATTGACGATCAGCGCAATAATCGAGCTATTCGCCCCGACCGCCGCAACAGCGATGGTTTTGCCCGCGCCCGTAAAATTGCCGACAATGGCGATATCCGATGCATTGAAAAGCTGCTCCAAGATTGCCGTCGCCGCAACGGGGAGCGCAAATTGAGGCAGCTTGTTCCAAATCGGGCCATGTAACATATCAAGCTGCCGTTTTCTTCTTGTCATTTCCATTTTACTTCTTCCTTCTCCATTTTTTCAACTTTTTTCATCTTCCTCTCGGACAGTATAAAACCTCCCTAAAGCAATATCAAATACCCATGCAGAATGAATTACCATAGTTGACAGGAATGATAGCGACGGCTATACTGACCTTGAGGTGAAAAAATGGAAATTCGACTGCTTCGCTATTTTCTTGCGGTCGCAAGAGAGGAAAATATCACAAGAGCCGCGGAAAGCCTGCATATTTCCCAGCCTTCCCTCTCCACGCAGCTGATGGAGCTGGAGCAGGAGCTTGGGAAGCAGCTTCTGATCCGCGGCAAGCGGAAGGTCACGCTGACAGAGGACGGCGTTTTGCTGCGCAAGTGCGCGGAGGAGATCGTCACGCTGATGGAACGGACGGAACGGGAGCTGTGCGCAGATGCTGCAAGTATCGTCGGCGAGGTCGCCATCGGCGGCACGGCAACTACCACCATACTCCATGCCGCTGCCGCCATCCGCAGCGAGCAGCCCGATATCCGCTTTCAATTCTATGGCAGCGATGCAATCGACGTATTGGAACGCTTAGAGCATGGCAGCTTGGACTTTGCCATCGTGCTAGAGCCGATCGACAGCGCGAAATTGAATATCTTTCCCTGCCGGATTCCTCCCGTTGGGGCGTGCTGATGCCCACAGACTGCACACTTGCAGAGAAAAACAGTGTGCGGAGAGCCGACCTGTCCGCAATGCCGCTGGTCTTTCATCGCAGAACCGCCTTGCAGCATCTGATCTCCCATTGGGCGAAAACGGACATCGGCAAGCTAGATATCGCCGCCACCTATAATGTCATCAGCGGCTCACCGGAACGCTTCGTCAAAAGCGGTCTGGGCTATTATCTGACGACGGAGGATCTTCTGCCCTCCGTGCTGGAGCAAAGCGTCTGCTTTCGACCGCTTGAGCCGCCGCTGGAAATCCACTACGCGCTGATCTGGAAACGCTACGCAATGTTTTCCAAGGCAGCGGAGGCATTTCTGAAAAAAATGCTGGAGGACGGATAAGAAAAAGGGTAAAATTCTAAGGCGCGTCCAAACAAGAAAACATTGAAATGCCGTAAAGCCTTGTTTTGCAATGGCTTACGGCATTTCCCTTGAAAAATATTTGTTTTCTTATTTGGATCGTCGCTCGCAGTTCCGCTTAAGAGATCAACAAATGCAAACACAATGGTTCCTTAAGCGGAGCCTGCTTAGAATTTTACCTTTTTTTATTTCGCCAAACGGATTTTTATTTATCTCTCAGCTGTGCGCCCAGCTCCTTGGACAGCGCGCCCAAGATCGCATCCATCGCATCCGCAATATCCGCATCCGACAGCGTTTTGTCTGCGCTGCGGAAGGTAATGGAGTATGCCACGGATTTCTTGCCTGCGCCGACCTGTGCGCCCTGATATACGTCGAAGAGCTTAGCCTCCTCCAGATATGCGCCGCCGTTTTTCTTGATGCAGTCCGCAATTTCCTTAACGGTAACGTCCTCGTCCACCAGCATAGCGATATCTCTCGTGATCGCAGGGAATTTCGGCAATGCACGGTAGATCACATCGCGGTTTGCATTTGCCGCCAGCTTTTCCATATCCAGCACGGCAAGATATGCCTTCGTGCCGATGCCGTAATTTTTTGCAACCGTAGGATGCAGCTCACCCAGATAGCCGATGCTCTCGCCCTTCGCCAGAACGGAAGCCGTTCTGCCGGGGTGCATCCAAGGCAGTGTCTTTTCGGTCACATATTCCACAATATCGCCCATACCCAGAACATGCGTCAGATGCTCAATGATACCCTTCAGGTCATAGAAATCCATATTGCCGTACATGCCGATGGTCAGCGTGGGGATTTCATGCGGCAGCTCCACCAAGGGCAGTGCCTTCGGGATATATACCTTCGCAATCTCGAATAAGCCCGCACTTTCGTTTCTTCTGTTGTAATTGGTCGCCAGAGAATTTAGGATGCCGTTGAAGGAAACCGTTCTCATGATGGAGAAATCCTCGCCCAAGGGGTTGGAGATCGTGATGGCTTCGCGCAGCTTGCTGTCCGCGGGGATCAGCAGCTTATCGAATACCTTCGGGCTTTCGAAGCTGTAGGTCATCGCTTCGCAAAGACCGTCCGCGATCGCCGTATCCTTCACCAACGCCGTGATATTCTGCTCATAGGTCTTTTTGCCGACCGTGGGCGTACCGCTCGCCAGCGTTGCTTCAATTTTGTTGTAACCGTAGAAACGCGCGATTTCCTCTGCCAGATCCGCCTGCGATTCCAAGTCGGGACGGAATGTCGGAACCATCACCACATGGCGCGCAGGATCGACCTTCAGCTCGATCTTTTCAAAAATTCTCTGCATTTCCTCCTCGGAAATATGGATGCCGATGAATTTGTTGATCCAAGCGGGATCGTATGTCAACTCCCAAGGCGTTCTTTTGTTGGGATATTCATCCACAACGCCGGAAACAACCTTGCCCGCACCCAAAAGCTCCACCAGCTGCGCCGCGCGATTGACCGCCTCCAGTGCCAGATTGGGGTCGAGCCCCTTTTCAAATTTACTGGACGCATCCGTGCGCAGACCGACCTTCTTCGCTGTGATACGCACATTGGGACCGTCAAAATTTGCGGATTCAAACAAAACCGCCTGAGAACCCTCTACGATCATGGAATTTTCGCCGCCCATTACGCCAGCAATCGCAACCGCCTTTTCGGGGTCGGCAATCACCAGCATGGACGGATCCAGCTGACGAAGCTGTCCATCCAGCGTCGTGATCGTCTCGCCCTCATGCGCATTTCTGACGATGATGTGGCTGTCCTTGATGGTCTCGATAGAGAAGGCATGCATCGGCTGCCCCATTTCCAGCATCACATAGTTTGTAATATCAACAATATTATTGATGGGACGCACGCCCGCCGTACGCAGTCTTTTGCGCATCCAGCGGGGCGAAGGCTCGATTTTGACATCCTTGATGACCCTTGCCGCATATCTGGGGCAAAGCGTGGCATTTTCGATCGTAACCTTTACGTAATCCTCGGCTTTACCTGCCGCTTCCTCCTTCACCGCGATCTCGGGATAACGGAAGGGGATGTCATAGGTTGCCGCCGCTTCTCTTGCGATACCCAAAACGGAGAAGCAGTCGGGTCTGTTGGATGTGATCTCATATTCCACGACCTCATCGCGCAGATCCAGCACCTCTACGATATCCTTGCCCAACTCCACGGGCGCAGAGAAAATATAAATGCCGTATTCGGGCGCTTCGGGGAAATCATGTCTGTCACAGCCCAATTCCTCGATGGAGCAGAGCATGCCCTCGGAGGTAACGCCGCGCAGATCGCCGGTGTGGATCTCCTTGCCGCCTGCGATCACTGCACCGTCCAGTGCAACGGGCACATAGTCCCCTACCCGCACATTGGGTGCACCGGTAACGATCGTCAAATCCTTGCCCTGACCCGCATCGATCGTGCAGACCACCAGCTTATCCGCATGCGGATGCTTCTCGATCGCCTTGATGCAGCCCGTCACGACGTTCTTGATCTCCCCCGCAACGGTGGTATATCCCTCAACCTTCGAGCCTGTCAGCGTAATATCTTCAATAAAATCCTTAATATCCGCCGTAACGGGCGCATATTCCTTCATCCAAGACATAGGTACGTCCATGAAATTAACTCTCCTTTCTTTTTTCGAGAACAGCGTCCTCAAACGCTTGCAAAAGCAATCTCTTTTGCATTATCTATTGCAATCAAACACCTGTTTATCGCTCAAATTCCCCATTTCCCCACACATCGCGCAGCTTTCCGGCAGTCGGGTCAAGGGGAGAATCCCCTTGTGGGGCGGCGGGGCAAAGCCCCACGGTCTTAGCGGTCTTAGAACTGCTTCAGGAACTTCATATCATTTTCAAATAGCAAACGCAGGTCCGTGATGCCGTAACGCTGCATCGCCACGCGCTCCAAGCCCATGCCGAAAGCAAAACCGCTGTATTTCTCCGGATCGATGCCGCTCATCTTCAATACCTTCGGATGCACCATGCCGCAGCCCAAAAGCTCGATATAGCCCTCGCCCTTGCAGACGCGGCAGCCTTCCCCGCCGCAGGCAAAGCAGGTAACGTCCATCTCCGCGCTGGGTTCTGTGAAGGGGAAATGGTGCGGACGGAAACGAACCTTCGTATCCTCGCCGAACAGCTCCTTCGCGAAAACCGCCAGCGCGCCCTTCAGATCGCCCATCGTAACGCCCTCATCAATCACCATGCCCTCAAGCTGATGGAACACGGGCGAATGCGTTGCATCCACCTCATCGGAACGATATACCGCGCCGGGGCAGACCATGCGGATCGGCAGCTTGCCCTTCTCCATTGTGCGCACCTGCACGGGAGAGGTCTGCGTCCGCAGCAGGATATCGCCGTTGATATAGAAGGTGTCCTGCTCGTCCTTCGCGGGATGGTTTGCGGGGATATTCAGCGCTTCAAAATTGTAGTAATCCTTCTCGACCTCCGGGCCGTCCGCAACCTCGTAGCCCATGCCCATGAAAATATTGCAAATCTCATCAATGACGATGCTCATGGGGTGCTTATGCCCCTCGGGTCTTTCCTTGCCGGGCATGGTCACATCGATCTTCTCCGTCTCCAGCTGTCTAGCCAGCTCAGCCGCCTCCAGACGTTTTTTGCTTGCCTCCAGCATTTTCTCGATGTCCGCTCTGACGTCATTCGCCAGCTGACCGATGATGGGGCGTTCCTCTGGGGAGAGCTTGCCCATCTCCTTCAAAATCGCCGTCAGTTCGCCCTTCTTGCCCAAATATTTTACCTTCAGCTCGTCCAGAGCCTTGATTTTATCCGCTTCCTTGAATGCTGCAAGCGCGGCATCATGAATTGATTTCAGCTTGTCCTTCATCATTTTTCTCCTCTCCTTTTGATCCTTTCCGCAAACAAACGTGAACAAAAAAAGCCTTCCTCCACAAAGGGACGAAGACTCGCGGTACCACCCAAATTCCTGCAAACACAGGCTCTCTGATGCGTAACGTGCATGAAACGGACTGCCCTACTCTCTTTCTTGTCTGTTCAGGCAGCCGACTCCGATGGGAACTTCCTCAGCTTCGCATACGAAGGGCTCTTGCAGCTCGGATACCCGAAAGCCCTCTCTCTATCGCAGCTTGTCTGCGTACTTTTCATCTTCACAGTCGTTTGCAAAATCTCAATGTCTATATTCTATCATAGCCCAGCGGAAAGTCAAGGTTTTTCTTCCGCGAAGAAAGCCAGGAACAGCATCTCATTCTGTATCCTGTGTACAAAGAAATGCGGCGAGTTTTCCTTCCTTCCACAGTTTATAATGTTCCCTCATGCAAGTTCCGCAGGGGCGATATCCTGCAGCAAATGCGGTTTTTTCATCTGAAAAAAATACTCTGCTTTCTATATACACGGCCTTTGTCGGACAACTGATCGCCCTCAGCGCAGCAGGACAATCCAATCTTCCATAGATTTTCGCCTTGCCATTTCCTCCCAGCGTTCCCTTTTGTTCCGACAGATATTCCCTGCCATTCTCATCTAACAGTCTGTACAGCTTCTTCTGCATTATTCACTCCCCTCTCAGTCTGCGCAGATGCTCCCCGATGCGGCGTTCCACGCCATTTTCCGTTGGCTCATAATACACCGTCCCCACCAGCTCATCCGGCAGATATTGCTGCTTGACATAATGCCCGGGGTAGTCATGCGCATATTTATAGCCGATGCCGTGCCCCAGCTCCTGCGAGCCGCCGTAATGCGCGTCCTTCAAATGCGGGGGGACGGTCTTGATGCGCTTCGTCTGCACATCGGAGAGCGCCTTTTCCAGCCCCATATAAGCCGCATTGCTCTTGGGCGCACAGGCGATATAGGACACGGCCTGCGCCAGGGGAATCTGTCCCTCCGGCATACCGACAAAGTTCACTGCCTCCATCGCCGCCACTGCCACCTGCAAGGCGTGCGGATCGGCATTGCCGACATCCTCCGAAGCGCAAATGACCACTCTTCTGGCGATAAAGCGCGGGTCCTCCCCGGCATAGATCATCTTCGCCAGATAATACAGGGCGGCATCCGGGTCTGAGCCGCGCATACTCTTGATAAAGGCGGAGATCGTATCATAATGATTATCCCCATCCTTATCATAATTCAGCGCGCGCTTCTGGATGCAGTCCTCCGCAATTTTCAGCGTAATATGCAGCCTGCCGCACTCCGGCTCTGTCGTCAAAACAGCCAATTCCAGCGCATTGAGCGCAACACGGGCATCCCCATTTGCCGTATTGGCAAGAAAGACCAGTGCGTCCTCATCCATCTTGGCATGATACGCACCCATGCCTCGTTCAATATCTGTCAATGCGCGTTCCAGCAGCGCACGAATGTCCTTTTCCTCTAAGGGATGCAGCTCAAAAATGATGGATCGCGACACCAACGCCTTATTGACCTCAAAATAGGGATTTTCCGTGGTCGCGCCGATCAGAATGACCGTACCGTCCTCCACATGGGGCAAAAGCGCGTCCTGCTGGCTTTTATTGAAGCGGTGAATCTCATCGATAAAAAGAATGGTTTTCCTGCCGTACATTCCCAGCTCAGCCTTCGCATCCGCGACCGTATCCTTGATATCCTTCACGCCAGCCGTTGTCGCATTCAGTTGGCGAAATGCGCCCTTGGTCGTATTGGCGATGATCTTCGCCAGCGTCGTTTTTCCCGTGCCGGGCGGACCGTAGAAAATAACGGAGCTGAGCCGATCGCTCTGGATCGCGCGATAAAGCAGCTTTCCCTTCCCGACGATATGCGCCTGCCCAACAAATTCCTCCAAGCTCGTCGGGCGCATCCGCGCCGCAAGCGGGGCTTCCTTGCCGCCCTGCAGGCTGCGGTTATATTCAAACAGATCCATTTTCCTGCACCTTCTCCGTCAAAAACAGGCAGGCGTCCCCGAAGCTGAAGAAGCGGTAGCCCTGCTCCACCGCCTCCCGATAGGATTCCATCACCAATTCCTTCCCCATCAATGCCGAAACGAGCATAATCAGCGTCGATTCCGGCAGATGGAAATTCGTCACCAAGCAATCCACCGCGCGGAAGTGATAGCCGGGGTAGATGAAAATTTTCGTCCAGCCGCTGCCCGCCTGTATGCGCCCGTTTTCATCCGCGACCGATTCCAGCGTGCGGGTGCTGGTCGTCCCCACGGCGATAACGCGTCCGCCGCTTTGCTTCGCCTCGTTGATGATCGCCGCCTGCTCCGGCTCTACCACATAAAATTCCGAATGCATCTCATGATCGAGCACGTTCTCCACCTTCACGGGGCGAAACGTCCCCAGCCCAACATGCAGCGTCACATGGGCGATTTTGACCCCCATCTCTTCAATCTCCCGCAAAAGCTCCGGCGTAAAATGCAGCCCCGCCGTGGGCGCAGCCGCAGAGCCTTCGCAGCGCGCATAAACCGTCTGATAGCGGTTTTTATCCTCCAGCTTATGGGTGATATAGGGCGGCAGGGGCATTTCGCCCAGCTCATCCAGAATTTCCTCAAACACGCCGTCATATTCAAATTTCACAATGCGGTTGCCGCCCTCAATGACCTCAAGCACCTCCGCGACCAATCTGCCATCATGGAAGGAAATGCGGTCGCCGGGCTTCGCCTTTTTGCCGGGGCGCACCAGAACCTCCCATGTATCCAGATCGCGGCGCACCAAAAGCAGAATCTCCATTGCCGCGCCCGTGCCGACGCGCTCACCGTATAATCTAGCGGGCAGAACCTTTGTGTCATTGAGCACAAGGCAGTCCCCCGCCCGCAAATATTCCTTGATATCCCGAAAATGCCGATGCTCCCGCCTACCGTTTTGATGCACCACCATCAGGCGGCTTGCGGCGCGGTCAGCCAGCGGCTCCTGCGCAATCAATTCCTCGGGTAATTCAAAATAAAAATCGCTCGTTTTCATCTCGTTCCTCTAAACATATAGTCTTCTGCGTATTTTGCGCCAAAAATTTTCAACATCTCCCTGCGATAAATCCGCGTGGAATCCTCCGGCAGATAATCGAAGCCCTCAATATCATAATCATGCAGCACATAATGCTCCTGCATATCCTGCGAATTGATGATGACCTCCGGATCAGTCACCTTGCGGAAAATATCCACGATCTCGCAGTCCGGGTCGGAAATCGCACGCATGACCTGCAAAATCTCCGCATCCTTCAATTTTTTTGCATACATCTCCAAGCCCTCCTTAGTATTCCATCAGATATTGGATGGCATATGCATCCCCAAACCAGCCGTACATCAGCTTGCGGTAGACATAATCCGATCCCGCGCCCGCGCGATTCTTCCCGCGGATGTGATAATCATAAAGCTGGTACGTCTCGATATCCTCCTGAAATTTCGCCGTCACCTCCGGCACATTGGACACCGCCACAGCATCGTCAAAGCTATTGTCATAGGTGCGGATTTTCAGAATCGTCAGCTCGCCGTCATCCGAAATAACGTTCATGACCTCCCGAATCTGCTCCTCCGTCAGCTTTTCAAAAAACATCCCTCATTCCTCCTTTTTCCAATCCGCCGCGATAGCCTCCCAGAGCGCGGTCTTGTCCACGCCCAGAAGTGCCTCGCGAACCGCCCTCGGCTCTGGCTCAAGCTGGCGATTCATGCCGCCGCAGCGCAAGCCCTCGTCCAGAAACAGCCATATTTCGCCATCCCGCCTTCTTCCGAGCAAGTCCGTTTCGGAGAAAACGACTGTATTTCCCTTTTCATCCTGCCAGCCCGCCGCGGCAAGCAGAAAATCCCGAAATGTCCTCATTTTCTAGCCCTCGATCGTAATATCGGTGTAATAATGATGCAGAATTTCCTCGTAGTCATAGCCGCGCTGTGCCATCGCCTGTGCGCCGTTCTGGCTCAAGCCCACGCCATGCCCGATGCCGATGCCCTCGAACACGAATTTATTTCCGCTGATCGTGCTGATAGACACGGAGGAAATCACACTGCCCGTAGAATTGGTGGAAACCGTCGTTTTGCCTGTCCCCTGCGCCAAGTCGATCTCCAGCATTCTGCCGTTCATCGCGGATAAATCGCCCTCCGTCCTTGCGCGGATACCGTTTTTCTGCGCCGCCGCAAGCAGCGTCCCCGCCGTCGCGGTCTGTGTCTGCCGCGCGGATGTGGTATCGCCGTATGTGCCAATATCGCCGCCCTTGCCGTTTATAGTAAACATCTTCCCCGGCAGACTGCCGCATGCCGCCGAAAAATACGTCCGAATCTCTTCCTTCGTCAGCGTTTTTTTGCCCTTCGAGCCGATGATCTGCAATTCCTGCACGCGCCCGCTGCCGGAGAGCTTCGTAATCACGATATCCTCCGCACTGCCGATATTTTCGCCCTTTTTGGCGAGAAGCGCGTCCAGCTCGGAGAGAGTCAGCGTTCTCGTCCAAGTATTATCCCCGTATTCCGCAATTTCCGGTACAGCCCGCAGATAAGGCACGACATTGCTCCAAACATTCTCGCTATTTTCCGTATAGCCACCGGAGGACGCAGAAAATACCGCTTCGATCGGCTGACCGTTGTAGCAGGCGATCTCCCCCGCCGTTGCATCCACGGCAGAGGTCGCAGAAGCCGCTTCGCCGCTGTAGCCGTTATAAACCTGACAAGCCGTCGTATCGCAGAGCTGATAGCCGCTGCCCGTATGTGCGCCCAGTTTCGTCATGGCGTAGGTACGGGCGGCGACTGCCTGTGCCTTCAGCGCCTCCCTCTCATAGGTCTGCGGCATTTCCGCAGGCACAACGCCATAGAGATATTCCTCCAGACCGATGATATTGATTGCCGTCAGGCTGTTCCCCGCGACTGCGAAGGTCAGCATGCCGCGATAACGCTTGCCGTTCAGATTGATGGTATCCTCCTTGCCCGTCCCCATCAATACCGCGTCCTGCGGCACAAGCAAGGCATCCTCGCCCGAAAGCTGATAGCCCGTGAAGCTGCTCACGCGGGATGCGGACGCACCTATCTGCCGCTCCACTTCCTCCACAGAGGAATTTGCCGTGTAAACCGTCCAGTCCTCCCCGCCCAGATAAGCCGCATAGGCATCCAGACCCGCATCGGAAAGCTCCTCTGCCGTGCGCAATGCTTCCCGGCAGCTCATTTCCTCATCCATCGCGATATAAGAGCCACTTGCCGCACGGACGGTGAAGCCCGCATCCGAGGAAGTCGCGCCGCCCTCCTCAAAGCGTCCGCTTTTCTCCGTGCCGATCAAGACCTCGCCCGCACCGATGCTCGCGGAAGCAGCATTCTTGCAGACCGACTCCAAGCCCACGCGCACCGTCTCCGGGACTGTATATGCCATCGCCTGCAGCGGCATTGCCAGCGCAAAAGCCAGTGCAAGCAAAATTCCTATTTTTCGTTTCAATTTTATTCCCCCTGTTCCGTCAGCGATTTTTTCCAAATACGCTTCCTTCAGTATATTTTGAATCGGAATTTCTGTCAAGCTTTCGGTCGGAATGGCTAAGCATCTCCGAAGGATACATTTTGAAGAGAATTTGCGCCAAAATAGAGGGACGCGGCGCAGTCATGCCGATCGATCACAGAAGAGATCCTGCATAAAACGAAATCGCGGAACGCGGGAATGCCTTTTCAGAGACGAAAAAAGCCCATCCTGCCGATAGATTCCCCTATCCCGCAAAATGGGCACATTGCACCAAATCACTATATCTTAACCATCGTACTCCTTGTCAGCTTTCAGGATCGTGCCGTTTGCGGCATCGATCTCGTAATCGTATTCCATGCCGCCTGCTTTGAATTCCACCTCATACTCCTTCCGACCATTATCCCAATCCATATCCGTCTTGAGCGCATACACCTGAGATTCCGCCAGCCCGGCATGATTCAGCGCGATCTGCTTTGCCTTCTCCGCGCCGATATCGCCCGCAGACGGCTGCTGGCTTGCATCCGTGAAGCTGTCCGCATCCGTCACCGTAGAGGAAGAACCGCTCGTCAGCGTGATCGTTTTGTTGTTCTGGTTCCACGCAACAGTCTTGTTCATAATCTGCCCGATCGCGCGTAGAGGCAGATAGGTCGAGCCATCATAGAGCAGCGGATAGATGCTTTTTCCGGAGGATGTCGTAAACTGCCGCTCCGTGCCGTCGATGACGATATTGAAATCCGGGCGCACCTGCACCGTGACCTCCTGCTTCCTGCCTGTCGCCGCGCTGCCGGAGCTTGTCGATGTCGTTCTCTCCCCCGCCAGCGTGATGGTTTTCGTCTTTTCGTCCCAGTTTACGTTTCTGCCCAGCGTTTCCCCAATCGCGCGCAGGGGCAGATAGGTCGCATCCTCATAGACCAGCGCAAACGCCGGCGAGCCATCGTAACGCTTAAAATTCATGCTTTGTCCATCAATGACGATTTTGTAATCCGGGCGCAGCGTTGCGCCTGCGTTTTTGACATAATCCTGCGCCAGTGCGGGGATGCTGGATGCGCAAAGCATAAGCAGCGCCATCCCGTACCCAATTCATCTTTTCTTCATAGCCTTCACCCTTTCCCTTGTATGACTAACGATACAATCCTGTTTCGCAGATTTTACCATAAAACATAGCGAAATGCTACACTTCCATTTCTTAATTTTTTCTGAATTTTCGATCGCGCCGACCGTCGGGCAGAAATGCGGCAGCTTTGCAGAAAAACTCCGCCGCCCCTTCCAAAAAGGGGTCTGACGGAGCAAAAATTCGCTTTATTGATCTGTATGCTTTCGATCAGATGCATTCGAAGCACCGGAAAGCATATTCTTGCCCCGAAGGGAAAAATACAATCTGTATGACCCAAACGCAAGCAGCAAGATTCCCCCAACAAAGCGCAGCTTCAGCGAAACGCGATACCAATACAGCATATTCCGCGCCTCACTCAGTTCAGTGATGGACGGCGCCTTTGTTTCCAAAACATAGTATGATGCAATGAAAAAGCCCAACGCCAACAAAATCGCGATCCATTCAAATGCCTTATTTATTTCCATCCCAAACTCCCCCTTGCTCATAAAATCCATTCCCCAAAGCGGCTCGGCAGACGCGTTGTGATCCGCCTGCGCCCTTTTTCATCGAGGGTATATGCCAATGGTATCACACGACATGGTGAAATACAAGCGTCTTTCAAAATTCCACTTTGACTGCCGCGGAAAATGCGATATAATGAAACCAATACTGAAATTTACGTAGGTGTCAACATGAAGTGTCCTTATTGTGAGATCGAAATGATACATGGCTATCTGAATTGCGGGATGACCCTGTGGAGTACGAAAAAACATACGCTGACATTAGTGCCGGGGACGGACGAGAGCTATGCTCTGCATCTGAACCAGGCGATGCTTTCCCCGCATCACATAGAGAGTGATTGCTGCCCGAAATGCAAGCGGATCATCGTAGATGCGTCTATGTATACGAATAACATCAACAAGGCATAAATGCCGCCCGGCGCCTTGGCAGAGCATGGCAAAATGAGAATTTATGGAGGATCATAAGTGAAAATAAAATTCATAAAAATGTATACAATCATTTTGATACTATGCTACATCTTTTTATTCTGCGGCGGATGGAGACTTTTTGATTTCAATAAACACTACTTTATTGCCACTGCCGCCTGTGCATTCATCATTTCAGTGGTAGCCTATGCGTTTATCACGCAGGAAGAACGAATAGAGCATCTGGAAAAGAAGGTAAAGGAACTTGAAGAAAAGCTACAGAGCTCATCCACTTGATTCCTCTGCGCGATATAGCATCAAATTGAAAGCATGATAAGAGATGCTTTTGATAAATACATATTCTCTGTGCTGAGAAGCTCGCCTTTTTCATCGTGCTGTAAAATCGAAATGGTATGAAGGGGATGAAGATATGTTTGATGCATGGACAGGCGATATCGAGTTGACAAACCTTGTTTTGTGGCTTTCCATTTTGATCTTTTTGCCAATCCAGCTTTTGCTCTGCTTCAAGGCAAAAAGGCGCTTGTTTCGCCTTCTGCCCGTGACTCTGCTTTGCGCAGCAACGCTGTTTTTTGTCGCACAGGTTGCCGCACACACCGGCTGGGACAGTCTCGGCTACGCCCTTTTCGGCATTTTCACCGGACTGATGCTGCTAATGTGCGGCATTGGCTGGGGCATCTGGGCTGCGGCAAATTTTCTCAAAAAGAAGAACAAGGAGAAACCCATTGAGTAAGCCGCAGGGTGTCTGTATCGGAGGTGCAATATGCGAGAGATCACGACAGGGGAAGTGCAAAAATTGGACGCGTGCCTGCGCACCTTAGCCAAATATCATAACGCTGTTTCCACCCATTTCAAGGAGGAATATCCCAGCCGCCCCTATGAGGAAACCCTGCAGCTTTTTGCGGATGCCCTCGCGCGGAAAAGCTCTCTCATCGCCGTTGCGGAGGATGGGGAGCGCGTTGTTGGCTTCTGCAAAGTCGATTTCTGCGATACCAACGGCAAATTGGACTATCTTGTGGTGCAGGAGGGATACAGGGGGATGGGCTTTGGGCGTGCCCTGATGGATTGGGCGATGCAGACATTTGACCGTCGCGACGTGCATCGCATTGAGGTCAAGGTCGTTGATGGAAATGCCGACATCCATCTCTATGAAAAATACAGATTTCGGATCAACGCGCATATTCTGGTGAAAAATTGCCGGGACAGCTCCGAAAAATGATTTTTTTCGCACTGCTCCGCCTGCGTTTTGTGATGCAGCATGCACAAAAAGTCATGTTTTCTCCCATCTGAATGCCAAAAAGGACGAGTTCCCGATTCTTACGGGAGCCCGTCCTCTTTTCATTTTGCCGCTCCGACGGGCAAGCCCCCTCGCCCGAAATCAAATCGAAACAGAGTCAGATATGCGCCCTAAACATACATCCTGAATGCGCCTTAATCCTCCTCCAGCCGCAAAACGGACATAAACGCCTGCTGCGGCACCTCTACGCTGCCGATCTGGCGCATCCGCTTCTTGCCTTCCTTCTGCTTCTCCAGCAGCTTTTTCTTTCGCGAGATATCGCCGCCGTAGCATTTCGCCAGCACGTCCTTGCGCATTGCGCTGATCGTCTCCCGGGCGATGATCTTGCTGCCGATCGCCGCTTGGATCGGGATCTCAAAGAGATGTCTGGGGATTTCCTTTTTCAGCTTTTCGCACATTTTTCTGCCACGTTCCGTCGCAGAACCCTTATGCACGATGAAGGATAGCGCGTCCACAGGCTCTTTATTCACCAGAATATCCAGCTTCACCAGCTCGCTCTCCTGATAGCCGATCAGGCTGTAATCGAAGGAGGCATAGCCGCGGCTTCTGGACTTGAGCACATCAAAAAAGTCGTAGATGATCTCATTGAGAGGCATATGGTAGGTCAGCATGGCGCGCGTGGAATCGAGATATTCCATGCTGATATATTCGCCGCGTCTCTGCTGGCAGAGCTCCATGATCGGACCGATATAATCCTTCGGCAGCATGATCTCCGCCTTTACGATCGGCTCTTCCATCTTCACGATACGCGCAGGATCGGGCATATTGCTGGGGTTGGATAGTTCAAAATCTGTTCCGTCCGTCAGATATACCTTATAGATAACACTGGGCGCGGTCGTCACCAAATCCAGATTATATTCCCGCTCCAATCTTTCCTGAATGATTTCCAGATGCAGCAGACCAAGGAAGCCGCAGCGGAAGCCAAAGCCCAGCGCAACAGATGTTTCCGGCTCAAAGAACAGCGCCGCGTCATTGAGCTGCAGCTTTTCCAGCGCATCCCGCAGATCGGGATATTTCGCGCCATCCACAGGGAAAATCCCGCAATAAACCATCGGATTGACCTTCTTATAGCCGGGCAGCGCCTCTGCCGTGGGATTCGCCGCCAGCGTCACCGTATCGCCCACCCGCGTATCGGAAACAGTCTTGATGCTCGCCGTAAAATAGCCGACCATGCCCGCACTCAGTTCCTCCGCAGGCAGGAAACGCCCGGGACCGAACACGCCGACCTCCACAACATCAAATTCCTTGCCCGTCGCCATCATTTTTACCCGCGTCCCCTTGCGGATGCTGCCATCAAATACGCGCATCAAAACAATGACCCCGCGGTATTGATCGTAAACTGAATCGAAAACCAGTGCCTTCAGGGGGGCATTCACATCGCCCTTCGGCGCGGGAATATCCGTGATGATGCGTTCCAGCACCTCCTCGATATTGATGCCGTTTTTCGCGGAAATCTCCGGCGCATCCTCCGCAGGAATGCCGATGATATCCTCAATCTCCTGCTTCGCCCATTTCGGGTTTGCGCTCGGCAGGTCGATTTTATTGATCACGGGCAGAATTTCCAAATTATTATCCAAAGCGAGATAAACATTCGCCAGCGTCTGCGCCTCGATGCCCTGCGCCGCATCCACGATCAGCACCGCGCCCTCACATGCCGCCAACGAACGCGACACCTCGTAATTAAAGTCCACATGCCCCGGCGTATCGATCAGATTAAACTGATATTCCTCGCCATCCTGTCCATGATAAATCAGGCGCACCGCCTGCGATTTGATAGTGATCCCGCGTTCGCGCTCCAAATCCATGTTGTCCAGAACCTGCTCCTGCATCTCACGCTCGGTCAAAAGCCCGGTTTTCTGGATCAATCTATCTGCCAATGTAGATTTCCCGTGGTCGATATGCGCCACGATACAAAAATTCCGAATATTTTTCTGTTTGTCCTGCATAGTGCTCCTCCTGCCATTTTTCGTCCGTTCCGACCTATTTTATCACATCCCTGCCCCATAAGTCAAAAATAAGTCAAAAAAACAGGCAGAACCATCCAATCCAACAGTCCTGCCCGTAAAATCTGCCTCAATCCTTCGCGCGGATCACGAACAGATAGCCCTCCCGGATATCGATTTCCGCCGTTTCCTCAGCCAGCACATTGCTGACGGCGATATAATCATCATCCAGCGCCAGATCAAAATCCGTCAGCGGATAGGAAAAGCCCCGCAGCGTAATCCCTTTGACCTCCATGGAGAGCGGAATGGTCGAAATAATTTCGCCCACCTTGCCACGAATCGTCAAGTGCCGATCAATCAGCTCCACGCAGTTTTTCTCATTCACCAGCCGCGCACGCACGCCCTTTTTCAAGAGCGAAAGCAGATAATGCGCATTGGCAAGGGTATGGTCGAAACGGTCGCCAATACCGCCAAAGAGGATCAGATCATCCGCGCCCAATTCCAGCGCAAGGAATATGCCAAGCTCCATATCCGTTTCATTTTTTCTGGTCGGGAACTGACGAAAAGGGATATTTTTTTGCCGATATTCCTCCAGAACCTCCGGGCGAACGGAGTCAAAATCCCCCACGATATAGTCCGGGTCAACACCCAGCGCCTTTGTATGCTGCATCCCCGCATCACAGCAGATAATCGCGTCCGCGCCCGTCAGGTATTCCCTGCAAAAGTCATAATTTTCGATCTTCGCTCCCGCAAAAAGTATCACTTTCATTTTGCATACTCCTCAAAAATTTTCAGATATTCCTCTGCCGCCGCCGCAATGTCCGCCTTGCCGAACACTGCCGAGCCTGCCACAAGCACATTCGCGCCCGCATCCATCGCCGTGCGCACGGTATCCATCGCAATGCCGCCGTCCACCTCAATATCATAGGAAAGCCCAAGCTCCTCCCGCCATGTCGCAAGCTGACGCACCTTCGGCATCATATCCTGCATAAATTTCTGCCCGCCGAAGCCAGGCTCGACCGTCATCACCAGTATCATATCCGCATCCGCAAGATACGGCTTGACCGCCTCCACGGGCGTTTTCGGCTTGATGGCGATTGCCGCCTTCGCGCCTGTTTCCTCGATCTGCGCAAGCACAGCGGCAGGATCCTTCGTCGCCTCCAGATGGAAGCAGATGAAGTCTGCCCCAGCCTTGCGAAAATCCGCAATATATCGCTCCGGTTCGACGATCATCAAATGCACATCAAAAAGCATTTTGCTGCATTTGCGCAGGCTCGCGATCACGGGCATGCCGAAGGAAATATTCGGCACAAACATCCCGTCCATCACATCCAGATGCAGATACGTCACCCCGGCACGTTCCAATAAATCCAGCTGCTCCGCAGCCCTGCCAAAATCGGCAGAAAGCGCGGAGGGCGCAAGATGATAGTTCATATTCAGCGTCTCCTTTCCTCGTCTTCCTTCAATTCCTGATACAGCGAAACATAGCGCGCGTAGCGGTCGGGGGAGATTTCCTTCTCCACTGCCGCCTTGACCGCGCAGTCCGGCTCATTGATATGCATACAGCCGTTGTAATAGCAATCCTGTCGGAACGGCTCAAATTCGCGGAAATAATATTGCAGCTTTTCCGAGGGGATATGGCTCAGAAGCAGGGAGGTAAAGCCCGGCGAATCCACAATATAGCCATCCTCCGCCACTTGGATCAGCTCCGCATGGCGGGTAGTATGCTTGCCGCGCTGTATCTTCTCGCTGATTGCGCCGGTATTCAGCTCCAGCGCGGGAAAGGCGGCATTGAGCAGACTGCTTTTCCCCACACCGGACGGTCCGGCAAATACGGAAATTTTGTGCTCCAATGCCTGCCGCAGCTCCGCGATCCCTTCGCCCTTTTCCACGCTTGTGCAGATCACGGGATAGCCCGCCCCACGATAGCGCTCTGCCGCCTCTGCATAGCGTTCCTTTTTGTCCAGATCGATCTTATTGATCACAATCACAATATCCAGCGCCTGTTCCTCTGCCAAAAGCAAAAATCGATCGAGCAAATCGAGATTCATATTCGGACTTTTCGCCGCAAAAACGATCACCGCCTGATCCACATTGGCGACCCGCGGGCGAATCAGCTCGTTCCTTCTGGGCAGAATCTCATCCAGACTGCCCTTCTTCTTTTCCTCATCCAGCACGGAGATCCGCACGGCATCGCCCACCGTCGGGCGAATCCCCTCCTTGCGGAAGATGCCCCGCGCGCGGCATTCATAAACCCCATTTTCCGCGGCGATATAATAAAAACCGCCGATTCCTTTCAAGATCACGCCTTCCAGCATTCGTTCACCTTGTCCTTATCACTCTGAGAAATTTACATTCTGCGACCACTGCTGCACATCATTGATATAGCAGGTCACGCTGCCGCTGCCCCTGCCCGTTATGGAAACGCTATAGGGGAATTCCGACGCATCGCGGTATTCATCCACAACGGGGTACGCGCCATCCGCATCATTTTTCACAACCCGCACATATGCACTGCCCCGCACATCGCTCGGCAGCTCGATCGTAAAGTATTTCGTACCCGTTGTTTCGGCAGGAGTCTGGCTTACGAATGGCGTCGTCGTATCGGTCGGCGGTGGTGTCGTCTCAGTCGGCGTTTCTGCTGCGGGGGGAGTCGTTTCCTCCGGCTTCGTCTCCTCCGCGCCTTTGCTGACGACCAGATTCACCACGCTGCCGGATGCTACCTTCTGATTTGCGGAGATCGTCTGCGTGATGACCTTCCCCTCTGCGACCGTCGCGCTGTTCGCATAGCTGACGCTGCCTACCGTCAAGCCCACTGCGGTCAGATCGCGTCTTGCCTGCTCCTCCGTAGAGCCAACCACGCTGGGCACAACGACCTCGCTGTTTTCCTCGCCCTTGCTGATTTTCAGGCGAATCTCGCTCTTTGCCGTGATATCCGCGCCTGCCGCCGGCTCCTGCTCAACGACCTTCTCTACCTCGACCGTATCATCATGGACATATTCATATTTCACAACATTGCCGACCAGCTTCGTGATGGCATCAATGGCTTCCTGCTCATCCATGCCGACCACATTCGGCATTTTCTCCGTATTCAGCCCCAGACTGACCTTCACGCCGATCCGCGCGTCCTTCGCAACCATCGTGCCTTCGCTCGCAGATTGATAGATGATATAGCCGGCATCGTAGTAGTTATTGTAATCCTGCCCTTCTTCGACCAGAACGATACCCAGATTCTCCGCCGTTTTGAGTGCTTCTTCGTAGGGCACGCCAATGAGCATCGGCACCTCGATGGTATTATCCTCAGAAGCAACGATGCCGCTGAAATGACCTCCCATATACCGCATACCGAACACGGAGATAATGCCGATCAGCACCAATGCCGTCACCACTGCCGCGATAACAACCTTGCGTTCCGCCTTTCTGTCCGTATCGCTGTCATATTCCGCATCATCTCTGGGATTTTTGCGGGGCTTTTCGGGACGCTTACTGGTCTTGACCGGATCGGATTTCACATATTCCTTCTCATACTCATCCTCCTTGGAGAGCGAGAGCTTTTTGCTGTGTTTCTCAAGACTCGCCAAGGGCTCCTTCGCCGCGCCGACCTCCGCCGCCCGTCTGCCGCGGATATAGTCCAGCTCCTTGGGGTCTGCCGCCTTGGTTTCCTCGATTTTGGGCTGCGCCGTTTTTGCCGCATCGCCCTGCGTCTCCACCTTGTGCTTCTCCTGCAAGGCTCTGAGCTGAGCCTCCGCTTCTGCCCGTCTGGACTGGCGCACGTTATCCTCCGGCAGATACTCCGGCAGCTTCACCTTGGATGCATCCGCCAAGGGCTTCTCCTGCTGGGCTGCCGCCTGCGCCGCCGCCCGTCTGGGGCGCACGGCAGGGGGTGCGGGTGTTGCCGTTGCGATGTCCGCTCTGGCGCGGATCAGATCCGCCAGAAGCAGATCGATACTGGCATAGCGTTCGTCCGCCTTTTTCATGGTCGCCTTCTTGATGATGCCCTCCAGCGAGCGGGAGCAGTTCGGATTATACTGGCGAATATCTGGCAGCTCCTCGTTGATATGCTTGAGCGCGATAGAAACGGAATTGTTCCCCTGAAAGGGCAGAACGCCCGTGATCATCTCAAACATCGTGATCCCGAGGGAATAAATGTCGCTCTTTTCATCCACATAGCCGCCGCGTGCCTGCTCCGGTGAAAAATAATGCACAGAGCCTGCGGCATTTGCGGTTGTAGTCATGGTAGAAGCGGTCGCAGCTCTGGCAATGCCGAAATCCGTCACCTTTACCACGCCGTCCGTCCCCACCAGTATGTTCTGGGGCTTGATGTCTCTATGTATGATGTGGCTTTTGTGCGCCTGAGACAGTGCCGAGGCAATCTGGATCGCCACATTGATGGTCGAGCGGGAATCGAAGGGAGCCTTCTCCTTGATGGCTTTTTTCAACGTATCCCCATGGATATATTCCATAACGATATAGTGGATATTCCCGTCATCGCCCACATCATAGGCGCGCACGATATTCGGATGGGACAGCCGCGCCGCCGAACAGGCCTCCGAACGGAAACGCCCGATAAAATCCTCATCCCCGATAAATTCCTCCCGCAGAACCTTGATCGTCACATAGCGATCGAGCTTTTTATCCTTCCCGCGATAGACGACCGCCATGCCGCCGGAGCCGATTTTTTCTGTGATTTCGTACCTGCCGCTCAGGACAGTACCCGGATTCAATAACATCAGCTTGTAACCTCCCATTTTATATCTCAACCAAAATCAGAGAAATATTATCATGACCGCCGCGCCGATTCGCCTCCTCAATCAAAAGGCCCGCCTTTTGCTCCAAGGGGCTGCACCTGCCCAGGATTTTTCCGATCTCCTCATCCTTGAGCATACCCGAAAGCCCATCGCTGCAAAGCAGCAGCAAATCGCCCGGCTTCACCGCATGGATCGTCGTATCTGCCTCCACCTCATCCCGGATGCCGATCGCCCGTGTGATCACATTGCGCTTGGGATGCGTCGCCGCCTCATCCCGCGTAATTGAGCCGAGCTTGACCAGCTCCATCACATAGGAATGATCCATCGTCAGCAGCGTCAGCTCCTTTTTGCGGCAAAGATACGCCCGGCTGTCCCCCACATGGGCAACATAGAGCTTATTCTCCCGCACCGCCGCCGCAACGATGGTCGTCCCCATCTCCGCATATTCCCTCGCGGAGTTGGATTTTTCATAGACCGCATGATTTGCCGCGCCGATCGCTCCGGTCAGAAGATCCAGCATATCGTCATTTTCCGCATGCTTCATTTCCTTCCAGAAATACGCAAGGAAGGCTTCAATGGCGGAGCTGCTCGCAACCTCCCCGGCATTACAGCCGCCCATGCCGTCCGCCACCAGATATAGATTCTCCGCAGGGTCATCCCCGGCTGAGATATAATAAGCATCCTCATTATTCGTGCGGCATTTTCCAATGTCGCTCATTCCGACTGCTTTCAAGCAGCGCCACCTCCTTCATTGCACTGCACAAACCAAACAAACCATTTCTCAAGCCTTTTCCGTCATTTCCTGTCTATGGCTTCTTCTGAGCTGCCCGCAGGCTGCAGCAATATCGCTGCCCAGCCGCCGCCTGACGGTCGTTTCTATCCCGTTTTTCTCCAATATATCCGCAAAGCGCCGGATCCGATCCTCGCCGCTTCTCTCATATGCCCGCTCCTTGACGGGATTGACGGGAATCAGATTGACGTGGCAAAGGCTATGGCGCAGCCTACCCGCCAGCTCCCGCGCGTTCTCGTCGCTGTCATTCAGCCCATGGATCATGGCATATTCAAAGGTGATGCGCCGCTTCGTCCGCTCCGCATAGGCACGGCAAGCCGCCAGCAGGCTATCCATGTCGTATGCCTTGGCGATCGGCATGGTCTGCGCGCGGATCTCATCATTTGGCGCATGGAGGGAGACAGCCAGCGTGATTTGCAGCCCCTCCTCCGCCAGATCGTATATTTTATCCACAAGTCCACAGGTCGAAAGCGTGATATGCCGCTGTCCCATGTTCTGCCCCTTGGGGTCGTTGATCAAGCGCAAAAATTTCAGTACATTTTCATAATTATCCAGCGGTTCGCCGCTGCCCATCAGCACAACGCCGTGGACGCGCTCCCCGCAATCCTTCTGTATGGCATAAACCTGCGAGAGCATTTCACCCGCCGTCAGGCTGCGCTCCACGCCATCCAGCGTCGAGGCGCAGAATTTGCAGCCCATGCGACAACCCGCCTGCGTGGAGATGCAAACCGTGTTGCCATGCTCATATTTCATCAGCACGCTTTCGATTACCGAGCCGTTTTCCAACGCAAAGAGGTACTTTCTCGTGCCGTCCTCCTGCGAGACCAACCGCCTGACGATCTCCACGCCACCGAGCCTCGCTTCCCGCTCCAGCTTTTCCCGCAGCGCCTTGGAAAGATTCGTCATTTCTGCGAAGCTGTCCACCTGCTTGGCATGAACCCAGTCAAAGAGCTGCTTTGCGCGGAATTTCGGCTCGCCCA
Organism: Lachnospiraceae bacterium; assembly: GCA_963633805.1. Lineage (GTDB taxonomy): Bacteria > Bacillota > Clostridia > Lachnospirales > Anaerotignaceae > Anaerotignum_A. The sequence goes on along the minus strand of CAVGZD010000001.1, from coordinate 84,436 downwards.
GCCCGACCAGAAATGCCTCCATCTCCTGCAGATTCATCGATTTCAAATCCGTTTTTCCCATGCTCAACCCTTCCTTCTCATGCGGGAGACAAAAAAGCCGTCCGTCCCGGTTTTGTGGGGCAGAAGGGTCAGATAGCCCTGCCGCGCCGTTTCCGCATCCCAATCCTGCGGCAAAAAGGGCGTGATATCCTCCGCTTCAAATTCGGGATGCTGCTGCAAAAACCATTCCAGATTTTTTTCATTCTCCTTGCGGCAGATGGTGCAGGTGCTGTATACCAGCACGCCGCCCAGCTTCACATAGCCCGCCGCATTGTCCAATATCCTGCGCTGAAGCGGAATCAGGCTGTCGATTTCATCGCCGTTTTTCTTTAGGCGAATATCCGGCTTTTTCCGCATCAAGCCCAAGCCGGAGCAGGGCACATCCACCAGCACGCGGTCGAACAGCTCGCCGCTCTGCTCCTCAGCCGCATCGCACAGGGCGCATTCCATGCAACGAATACCGAGCCGCTCTGCGCCCTCCTCCAATAGTTCCAGCTTATGCTCATATATATCGCAGGAAAGCAATTTCCCGTCATTTTCCATTTTCTCCGCCGCCGTAAAGCTCTTGCCGCCGGGCGCAGCGCAAAGATCAAGGATCTGCTCGCCCTTTTGCGGGCCCAGAATCTCCACCGCAAGCTGGGAGCTTTCATCCTGCACATGAAACAAGCCCTCCCGAAACAGATCCAAACGGCTCAAATCAGCGGTTTTGCTCAGATGCAGGGCATTTTTGCAGATGCGCCCCGCGCCGACCTCCACGCCCGCCTGCTCCAGCCGCTCCCGCAGCGTCTGCACGTCCGTTTTCAGTGTATTGACGCGAATCGTCACATCGGGCGGCTGATTATCATAGGCGCAAAGCTGCTCCGTATCCGCGTAGCCATAGTAAGCAATCCACATCCGCACCAGCCAGAGCGGGTGGGAATAGCGCAGGGAGAGATATTCCGCCGTCCCCGCATCGGGCAAAGGGATATTGTCCCGCTCCTTCGCCGCCGTGCGCAAAATGCCGTTGACAAAGCCCTTCAGGGCAGTATAGCCCCGCTGCTTCGTCAGCTTCACTGCCTCATCGATCGCCGCATGCGCGGGAATCTCCATAAAATACATCTGATAAACTGCCGTCCGCAGCAACGCCAATATCCACGGCTTCATTTTCTCCGTGCTCGTCCCCCGCGCGAAAACATTCAGTGCATGATCGATATACAGCAGGTTGCGCAGTGTCCCGTTGACCATCTCCGTCACGAAGGCACGATCCTGACGACTCATCGCGCCGTTTTGCCGCAGCAGGCGGCGCAGCGTCATGGTATTATAGGCTTCGTCCGTCATGATCTCCATGAGGGCTTCCGCCGCAATTTCTCTGGGATTGATTTGAATCATCGTTTCAATTCCTTCCGTTTTTCTTTCCGCTTCGGATGCACACAGAACCACGAAATTTGTCGGAATTTTGCACCAAAGCGCCTAAACCAGACCCCGATCGGGGTATCATCAAATTATTATTATACGATAGAATAGGCGATTGTTCAAGGAAAATTCTGATTTCTGCCGATGCACGGCGCAAAAGCGCACATTTTTCGCCAAAATCCCTCATTCCGCGCCCGTCGATATAAAACGACGAAAAGGCCAATTCCCAAATCATTTTCGGGAATCAGCCCTTTTTCCTTCTATTTAATCATTGCCCCGTCTGAAGCCGATGATCGCCAGCAGTCGCAAAAGCTGTGCGATTGCCGCAAAAGCCGCCGCCACATAGGTCATCGCGGCTGCCCGCAACACCTTTTTCGCGCCGCCGATCTCATCGCTGTCCAGAAAATTCTGGTCAACCAGCAGCGTGATCGCCCGCGAGGATGCGTCAAACTCCACCGGCAGCGTAATCAGCGTAAACACCACGGACAGAGAGAAGAACAGCACGCCCAGCATTAGCAGCGTCGTCCCCGTATGCCCGTTAAAAAGCAGACCGATCACGATCAGCGGCCAGGAGAGCTTCGAGCCAAAATTTGCGATCGGCACAAACAGGCTGCGCAGCACCAAAGGCGCGTAGGAAACATCATCCTGGATGGCATGACCTGTTTCATGCGCGGCAACGCCCAGCGCCGCAACAGACGTACTGTCATACACGCCCTGCGACAGCCGCAGTGTCTTTGTACGGGGGTCATAATGATCCGTCAGCTGCCCCGCGATCCGCTGCACCTTTACATCATAAATGCCCGCATTTTGCAGCATCAGCGTTGCCACCTGCGCTCCCGTATAGCCGCGGCGATTCGCCACGCGGGAGTATTTATTATAGGTGCTGCTGATCTGCAGCTGTGCGTACATGGAGAACAAAAACGCAATTATTACTAATAAATACATATTGGATTCCTCCTTATGCTATCTTACGAAAAACGGATGCCCGTTTCCATGCGGTGTCCCCGCAGATAAGCGTCGGTCGGCATTTTTTTGCCGCCCCGCGCCTGCACCTCCTTGATGCGCAAAGCACCATCGCCGCATTTGACCGCAAAATCCGCCTTGGATACCTCAACGATCTCGCCATAGGCGGCATCGGGGTACTCACCCGCCTGCTGCTCCGCCCAGAATAGCTTCAGAGGTTCATCCTCCAAAACGGCATACGCGCCGTGCCCGGGATACATCCCCCGCATCAGGTCGATGATCTGCCGCCCCGGCTTGCTCCAGTCAATATGCCCCGTTTCCTTGTAGATCATGGGCGCATAGGTCGCTTGGCTCTCGTCCTGCGGGATGCGCGCGATCGTGCCCGCCTCCAAGCCGTCGATCGTTTCCAGTAGGAGCTCCGCGCCCGCTTCCGCCATTTTGTAGTACAAATCCTCAAAATTATCTGTCGGCAGAATTTCCACCTCACGCTTGAGCAGCATATCGCCCGTGTCCATGCCCTTCGCCATGAACATCGTCGTGATGCCCGTCACCGTCTCGCCGTCGATGATCGCCCGCTGCATGGGCGCTGCGCCGCGATATTTCGGCAGCAAAGAGCCATGCACGTTGATGCAGCCGTATTTCGGCAGATTCAGGATATCCTCCGGTAAAATCTGCCCGAAGGCGGTCACGGCAATCAGATCCGCACCGTAGCTGCGCAGCTTCTCGATGACCTCCGCCTCGCGCACCTTGACAGGCTGCAAAACCTCAATGCCATGCTCCATCGCCAGCTCCTTGACGGGCGTAGGCTGCAATTTTTTCCCTCTGCCCTTGGGCTTATCCGGCTGCGTCACGACAGCGACCACCTCATGCTTCGTCAGCAGTGCCTTCAAAGAATACACCGCAAAATCCGGCGTACCCATAAATATCACTTTCATTGGATTTCCTCCTTATTCCTCCTCAGGCAGCGCCTTATCGATATACAAAATGCCGTCCAGATGGTCGATCTCATGGCAAAGCGCGCGCGCCATCAGCTCTTCCCCTTCGATGATGCATTCGTTGCCGTCCCGATCAATCGCCTGCACCTTGACGTAATTCGGGCGCTCCACGGGAGCGGATTTCCCCGGCAGGCTCAGGCAGCCCTCGTCATCAATCTGCGAGCCGCTTGTCTCCAGAATGACAGGGTTGATCAGCTCCACCAGACCCTCGCCAATATCGATTACCACCGCCCGCTTCAATATGCCGACCTGCGGCGCAGCCAAGCCGACGCCGTTGGCTTCATACATCGTGTCAGCCATATCATCCAGCAGCGTCAGGAGATTCGGGGTGATCTCCTTGACCGGCTTGCATTTTTTCCTCAAAACCTCATCCGTACTCAATCGAATATTCCGAATCGCCATCGCTCTTTCCTCCTATATTATCTCCAAAAATTGAACAAACACGAAACAAATTGTAAATTTATCGTAAAATCGCTGTGGCGCAAAAGAACAGCACACACCGCGAAAATTATATCACAAAATCACGCGCTACACAATATTCTCCGGATTGATTACCACCTGTAAGCGCACCTTTCCCCGCCGATTCTGCCCCCTGCTTGCAAGCTCAGGCAGCAGCAGCTCCCGCAGGATTTGCTCATTTTCCGCTTTCAATAGGATCTGATAGCGATATTCTCCGCGAAATCTGGCGAGCGCGGCGGGTGTTGGACCGAATATGGACACGGCTTGGCTCGTGTTGCGTTTTTCCAGAGCCGCCGCAAGCTCCTCCGCTTCCGCCGCAACTGCTTCCTTTTCCTCGCCGACCAACAGAATCCCCAGCAGCGCGGCAAATGGCGGATAGCCCATCATGCGCCGCAGTACGCTTTCCTCCGCATAAAAGCCCTTGAAATCATGCGCCGCCGCATAGCGCACGGCATAATGCTTCGGCTGATAGGTCTGCAAAAAGACATGCCCCGGCAGCTCGGCGCGTCCCGCGCGTCCCGCCACCTGCAGCATCAGGCGAAAGCCAGTCTCTGCCGCAGTGTAGCTGCCCGCAAAAAGCAGCGCATCCGCCGCCATGATGCCAACTACTGTCACCCGCGGGAAATCGTGCCCCTTGGCGATCATCTGCGTCCCGATCAGGATATCCGCTTCGCCCCTGCCAAAGGTTTCCAAAATCCTCTCGTGGCTGTGCTTCGTCCCGGTCGTATCCAGATCCATGCGCAGGATACGCGCCTGCGGGAACAGTCGCCTTGCCTCCTCCTCGATTTTCTGCGTACCCGTGCCGAAATAGCGGATATATTTTGAGCCGCAGGCAGGACAAACCTGCGGCACTGCCGCCCGTCTGCCGCAGTAATGGCAAACCAGCGCATGTTCCCTGCCGTGGTAGGTATAGGCAATATCACAGTGCGGGCAGGTCATCGCCGTGCCGCAGCTTCGGCAGGAAACGAAAGTCGCCGTGCCGCGCCGATTCAGGAAAAGCATCGCCTGCTCGCCCCGCGCCAGCGCCTCCCGTATCGCCCCCCGCAGGGCGCGGCTGAAGGGCGAACGGTTCCCATCCTGCAGCTCCCGCCGTAAATCCACCACGGAAACCTCCGGCAATGCGCCGCCGCCCGTGCGCTCCCGCAGCTCCAGCAGGAGATACTGCCCCGTCATCGCCTTATGATAGCTCGTAAAATCAGGGGTCGCCGTCCCCATCAGAAAGAGTGCGCCGCAGAGCCTTGCCGCTTCCTCCGCGACCTCCTTCGTATCATATTTCGGCGTAATATCCGAAAAATAGCTGTTTTCGTGCGCCTCGTCCATGATGATCGCGCCGATGTTCCGAAAGGGCGTAAACAGCGCGGAGCGCGGTCCGATCATGACTGAAATCTCGCCATCTCGCGCCCGTTTCCATTGGTCGACCCGTTCACCCATAGAAAGATGGCTGTGCGTCACGCTGACTACATCGCCAAAGCGTGCCGCAAAACGTTCCACCAGAAGCGGCGTGAGCGAAATTTCCGGCACAAGTACGATCGCCTGTCTGCCCTCCCGCAGAACATCCGCAATGATTTGCAGATAAACCTCTGTTTTGCCGCTGCCCGTTACGCCATGCAGGAGAATCGGGCGTTTTTCGTCTTTTTGCCGCTCCGCACGGATAGCCACCAGTGCGCTTGCCTGTTCTGCCGTCGGCGGGAGAGGCTGCATCGGCTCTATGCGCTGCACATCTACAACGCTTCGTCGCTCCGTCCGGATGTGCTCGATCAAAATGCCTTTTTTCCGCAGCGTTTGTATGGGAGAATCGCTGATGCCAAGGGCTTCCTTCAGTTCCTCGGCGGTCTTTTCCTCCCCGTTGCGCAGGGCATCCAGCAAAAGCCGCTGTCCCTCCAGCCGCTTCTCCTTCGCCGCCTTCGCCCAGACCGCTTCCAGCTGCGGATGCGCCAGATCCAGAGAATAATACCGCCGCTCCCGCCGATAGTTGCTGTGGTGCAGCTCCTGCCGCAGCTCCAGCAGCCCCTTATCCTGCATTTTCCGCAGATATTCCATCATATTCCCGCGAAATTCCCCTTCGATCTCCTCCAAAGGATGCGTCTCGCCGTCTGCCAGAAATTGCAGCACTGCCCTTTCCTTCGGCGTAAGCCCTGCCGCATCGCTTGTCTGCTTTGCGCGGACGATCCAGCTGCTTCTGCTGCGGATGCCCGCGGGCAAGATCGCCTGCAAGCACTGATTCAGCGTACAGAAATACCGCTCCCGCATCCACTGCGCCAGCGCCAGCAGCTGCGGCGTGAAGGCGGGTCTGCCCTCATCCAGAACCTCCGCGATATCCTTGAGCCGCTCCGCAGAAACCGCCGTATCCTCCGCAAGAGAGAGGACGCAACCCTCCGTTTTGGCATTTCTGCCGCCGAAGGGCACGATCACCCGCGTTCCCGCCGCGATGGAGGATGCCATCCCCTCCGGCACGCGATAATCAAAGCAGCGGTCTATTTCCGGGCGATTCTGCCCGATGATTACCTTTGCGATCTTCATTTTCACTCTCCCCCGCCGCATTCTCCGCGAAAAAGAAAGTCCGTTTGTAAAACGGACTAAAACATCTTTCCTATAGAGCCACCGCGCGACTTAGAACCCTGTCATGCCCTCCGTGCTGTCGCAGAGGATCACTTCCTCATCCGGTGCTTCCTCCTGCGCAGGCTGCCCCTGACGCACCTTGATCTTCCCCTCGTACAATTCCTGCACCGCAATGGAAACGGGCTTATCCACCCGTGCCGTACGAACCATCGGCTCTGCGTGGTCAACCAGCTCTCTGGCGCGCTTTGCCGCCGCGATGACGATGGCATATCTGCTGCCGATCGTAATATCATCGGAATCCTGCGTGATAACATCCAATAAATCCGTATAAGAAGGTCTCAGCATAATTATATCTCTCCTTTGAAAATCTTTTTGATATTTTTATTCCGGCTGCATTTCATTCTTTCCGCCTGCACGATGGTCAGGATGTCCGCCGTTGCCTGTTCGATCGTATCATTCACAACAACATAGTCGTATTTTTCCACCAGCTCCATCTCCTCCAAGGCGCGACGCAGACGGCGATTGATCGTCTCCTTATCCTCCGTTCCGCGCTTGGTCAGGCGGTTGCCCAGCTCCTCCAGATTCGGCGGCATCAAAAACACCAGAACGCCGTCCGGATAAATTTCCTTGACCTGCAATGCGCCCTGCACCTCGATCTCCAAAATGACATTGCGCCCTGCCGCAAGCTGCTCCACAACATATTTGCGCGGCGTGCCGTAATAATTTCCGCAAAATTCCGCGCATTCCAGCAGCTCCCCGCGTTTCTTCATCTGCTCAAATTCTTCCCGCGTATGGAAGAAATAATGCACGCCGTCCTTCTCATATTCCCGCGGGCTTCTGGTCGTTGCGGAAATGGAGAGGGAGAAATCGTCGTTTTTGCAAAGCTCTCCCACGATGGTACCCTTACCGGAGCCGGATGGCCCGGAAATAATCAATAATATGCCTTGTTTTTTCATGTTCTGTCCCCTTCTCTTTCCCGCTGGCACTTATTCCAGATTCTGCACCTGTTCTCTGATTTTTTCGATCTCGCTTTTCATTTCGATGGTCGTCTGCACGATGGTCAGGTCATTTGCCTTCGATGCGATGGTGTTGGTTTCCCGATTCATCTCCTGCACCAGAAAATCCAGCTTTCTGCCGACCTGACCGCCGCCCTCGAGTATCGTCCTCAGCTGCCCCAGATGGCTTTCCAGACGAGTCATTTCCTCATCCACGCAGCCGCGATCCGCAAATACCGCAACCTCCGTCGCCAGACGCTGCGGATCGATCTCCACGCCGCCCAAAAGCTCCTTCAGGCGATTATTCAGCTTTTCCTGATATTCCTGCACCACCAGCGGTGAGCGCTCCTTGACCACCGTCAGCAGCTCGCGGATATGCTCCCCCTTGCTGAGGATGTCGTTTTTCAGATTTTCGCCCTCCTGCGTGCGCATGGCAACGAATTTCTCCACAGCCTCATCCAGCGCGGGAGAAAGCGCATCCCAGATCAGCTCCTCCTCCTGCTGCGCCTTTTCCACCGTAATCACATCGGGAAATTTTGCCACCAGTGCCAGCTTATCCGCCCCCCGCAGGGCAAATGTCTTCTCCAGCAAATACAGCCGTTCCAGATATTCCGCCGCCAAGGCTTCATTCAGCCTGACCTCTACATCCTCTGCGGAAAAGCTCTCAAAGCTGACGTAAACATCCGTTTTGCCGCGGAACACATCCTGCATGATTCTCTTTTTAATTTTATCCTCCAAGCCCGCCAGGCTGCGCGGCAGCTTAATCGTCATGTCATTATAGCGATGATTGACCGCACGCATCTCCACGGTGAATTTACGCTCCTGCGTGATATGCTCACCGCGACCGTAGCCGGTCATGCTTCTGATCGTTGCACTCATGATCTTCGTCCTTCCTCATCTGATTCAAACAAAATAGCTGCTTTATTATACAGAAGCCGGAAGGAAAGTGCAAGGAAAACCGTCGATTGTATCCATTATTTCTAATCAAATTTTAATTTTTCAGCATATGGCGGCAAATAGTACCGTATTTTTGTTCAAAAAAGCGTGTGTTTTCGCCCAAAGTATGCTATATTAGTGAATCAGAAACATCTAACGAACGAATAGGAGGTGCTTTGCATGGCATTGGACGGCATTACGGTTTCTGCCATTGCAGCCGAACTGAAAGCTGCCCTTTTGGGCGGAAGAATCGATAAAATCCATCAGCCGACAGCCGATGAGATCCGTTTTACCGTGCGCGGGGCGGGCGGAGTCAAGCGGGTGCTGGCTTCGGCAAATTCCAGCCATCCCAGAATGCATCTGACGGAAACGACCCGCGAAAATCCCATGACTGCGCCGCTTTTCTGCATGGTGCTGCGCAAGCATATCGCCGGGGGCAAGATCGTGGAAATTTTGCAGCCCAATTTCGAGCGCATCCTCATCCTGCGCATCGAAGCAACAAACGAAATGGGCGATCTGACGCGCAAAAATCTGATTCTGGAAATCATGGGTAAGCACAGCAATCTCATCCTGACGGATGAAAACGGCAAAATTCTGGATTCCATCAAGCGCATCACGCATGAGAAAAGCTCCGTCCGCGAGGTTCTGCCCGGAAAAAACTACGTTTTTCCGCCCGCGCAGGATAAAAAAAATCCCCTGACCGCGGAGCAGGCTGATTTTCTCTTTTCCCTGCATATGCAGGAGGGCAGACGCTTACAGGAATTTCTCTATCAAAGCTACACCGGCATCAGCCCGATGATGGCGGGGGAAATCTGCTCCCGCGCGGGACTGGATGCCTCCAATGCCTGCCAGGAGACAAGCCTTGCGCAGGGTGAGGCGCTTTATGCCGCCTTTGCCGCGCTGATGCAGGAGGTAAAGGCAGAGGATTATGCCCCCGCTATTTATTATCAGGGGGAGGAGCATCGCGTTGTGGATTTCGCAGTGCTGCGCATGACGCAGTTTGCCGCATTGGAAAAGAAGGAATTTCCCAGTGTTTCCACGCTTTTGGAGGGCTTTTATCAGGAGCGGGACAATACCGCACAAATGCGCCAGAAGGCGTACGACATCCGTAAGCTCCTGATGAATCACATCGAGCGCTGCGTCAAGAAAAAGGAGATTCAGGCGAAGACCCGCCGGGAAACCAAGGGCATGGAGCTTTGGAAGAAAAAAGGCGAGCTTTTGACGGCGAATATCTACGCCGTGCCGCAGGGCGTGACGACCTTCCGCACCGTTGATTATTACGAGGAAGCTATGCCAGAAATCGAAATCGCCATTGATCCCGCAAAAACTCCCGCAGAAAATGCGCAGAAATATTTCGCAAAATACAACAAGGCAAAGCGCACCCTCGCCGCGCTGGAAATTCAGGAAAAGCAGAACGAGGAGGAGCTTGCCTATCTGGAGAGCGTGCTCAACGCGCTGGAGCATTGCAAGGAGGATGCCGACCTGCGCGAGATTCGTACGGAGCTTGCCGAAAGCGGCTTCATCCGCAGGCAGCCGCAGAAAAAAGGCGCACAGAAGCCGAAAAAAGCCAAGCCCCTGCGCTATATTTCCTCCGATGGCTATGAAATTCTGGTCGGCAAGAGCAATCTGCAAAATGATGAGCTGACCCTGCGCACCGCCGAACCAACGGACATCTGGATGCATACCAAGGACATCCCCGGCTCTCATGTCATCATCCGCACGGGCGGCAGGAGTGAGCTGCCCGAAGCCACCATGGAGGAAGCCGCCAATCTCGCCGCCTACTACAGCAAGGCGAAGGACGGCAGCATGGTTCCCGTGGATTATACGCAGCGCAAAAACGTGAAAAAGCCGAACGGCGCAAAGCCCGGCATGGTGATTTATCTGACGAACAAAACTATCTACATCACCCCGGACGAAAATCGGGTGAAGCAGATGCGGACGGAATAGAAAGGATCTGTGATAGGATATGAACAAAACGTTTCGCTATGCCCTCCGGCATAGCTTCCCGATTCTCATCAGCTACATCCCTGTGGCGCTTGCCTATGGCGTGCTGATGCAGAGCGTTGGCTATAATTTCATCTGGACGGGCGCATGCAGCCTGTTTGTGTTTGCAGGCTCTTTGCAATATCTGATGGTGAGCTTTTTTGCCGGCGGGGTTTCGCTGGCGGCAGTCGCGATCATGGCATTGCTGCTCAATAGCCGCCATATCTTCTATGGGCTGTCCTTTATCGAGGAATTCCGCTCCTTCGGCGCATGGAAATATTTCCTGATCTATTCCCTGACGGACGAGAATTATTCCCTGCATTGCTCCCATGATTTTGACAGTGATATCAATAAAAAATGGGCATATGTCCTGACGGCGGCATTGACCACATTCTACTGGATCATCCTGAGCATTCTGGGCGCACTCATCGGCACATTGATCCCCTTTGACACCGCGGGGATCGACTTCGCCCTGACCGCGCTGTTCATCGTCATTCTGATCGAGCAGATTAAGGGTGCGTCGCATTGCCTGCCCGCGATTCTGGCGTTTATCTCGAGCATCGTCTGCCTGATCGTGTTCGGGCCGAGCAACTTTATCCTGCCTTCGCTGCTGATCACGGTGGCTCTGCTGACGATCCTGCGCGGGCGCATCGAACCGGAGCAGGCGAAAGAAAAGGGGGAAGACTGATATGGCAATTTCAACGACACAATCCATACTCATCATCGCGGTCTGTGCGCTCTGCACCGTTGCGGAACGCGCCCTGCCCTTTCTGATCTTCCGCGGCAGAGATGTGCCGGAGGTCGTCCGCTATCTGGGGCGCGTGCTGCCCATGGCGATCATGGCGACCCTCGTCATCTACTGCCTGAAGGGCATTTCCTTTGCCAATGCGGCTGGCTGCGTGCCGATGCTGCTTGCCTCCGCTGTGACCGCCCTGCTGCATCTTTGGCGCAGGAATACCATGCTGAGCATTTTCGGCGGCACGGTTTTGTATATGGTGCTGGTGCAGATGGTTTTTTGACAGAAAAAAACAGCTTGTCCCCTACATTGATTCCGCCTAAGAATACAGACATTTTTCATTCCGGACTTCGTAAATCTCTGTTCCGCAAGGATTTACGAGGCTTTCTCCTTTGGGCGCACCGCATCGGATGCAGGGATAAGCTGTTTTTTCATGATTTATGTAGTTTTTCGATCTTACTTATGCGTTTCTCTCGTCCGCCTTCATGCCATCCAGCGTATATGCGATCAGCTGATCCAAGTCCCAACCAAGGCGTTCTGCGCCTGTGCGGATGATGTCACGGCTGCAGCCTGCCGCAAAGCCCTTATCTTTGAATTTTTTCTTCACGGACTTCACTTCCATATCCTTCACGCTCTTAGAGGGGCGCATCAATGCCGTTGCGCCAATCAGCCCGGTCAATTCATCCACGGCAAAAAGCACCTTTTCCATCTCATGCTCCGGCTCTACATCGCAGCAGATGCCATAGCCGTGGCTCGCAACCGCATGGATCAATCTCTCGTCCAGCCCCTTCTCTCTCATGATCTCCTGTACCTTGGTGCAGTGCTGCTCCGGCCAAAGCTCAAAATCCAGATCATGCAGCAGACCGACATTGCCCCAGAAATCCACCTCATCGCCATAGCCGAGCTCCTGCGCCAAATAACGCATTACGCCCTCTACCGTCTCGCCATGGCGCAGATGAAAAGGCTCTTTGTTGTATTCCTGCAACAGTTCCCATGCTTCGTCTCTTGTCAAAACCTTTCCCATTGTACATTCCTTCTTTCGTATTTTTTGTTGTACATTATTTTGTTGTACATTATAGCGAACTTTCTTCCGGTATGCAAGAGTAAATTTCAAAATAATTGATAGAAATTCGATAGGTTTTCCGTGATATAAAATCTACAGCCAAGAAGCCCCCATCCCGCGCAGACTCCGCTTAAGAAAACAGACATTTTTCAATAAAAAACGCAAGTCCCTGCAAAACAAGGATTTACACTTTTTCGATATTTTCTTATTTTGGCGCGTCCTGCGGCAAATTTCAACGATTATCGCAAAATGAGAGCTTTATAATCAAATTTTCCGTTTATTATCAGAGAATCTTAATTTTTTGTTCACAGAATAGCCACATTTATCTTATATACTAAGCGAGAAGTCAAAAGGACGCCCCCTTTTACTTCCCGCCTGCGGCTTCTTTCCCCGAAGCGCCGCAGGCACCCCTTCCTAATATAATTCAGATATGATCCGATTTTTTGGATGATATAAATAGTAATAACCCTCCCTCTATCAAAGAAGCGGCTGCTTACGCAGCCGCTTCTTTCTCTTTACATATAGCTCCTGCGCCAGATGGAAGGGGCAAAAAGCATGATAATCGGGAAAATCTCCAGCCTGCCCAGCAGCATATCCATGCAGAGCACCAGCTTGGAAAAGGGCGAGAAAAACGCCAATGCCTCCGTCGGTCCTGCCATCTCAAGCCCCGGTCCAACATTGCTCAGACAGGTCACAACAGCCGTCATATTCGTGACGAAATCGAAATCATTCAGCGAAATCAGCAAAAACGAGCCGAGCAGGATCAGCAGATACATCACCAGAAAGCCCGAAACGCTCCGCACGGCATCCTCCTCAATGCGGCAGCCATCCAGCTTAATCAGATTCACCGAGCGGGGATGCACGATCCGCTTGACCTCCCGCTTGATCATCTTCAGGAGGATAATAAAGCGGGAAATCTTGATACCGCCCGCCGTAGAGCCGCCGCAAGCCCCCAGATACATCAGGCAGAACAATATCGTCTTGGAAAATTCCGGCCAGTGATCGAAATCCGCCGTTACAAAGCCCGTCGTGCTCATCACAGCCGCCACTTGGAAGACAGAATGACGGAACGCGCTCTCGATCGTCCCATAGCAATGATAAATATTCACCGCAATGAGCAGCGTTGCGATGCAGACGATTGCCACAAAATACCGCAGCTCCTCATTCTGGAACACGTTTTTGAAATCCCGCATCAGCAGCAGATAATACAGATTGAAGTTGACGCTGAACAGCAGCATAAAAAGCGTGACGATATATTCCACATAATCGCTGTTATAGGCGGCAATGCTGTCATTCCAGATGGAAAAGCCGCCCGTACCCGCAGTTGAGATCGCGTGGACGATGCTGTCATACCACGGCAGCCCGCCCAGCCGCAGCAAAAACAGCTCCAGCAGCGTCAGCGCGACATAAATCATGTATAGTATCTTCGCCGTGGATTTGACGCGCGGCACCAGCTTGGAAACCACAGGTCCCGGCGCCTCCGCCTTCATCAGATACATCGTGCGCTCATCCCCCAGCGGCATAATCGCCAGCATGAACACCAGTATCCCCATGCCACCGATCCAATGCGTAAAGCAACGCCAGAACAGAATGCTGCGCGGCAGATGCTCGATCCCCTGCAGGACGGTCGAGCCGGTGGTCGTCAGCCCGGAGACCGTTTCAAAAAAGCAATTCAGATAGCCCTCTATGGAATTGCTCAGATAGTAGGGAAATGCGCCGAATATGGACATCATGATCCATGAAAGCGCCACCACGATAAAGCCCTCTCTGCCATAAATGCGTTTATTGCTCGGCTCTTTGCAGCCGATCGCCGTACCAGCTATCAGACAGAACGTCGCCGATGCAATCAGCGCGACCGCCGGCGTCTGCTCCTGATAATATACGGCAACCACCGTCGGCACGAGCATCAGCAGCCCCTCCAGACGCAAAATACTGCCCAATACATAGGCAATCATTTGAAAATTCATACTCTTTTCATCCCATTTCAGATGTTATTTCAAAATATCCTTCAAATCCGACAGGCGTTTATTCGTCGTCACGATAATCACGCTGTCCCCCGGTTCGATGGAATCATGACCGCCCGGAATGATCACGCGCATCCCGCGGATGATCGCCGCCACCAGCAGCCCATCCTTCGTTTTCAGATCCTTCAGCGGGATACCTACCACGGGCGATTTTTCCTTGACCTTAAATTCCAATGCCTCCACCTGCTCGCCGATGAGCTTATGCAGCGTTTCCACATTACTGCTGCCGAGGGAATTTTGCATCGCGCGGACATAGCGCACGATATGGTTCGCCGCAATCGTTTTGGGGGAGATGAAGCCGTCAATATCCAGATCCTCCAGAATTTCATCGAAGGAAAGGCGGTTGATTTTCGCAATGACCTTGGATATTTTCCGCGCCTTGGCATAAAGTGCCACAATGATATTTTCCTCATCCATGCCCGTCAGGCAGACAAGCGCGTCTGTTTTTTCCAGTCCTTCCTCCTGCAAAATCTCGCGATCCGTGCCATCGCCATGGATGATAACGGCATCGGGCAGCATTTCGCAGAGATAATCGCAGCGCTCCTCATCCTTCTCGATGATCTTCACCCGCACGCGCATCTCCAGCAGGGATTTCGCCAGATAATAGGACAGCCTGCCGCCGCCGATCATCATCACGGACTTCACGCCCGTGCGGAAAATGCCGATGGTGCGGAAAAAGTTCTCGATCTCGATATGCGGCGCGGTCAGATTGATTTTATCCCCCGCCTGCAGCACAAAATTACCATTCGGGATAAAGACCTTGCCCTCCCGCTGCACCGCGCAGATCAGTACCTTTACCTGAAATTCCTTATAGATCGCCCAAAGCGGCATCCCGTCCAGCACGCTATGCGGCGGGATCTTGATCTCGACCAGCTCCACGCGCCCGCGGGCGAACAGTTCAATCTTGAGCGCGGAGGGAAAACGCAGAAGCCGCAGGATCTCCGCTGCGGCGGCGTGTTCTGGATTTACCGTCATGCTCAGCCCCAGCTCGTCCTTCAGCAGATCGATCTGCTCAAAATATTCCGGGTTGCGTACGCGCGCGATCGTATTCGCCACGCCCAGCTTATTGCCGACTAGGCACGCCAGCATATTGACCTCATCCAGAGAGGTCGCCGCAATGAGAAGATCCGCCGTCGGCACGCCCGCCCGTTTCTGCACGGCGATGCTCGCGCCATTGCCCTGCACGCTGATAATATCCATCGTATTGCTCGCATTCTGCAAGACCACCTGATCACGGTCGATCACAACGATGTCATGACCCTCGCCGGAAAGATCGTTCGTGATGGTGCTGCCGACCTTCCCGTCCCCTATGATTACAACCTTCATGATTCGTCCTCCTCATACGGAAGCCGCGACCGCATCCCTGCATCCTGCGGCAAATCCTCCATAAGTCCTTACGAAAAAATAACATGTCCATTCATGATAACACTTCCGTGCGGAAAATACAAGTCTTCCCATCTCCGCGCGGACGCAAAATAAGCCCTGCTCCCGCAAGGCATATTCTTACCGACTTCCTCTATTTTATTTCGCGCATTTCTCCTTGAGCATCGCAACCAGCTCCGACAGAGCGACCTCTGTTTTCTCGCCGCTTTCCATCTCCTTCAACTCCGCTTTTCCGCTTTCGATCTCGGAATCGCCCAGGATCACGGAATATTTCGCGCCCAGCTTATTGGCATATTTCATCTGCGCCTTCACACTGCGCTCCACCGTGTCGCAGTCCGCCTCGATGCCAGCCTTGCGCAGCTCGTATGTCATGGACTGCGCCTTCAAAAGCCCCGCTTCGCCCATCGAGCCAATATACACATCGCGCTCCGCCGTTTCCGCCAACGCGCCGTTTTGTTCCTCCAAGATCATCAGCAGACGCTCGATGCCCAAGCCGAAGCCGACCGCGCCCGTAGGCTTGCCGCCGACCTCCTCAACCAGATTATCATATCTGCCGCCGCCGCAGACCGTCAGCCCGCCCGAAACGAACTCAAACACGGTTCTGGTATAATAATCCAAGCCGCGCACGATCCGCGGGTCGATCGTAAAGGCAATGCCGTTCGCCGTCAGGATATCCTGCACCTTTTGGAAATGCGCTGTACATTCCTCATCCAGACAATCCAGCACAGAGGGCGCATTCGCCACAATGCGCTGACAGCTTTCCTCCTTGCAGTCCAGCACGCGCAGGGGATTGCGCTCGAAACGATCCCGGCAGGTCGGGCAAAGCTGATTCAGATTCTGCCCAATGAAGTCCTTCAGCGCCTGATTATACTTCGCGCGACACTGCGGGCAGCCAAGGCTGTTCAGCCGTAGCTCCACACCCTTTACGCCCAGCTCCTCCAAAAGCGTGATCGCCACCGTGATAACCTCGGCATCCTGCGCCGCGCTGTAAGAGCCGAGCATTTCGATGCCGAATTGGTGGAACTGTCTCTGTCTGCCTGCCTGCGTGTTCTCGCAGCGGAAGGTCGGAGAAATGTAGTAGAGCTTCGTCGGCTGCGCCTGATTGTGCATCCCATGCTCAATGTATGCGCGCACCACGCCTGCCGTGCCCTCCGGGCGCAGAGTCAGGCTGCGGTTGCCATCATCCGTGAAGGTGTACATTTCCTTCTGCACGATATCTGTCGTCTCGCCGACCCCCCGCGCAAAAAGCTCCGTGAACTCAAACGCAGGCGTGCGGATCTCGCCGATCCCGAAGGTTTCGCAGATCCTTCTCATCTTCCCTTCGATCTCCTGCCAAGCGCGCACCTCCGCGCCATAAATATCCTTCGTTCCCTTGACCAACTGAATCATATCGAACCTCCTTGGGGCAGCCCTGCCCGTTTTCGCTCTATCATTTCCTCTATCCGACCAATATAATCCTCAATGCTCTTGACATTGAACACCCGCTCGATGCGCTCCGTCGCAGGATCGACCGTTTTCGTGCTCGCGCCCGCACCAGCCGCAAGTATGGTCTGCTTTTCCTCCATGATCTGGACGTTGTAGACCCCTTCCTTGCCGGGGCGGCAGTAGCCGACGTTTTCGAAATTCCCCACCATGTTTTTCTGGCGATACATATAATAAGGCTCCATGCCCATTTTTGCGGCATATTCCGCGGCGATATCCAGCATAGCCTCCAATTCCTCCGCCGTTGTCAAATCGTGCTGACTCAGCTCTTCCCGCAGGCGGGACGCCCGCTTGACCGCCAGCGTATGCACCGTCACGTTGTCCGGATTCAGCCGTTCGATCTCTTCCATCGTATGGCACACATCTGCGGCAGTCTCCCCCGGCAGACCGAGGATCAGATCCATATTGATATTTTCATGCCCTGCCGCCCGTGCTTCGCGGAATACGCGGCGAATGTCCTCCACCGTATGCCGCCTGCCAACCGCCAGCAGCGTTTTATCGTTCATCGTCTGCGGGTTGATGGAGATGCGATTCACGCCGTATTGCTTCAGAAGGCGCAACTTTTCCACAGTGATCGTGTCTGGTCGCCCCGCTTCCACGGTGTATTCCATCGTGTCGTCAGGGTGAAATAATTCTTCCACCTTCCGCAATAATCTCTCCAACTGCGCTTCATTCAGTGAGGTCGGCGTGCCGCCGCCGATATAGATATTTTTCAGCACAAAACGCCTGCTGTATGCCGCCAGCCAATCCATCTCCCGAAACATCGCATCCAGATACGCATCCACGCGATCTTGATACTGCCCCAGCGGGTACGCCGTGAAGGAGCAATACAGACATCTTGTCGGACAAAACGGAATGCCGATATACAGGCTAATTTCCTCCGGGCGATTGCCCTGCAAAATCCGCCGCTCCGCCAGCGCGACCTTGTATGCCAGCTGCGCCTTATGCCGCATAACAAGGTAGTCCTCCGTGAGATACGCCATGCAATCAGCCTCGCTTTTGCCTTCTTCCAGCATCGCGCTGACCAGCTTTGCGGGGCGCACGCCCGTCAGGAGTCCCCATTGCGGACGAATGCCCGTCTCCTGCGATAAAAGCGCGTAGATCGTCAGCTTGATGAGCCGTTTTTGCTTCTTTTCCGTCAGACCTGCCGCAGCATAAGGCATCGACCACGCGGCAATCCTCTCCCCGCGGCGATATAGCACCGCCGCAATGCCATCCCCCATTTTGCTCCGGATCGTGATCTCGCCGTCCGTCACCGTCTCCGTCTGCTGATAGCGGCTGTTCGGCAGAAAGACCTGAATCATGGTCTGTACGTCATTTTGCAGCGCGTGCCCGTCCAGCACATAATATACTGTATCCATGCCCATCAAAACAGCTTTTCGCTGTCCAAAAGCAGCGTCACAGGACCGTCATTGATGAGCGCGACCTTCATATCTGCCTGAAATTGCCCCTGCGCAACCTTCTTGATGCCAAGCGTCTGCGCCTTCTGACAGAGCTTGTCGAAAAGCTCGCTCGCGATCTCCGGCGCTGCACCGCCGCTGTAGCCGGGACGTCTGCCCTTTCTCGCATCGCCATAAAGCGTGAAGTTCGGCACGATCAGCAGCTCCCCCGCAATATCCATCAGGGAGAGGTTCATCTTGCCGTTTTCATCCTCAAAAATGCGCAGATTGATGACCTTATCCAGCATATAATCAATGGTTTTGTCCGTATCCGTCCCCAGCATGCCAAACAGCACCATGATCCCCTTGCCGATCTCGCCGACCACCTGACCATCAATCGTCACGCTTGCTTCTGTCACTCTTTGCAATACTGCTCTCATCTCGTCCTCCTATTTTAACCCAGCCCGGAAACGCGCTCCACGCTCACAACGTCCTTCAGGGACTGCAATCGCTTTACGACGCGCTCCAGCTGTTCCTTCGTCTTAATTTCAATCGTAATATTGAAAATCGCCAGCATATCCTTCGTCGTGCGCACATTCAGCCCCTTGACGGAAATATCATCATCCGCCAAAAAGCGGCTGATCTCCAGGATCAGCCCCACACGGTCGTTCGCCGTCACGCGCACCTCCGCCAGATAGGAGGCGTTCGCATCGCCCTTCGCGTACTGCGCATCCCATTCCGCTTCAATCAATCGCCCGCGTTCCTCATCGGAAAGATTGATCACGTTCACGCAGTCCGTCCGATGGATCGTCACGCCGCGCCCGCGCGTCACGAAGCCGATGATCTCATCCCCCGGCACAGGGCTGCAGCATTTTGAAAAACGTACCGCAACATCGCCGATCCCCTTTACCATAATGCCGCTCTTGCTCTTTTGCTGCTTGATCGGCTTCTGGTCGATGGTTTTTTCAAAATCCTTCAGCGCATCCTCTGCCGTCTGCGTTTTCCGCTTTTCCTTGAGATATTCGTCCCGCAGGCGATTGACGACCTGCCCCTCCTTCATGCCGCCGTAGCCGATGGCAGCCAGAAGCGCGTCCCATGTCTTGAAATCATATTTGAGGATAACGATCTCTTCCCATTCCGGGCGCAGCAGATCGCTCGGCTGAAAGCCCTTCTTCCGGATGTCAGCCAGAATCATTTCCCTGCCGCGGACGATATTCTCCTCCTTTTCCTCCCGCTTGAACCATTGCTTGATTTTGGTTCGCGCCTGCGCAGATTTGACGACATTCAGCCAATCCCGATTCGGTCCCTTGGAATTTTGCGAGGTGATGATCTCCACAATATCGCCGTTCTGCACCTTATATTCCAGCGGAACGATGCGGTTATTGACCCGCGCACCGACCATTTTGTTGCCGACCGCGGAATGGATCATATAGGCAAAATCGATGGGCGTAGAATCCTTCGTCAGCTGGATCACGTCGCCCTGCGGCGTAAAGGCATAGACCTGCGTGGAAAAAATATTGAAATCCTGCTTCAGCGTTTCCAGATATTCTTTGTTATCCACCACATCATGCTGCCATTCCATGATCTGGCGCAGCCAAGCCAGCTTTTCTTCCTCTCGCTTGCTTGCCTTCGTCCCCTTATCGTTCGCCTTGCCTTCCTTATATTTCCAGTGCGCCGCGATACCGTATTCGCTGGTGCGGTGCATCTCCCAGGTCCGAATCTGCACCTCGAAGACCTGCCCATGCGGACCGATCAGCGTGTTATGCAGCGATTGATACAGATTCGGCTTCGGCATGGCGATATAATCCTTGAAACGCCCCGGCATCGGCGTGTACATTGTATGCACCAATCCCAGCACACCATAGCAATCCTTTACGTTATCCACAATCGCGCGGATGGCAAAGAGGTCGTAAATCTGATCCAAGGTCTTGTTTTGGTTGACCATTTTTTTGTAAATGCTGAAAAAGTGCTTCGTTCTGCCGTAGACCTTGCCCTCAATGCCGGTTTCTACCATTTTCTGCTGCAGCTCCTGCACGATCCCCTGCACGAAGGCGTCGCGTTCCTCCTTTTTCTTCTGAATTTTCGCCGCCAGATCGAAATAGGCATCCGGATTCAGATATTTGAAGCACAAATCCTCCATCTCCGTGCGGATCTTAGAAATACCCAGCCTGTGCGCAAGCGGCGCATAAATATCCAGCGTTTCCTGCGCCTTTTCCCGCTGTTTTTCAGGCTTCATGTAATTCAGCGTCCGCATATTATGCAGTCTGTCCGCCAGCTTAATCAAAATAACGCGAATGTCCTTCGCCATCGCCAGGAACATTTTGCGGTAATTTTCCGCCTGCGCCTCCTCCTTCGTGGAATAAGAAAGCTTGCCCAGCTTGGTTACGCCATCCACCAAAAGCGCGATCTCCTCGCCGAAAAGTCGGCAAATATCCTCATAGGTATATTCCGTATCCTCGATCACATCATGCAGAATGCCCGCCGTGATAGATTCCATATCCAGCTCCAGCTCCGCCAGAATATACGCCACCTTCAGCGGATGTATAATATACGGCTCGCCGGATTTTCTTTTTTGATCCTTATGCGCATTCACCGCCAGATGATACGCCTGATCGATCATGGAAAAGTCATCAGATGGATGATAGGTTTTTATTTTTGCGATCAACTCCTGATACAGTTGTTCTTCCACTCCCATATCCATCGCCCCCTTCTACTGCGTAAAATTACCCTTCCGTATGTCGAAAAAAGTTTATAAAAAATATTATACTGTCTCCAATGTATATTTTCAAGATGGTTTTTGGAGTATGCTCTGATTTTCTCTTATGCCTGTCATAACGGGCATCCATCCTCGGAAGTATATCCCATTTTCGCAGAAAGAATCCCTTCCCTTTTTCCTACAATTTAGGTATAATTAGTGCTGGGTACTATTTTACAGATGAAGGAGAAAACTATGAAGCTACAAAGATTACTTAGCTACGTTCGCCGCGCCGTGGATGATTACCATATGATCGATGAGGGCGACCGCATCGCCATCGGCGTTTCCGGCGGAAAGGACAGCATTTGCCTGCTGATTGCGCTCAAGCATTTGCAGCGTTTTTATCCCAAGCATTTTGAGATCGAGGCGATCACCGTTTCGCTGGGTCTGCCCGGCGCGAAGTATGATGATATTCAGGCGCTCTGCGATTCCATCGGCGTGCATTATACTGTTGTCGAAACGGACATCGGCAAGATCATTTTCGAGGAACGCAAGGAAAAAAATCCCTGCTCGCTCTGCGCCAAAATGCGCAAGGGTGCGCTGAATGATATGGCGGAAAAATTGGGCTGCAATAAGGTCGCTCTGGGTCATAATAAGGACGATGTTGTGGAGACGTTTTTCATGTCCCTCTTTTACGAAGGTCGACTGAACTGCTTCGCGCCCGTCAGCTTTCTGGATCGCAAAAAAATTTATTCCATCCGTCCGCTGATGTATGTTCCGGAGGACGATTGCAGGGATTTTGTTGCCAGAAGTGATTTGCATATCGTGAAGAATCCCTGCCTTGCCGATGGGAATACCAAGCGTCAGGAGACGAAGGAGCTGCTTGCCGAGCTTTCCGGTCGTTATGACCATTTGCAGGAGAAGGTTTTTGGCGCGATCAAGCGTTCCGCCCTCAAGGGCTGGCATCAGGAGGAAGAATCATGTCCACATACCATGAAGAATTAAAAAATAAGGAAACGCAGCGGCTGCGCGAATTGCAGAGGGAGCTGCCCCCCTTCACGCGCGCCTTTTTCAGCGGCATCGCTCAGACGACCTCACCCAAAACACGGCTGGCATATGCCTATGACCTGCGGGTTTTTTTCCATTATCTCTATGAGGAACACGGTTCGCTGGGCGGCATTGATGCAAAAAATCTGACCGCGGAGCATCTCAATCAGGTTTCCTCTGAGGATATCGACAACTTTTTGGAATATCTTTCCTACTACATCCGCACAGATCGTAAACATCCAGAATGCGGCAAGGAAATGCATAATGATGAAAAAGGGAAATCGCGCAAGCTGGCGGCGGTGCGGATGCTGTTCAAATATCTGTACAAGAAAAAATACATCTCTGCCGATCCAGCTGCTCTGGTGGATACGCCGAAAATCCACGAAAAGGCGATCATTCGTTTGGATGTAAACGAAACTGCCGATTTATTGGATGCAGTCGAAAGCGGCGCAAAGCTGACGGATCGTGAAAAACCCTATCACGAACGCAACAAAAAACGCGATCTCGCCCTGATGACGCTCCTGCTCGGCACGGGAATGCGTGTTTCAGAATGCATCGGCATCGACATCAAGGATCTGGATTTCAAAAATAATGCCGTAAAAGTCACGCGCAAGGGCGGTAATGAGGTTTTCCTCTATTTTGGCGATGAGGTGCGCGAGTCTCTGGAGGATTATCTGGAGGAACGCTTGGAAATGATCCCCAAGGAGGAAAATGAGAACGCACTATTTCTTTCCTCCCAGGGACGAAGAATGAACGTTCGTACTGTTCAAAAGATGGTGAAAAAGTATGCGAACGGCGTTACCCTCAAAAAAATCACTCCCCATAAGCTCAGGAGCACCTTCGGCACGAATTTGTATCAGGAAACGGGGGATATTTATTTGGTCGCTGACGTTCTGGGACACGCCGATGTCAACACCACGCGGAAGCATTACGCAGAAATTGAGGACAGCCGCCGCCGCATGGCAGCAACCCATATCAAACTAAGGAAGGATTGAACAAAATGCACAAAGATTTGAATAAAGTCCGCGCAATCTTTGCCACGCATGAGGCAAAGCCCATCTGGAAACTGCGTTATTTCGCCGTTTTGGCTCTGCTGACGGAAATTGATGGCGAATTGCATCTTGTTTTGAATAAGCGGGCGGCTGGCGTCAATCAGCCTGGTGATATTTGCTTTCCCGGCGGGCATCAGGAAAAGGGCGAATCCCTGAAAGAAACTGCCCTACGCGAAACCGAGGAGGAACTTGGGATCTCCCGCGAGGAAATTCAGCTGCTTGGCAAAAGCGATTTTATGTTGACCATCTATCGCGGCATAATCCAGCCCTTTGTCGGATATATTTCATCCGAAGTTTATCGAAAAATACGCCCCAATACACTGGAGGTCGCTGAAATTTTCACCGTTCCCCTGCGCTATTTTATGGAAACTGAACCGGAAAAGCACGACACCGTCTGGCAGGTCGCAGAATCAGAGGACTTCCCCTACGAAAAAATCGAAGGCGGCAAGAATTACCCCTTCAGCAAAGGCAAAACGACCCAGCTTTTCTATGAATATGACGGACGTATCATCTGGGGCTTTACCGCGCAGGTAATTCAAAATATTGTGGAAATTCTGCAAACACAGTAATCTTCTGCTTTCGCATAACGAACAAAAAAGATCGTCCTTATAAGCTGCGCCTAGATAAGAAAGCATCGAAACGCCGTAAATCCCTGCAAAACAAGGGTTTGCGGCGTTTTTAACGAAAACATCTGTTTTGTACACAAAAAGGAGTGTCTTTTGACACTCCTTTCAAATTTGTCCGTTTTAAGCTCGAATTACTCGATAACTTCTACTACGGAACCTGCGCCTACTGTTCTGCCGCCTTCACGGATAGCAAAACGCAGACCCTGGCTCATAGCTACGGGTGTGATCAGTTCGATTGTCATTTCAACGTTGTCGCCGGGCATGCACATTTCTGTACCTTCGGGCAGGCTGATAACGCCTGTAACGTCTGTTGTTCTGAAGTAGAACTGAGGTCTGTAGTTGTTGAAGAAAGGTGTATGACGACCACCCTCTTCTTTGGACAGAACGTAAACCTGAGCTTTGAATTTTGTATGAGGTGTGATGGAACCGGGTTTAGCCAGAACCTGACCTCTTTCGATTTCGTTTCTCTGTACGCCTCTCAGCAGAACACCGATGTTGTCACCAGCTTCAGCCTGATCCAGCAGCTTACGGAACATCTCAACGCCTGTTACAACTACTTTTCTGATTTCGTCTGTCAGACCAACGATTTCAACTTCATCCTGTACCTTAACTACGCCGGATTCTACTCTACCTGTAGCTACTGTACCACGACCTGTGATAGAGAAAACGTCCTCTACGGGCATCAGGAAAGGCTTGTCTGTTGCACGTTCAGGTGTAGGGATATACTCTTCGATTGCATCGAACAGTTCCAGAATCTTGTCGCCCCAAGGACCAGCGGGATCCTGCAGAGCCTGGAAAGCGGAACCACGGATGATGGGTGTGTCATCGCCGGGGAATTCATACTCGTTCAGCAGTTCTCTGATCTCCATTTCAACCAGATCCAGCAGTTCTTCGTCTTCAACCATGTCGCACTTGTTCATGAAAACTACAACGTAGGGAACGCCTACCTGTCTGGACAGCAGGATGTGCTCTCTTGTCTGAGCCATAGGACCGTCTGTTGCAGCTACTACCAGGATAGCACCGTCCATCTGAGCAGCACCTGTGATCATGTTTTTAACATAGTCAGCGTGACCCGGGCAGTCAACGTGTGCATAGTGTCTAGCGGGTGTTTCATACTCAACGTGAGCTGTAGAAATTGTGATACCACGTTCTCTTTCTTCGGGAGCCTTGTCGATGTTTTCGAAAGCAACAGCCTCACCAATGTTGTATCTGTCATGCAGTGTCTTTGTGATCGCTGCTGTCAGAGTTGTTTTGCCGTGGTCAACGTGACCGATCGTACCGATATTCATATGAGGTTTGGTTCTTTCAAATTTTGCCTTTGCCATTTTCAAATATCCTCCTTGTAAAAATTGTGAGTTTTCCTTTATATGGGCTTTGGTACATCTGAAAACGCGATGTATCCATCAGTTCTCATTATATTAGACTTCCGCCCTTTTTGCAATACCAAAAATCCATTTATATACAGCATTTTTAGCATTTTTCCATTCCAGTCTCCCTATCGGGGACAAAAATTACTTTCTGCCCTCCAGAACCTTCTCCTGAACGGACTTCGGGCAAGGCTCGTAATGGTCAACTTCCATTACATAGTTTCCGCGACCCTGTGTCTTGGAACGCAGGTCTGTGGAGTAGCCGAACATTTCAGCCAGAGGCACGAAGGAATGAATTACCTGTGCATTGCTTCTTGCTTCCATACCTTCGATACGACCACGGCGGGAGTTGATATCGCCGATAACATCGCCCATGTAGTCCTCAGGCACGGTTACAGTTACCTTCATGATAGGCTCAAGCAGAACCGCGTCGCCCTTTCTCATTGCTTCCTTGAAAGCCATGGAACCTGCGATCTGGTAAGCGGACTCGGAGGAGTCAACGTCATGGTAGGAACCATCGTAAACCTCAGCCTTTACGCCCAGTACGGGATAGCCGCCCAGAATACCGCTCTGCATTGCCTGCTGGATACCTTTATCGATAGCGGGGATATATTCCTTAGGAATAGAACCGCCGACTGTTGCATTGACAAATTCGTAGTTGTTCTCCGCATCCGTAGGGATAGGGTAGAAACGTACTTTACAATGACCATACTGACCACGACCACCGGACTGACGTACGAACTTACCTTCCACGTCAACTTCCTTACGGAATGTCTCTTTGTAAGCTACCTGAGGTGCGCCAACGTTTGCCTCTACCTTGAATTCTCTCAGCAGACGGTCAACGATGATCTCCAGATGCAGCTCACCCATACCGGAGATGATAGTGTCACCTGTTTCAGCATCTGTATAGGTCTTGAAGGTGGGGTCTTCCTCTGCCAGCTTCGCCAGCGCGATACCCATCTTGTCACGGCCTGCCTTTGTCTTAGGCTCAATCGCAACAGAGATTACGGGTTCAGGGAATACCATGGATTCCAGAACAACCTCGTGATCCTCATTACAGATTGTATCACCTGTTGTGGAAATCTTGAAGCCTACTGCCGCTGCGATATCGCCGGAGTAAACCTTATCGATCTCTTCTCTGTGGTTTGCATGCATCTGCAGGATACGACCAACACGTTCCTTCTTATCCTTTGTGGAGTTATGAACATATGTGCCGGAATCCAGCGTACCGGAGTACACGCGGAAGAATGCCAGCTTCCCTACGAAGGGGTCATTCATTACCTTGAATACCAGTGCGGAGAAAGGCTCTTCATCGGAAGCATGTCTTTCGATTTCCTCGCCTGTTGCGGGGTCAACGCCCTTGATTGCGGGGATATCTGTAGGCGCGGGCATATATTCCACAACGCCGTCCAGCAACTTCTGAACGCCCTTGTTTCTGTAAGCGGAACCGCACAGTACGGGCATCAGTTCGCATCTGATGCAAGCCTTACGCAGAGCTGTCTTCAGCTCTTCCTCGGAAATTTCTTCCTCAGCGAAGAATTTTTCCATCAGCTCTTCGTCTGTTTCTGCGATCTTTTCTACCATGATCGCTCTGTATTCATCCGCCTGATCCTTGTAATCAGCGGGGATGTCTTCCTCGTCAACCTCTGTACCGGTTGCGTTTTCATAGTAGTACGCCTTCATCTTCATCAGGTCGATGATGCCCTTGAAGTCGCTTTCTGCGCCGATGGGCAGCGTTACTGCTACAGGGTTGCAGCCCAGTCTGTCTACGATGGACTTCATGGAGCCGAAGAAGTCTGCGCCCATGATATCCATTTTGTTTACGAAAATCATACGAGGTACATTGTAGTTGTCCGCCTGTCTCCAAACAGTCTCTGTCTGGGGCTCTACGCCACCCTTTGCATCCAATACGCAAACAGCGCCGTCCAGTACACGCAGAGAACGTTCTACCTCTACGGTAAAGTCAACGTGACCGGGTGTATCGATGATGTTGATTCTGTTATCATTCCAGTGACACGTTGTGGCAGCGGATGTGATCGTAATACCTCTTTCCTGTTCCTGTTCCATCCAGTCCATCGTCGCCGTACCTTCGTGGGTATCGCCGATCTTGTAATTGCGGCCTGTATAGAACAAAATGCGTTCTGTCAGAGTGGTTTTACCGGCATCGATGTGCGCCATGATACCGATATTTCTGGTTCTTTCCAGAGGGTATGCTCTGTTTGCCACGCTGAATCCTCCTTTTTACGTCATCATCGGATCTTCGGAAAGACCTCTGAGAAGCCTTTCCAAAATCCGCGTTTTCCATTCGTTATTCTCAGGAAGCTTTGACTTCATTTCCGGCACGCACACCAGCGACCGATTTTCCGCCGGACTTCACAAAAAGCCTCGGAAATACGACCCTCAGTATACACCATTCCTGCATTTTTCGCCTTATCTGACAAAAAGTGCTGAAAAATCTGCTCTGCGCACCGAAATTGATCACAGCTTCCTTACCACTTGAAATGGGAGAATGCCTTGTTGGCTTCTGCCATCTTGTGCATTTCGTCTTTTCTCTTGCAAGCGCCGCCCGCATTGTTCAGCGCATCCATGATCTCGCCGGCAAGACGGTCAACCATCGTCTTCTCGCCGCGCTTTCTGGAATACAGCGTGATCCATCTCAGACCCAGCGTCTGTCTTCTCTCAGGTCTGATCTCCATGGGGACCTGATAGGTTGCACCGCCCACACGACGAGCCTTAACCTCCAGAACGGGCATGATGTTGCCCAGAGCTTCCTCAAAAGCCTCCAGCGCATCCTTACCTGTCTTTTCCGCCACCTTGTCAAACGCACCATAAACGATCTTTTCGGCTACGCCCTTCTTACCATCCAGCATGATGCTGTTGATCAGCTTTGTCACCAGCTTGCTGTTGTAAACAGGATCGGCCAAGACCTCTCTTTTCGCTACATGTCCTTTTCTAGGCACGATTCTTCCCTCCTTAATGAATAAAAAACTATTCTCGGTACTTCACGACCCTAAAATGCCGTGTTTTCATGCCTTATTTTCTCAACGTCTATCTCGTCTAAGCAATCGCAGATTGTATTGATCCATATAAGGCATTTCTTCTTTGATAATCAGCTTCAAAGATTACTTCTTTGCTGCTTTGGGACGCTTTGCGCCGTATTTGGAACGAGCCTGCATTCTGTTTGCAACGCCTGCTGTATCCAGAGTACCTCTTACGATGTGATAACGCACACCGGGAAGGTCCTTTACTCTGCCGCCTCTGATCAGAACAACGGAGTGCTCCTGCAGGTTGTGACCCTCACCGGGGATATAAGCTGTAACCTCGATGCCGTTGGAAAGACGAACTCTGGCGATTTTTCTCAGCGCGGAGTTAGGCTTTTTCGGCGTAGAGGTCTTTACTGCCGTGCATACGCCTCTTTTCTGAGGAGAGGACACGTCAGTTGCTTTTTTCTGCAGGGAATTCAGACCCTTCTGCAAAGCGGGTGCTGTGGATTTTTTCTCAACAGTCTGTCTGCCTTTTCTTACTAACTGGTTAAACGTAGGCATTAACTGCACCTCCTTATAAAAATAATACATCTGCAAATTGCAATATCTCTTGATCGTCTTCCGCTTTCAGGCTCGCTTAGAAAAGCCTGCAAACAGACACTTGAAGATTTTATCACCACAAAATCAAAAAGTCAAGCATTTTTCCGACATATTTCAGAGGATTTCCAAAAAGTGATTTTGCGAAAAATGGTTTTGTGTCGTACCCGGCGCAGAGCCTTGCCGTAATAGCAAAAATCCGTACCCCATGAAACAGGCTCCGCGCGATGACCAAAAACAAATTTCTACCGCCGCTTTCCTTGCCTTTCATCACAATTCCGCATTGTGTCCTGCACCGAAATCCTGTGCCGCTTGCGCAAACCGACTGCATCGCCATAGCAGGCTCCGCTTAAAAAACAACGTTTTTCATTGCTCCCTTGCGCAAGACCGCAGGATATCCCAAATCGGAAGCCTATCCTTTTTATCCCGACGTTTCCTCATCTTCCCCGTCTGCCACCTTCTCCGCCATCACTGCTTCGTATCGCGAAGGATCAGCACGAATTGCTGCCAATGCCCGCGCGTACACCCTCCTTCTGATCGCCGCATCCCACTCCGCCTGATCCGGAGCGCTGCAATAATCGTCCATGATCTGTATCCTCGTATTGCCCGACCTGCATTCCATCGCCAGCCCCATCTACCTCAACTCCTTCCTTTTTCTCATTCTATGCGCCGCGCCTTGTCCGGCTTTCTTGGCGGAATTTTGCAGCCAATAAAATAGGAAAGCGCTGCATCTGCAACACTTTCCTGATAAAAACACATCGACCGCCACACTATTTTTCACGATGCGTCACATATTTCTGTATCAGCCGATTCGCCTTGGACTGGCTCATTTTCAGCTGCTCCGCGACCCTGCGGCTGCTTCCGTATTTCGCATACGCCTCTTGGATCACCTTTTTTTCATATTCCTCGACTGCTTCATCAAAGGAGAGATTTTGCTCCAGCACGGCACAGCCCACCTTCTTTTCATTCTCCACATGGAAAAAGCTCTCCGGCAGATTGCTGATCTCGATCGTGTGTTCCTCCGCCGTCAGCACTCCTCTTTCTATGACATTGGACAATTCCCGGATATTCCCTTTCCAAGGGTATCGCTTGAGCAACTCCATCACGCGCTGCGAAATTTCCACATTCCGCTCATATTTCGTATTGAAAAAATTCAGGAAATACACAGCCAGCGGCTCGATGTCCTCCCGCCGTTTGCGCAGCGGCGGCATCAGCATATCAAATATATTGATACGGTGATATAAATCCTCGCGGAACTTTCCCGCTTCGATCATCTTCTGCAGATCGCAGTTTGTCGCACAAAGCACGCGGATATCCAGCTTGATCGGCGTATGCGAGCCGACGGGCATCACGGTTTCCTCCTGCAAAACGTGCAGAAACTTCGCCTGCAGATCGTAGGGCAATTCGCCAATCTCATCCAAAAAGAGCGTCCCGCCGTTTGCAGCTTCAAAAAGTCCGATTCTCCCGCCCTTTTCCGCGCCGGTAAACGCCCCCTTCTTGTAGCCGAACAGCTCCGATTCGATGATGGACGGGCTGAGGCTGGCGATGTTGATGCTAAGGAAGGGCTTGTCCCTTCGGTCGCTGTGCTCATGGATATATTTTGCCAAAAGGCTTTTGCCCGTTCCCGTTTCACCCAAAATCAGGACGGTGGCTTTCGATTTTGCGATTTTATCTGCCATATGCAGGGTTTCGCCCATCGCCGCGCTTTTGTAGATGATTTTCGTTTCGTTTTCCTCTTCCCTGCCCTCCTGCAGCATCTGCGAGGACAGCACCTTATAGAGCGTATCATCCCCATCCCGCACGCTCTGCAGCACATACTCCACCTCGCCATGCTCATCCATGATCGGCACGGAGATCGTCACAATATCGATCCCCAGAAAGGTCTTCTGCTTCTGGATCATGGGTCTTTTTTCGTCAAAGGTCATCGATACGCAGCTTGGCGACCAGAGCTTTTCGTTCTCCGTGCATTCCTGCAGGGTTTTTCCGAGAAAGCCCTCCGGGCGCAGACCGTAATGCCGATAGCAAGGGTCATTGATATAGAGAATCTTCCCGTTTTTATCCCAAATACACAGCTCATCATAGCATTGATCCATCATTTTCAGGAATTGTTCGAAATTCAGCGCATCCTTTAACAGCATTTTCCCATCTCCTTCTGCCGCCGTTTTCCTTTATCATACACGCTTTTGGGCAAAAATAAAATATCCACATGGCATAAAGTACAGCGCGCCACATGGATATTTTACAAAATCAATGCATCTGCATCAGGAGGGGGAATCCGCCGCTTCTTCTCCCGCAGGCAACGCCGCTCCTTCCCGCAGAATCTCTTTCTTCGTCTTTCCGCCGAAATCCTTCTTCATCTCGCGCAGTAAGCCGTAGTAGATGATAAACAGGAGGATAACCAGAGGGAAGCCGGAGAGCAGCACGATGGATTTGATGGTATCGATATCCGTACCGATAAAGTAAATCGCGATGGGCAATGCGCACAGAATCAGGCACCATGCAAATTTCAGCGGCTTAGGCGCTTCGCCCTTTTCATCCAGATGCTTCGCAATGGTGGTGGAAAGCGTCTGGGTGATGGCGTCCATCGTTGTTGCCAAAAACAGCACGATCACAAACAGATAAACGCACATCGCGATTTTGCTGAAGGGCAGGGTATGCATCGTTGCCAGCGCGATATTTTCGGATAAGCCATTTGCCAGCATATAAGGAATATCCAGAATGCCCCTGATGCGCAGATCCATCTGATAGCCGCCCATGATGCCGAAGAAGAAAATCAGCCCTGCAGAACCGGAGAGCAGCATATTTGCAATGATCTCCTTGATTTTTCTGCCTCTGGAGATTTTTGCGACAAACAGACCCGTAAACGGACCAAATACGAACCAGTAAATCAGATAAAATACCGTCCAGGTCTGCGGATAGCCGGTCGCCGCAACGGGGTCTGTCCAAGTCGTCATGCGCACGAAATTCGTCGCCATCATGCCCAGAGCGTTTACGATGCCATCCCAGATAAATCTTGTCGGCCCAACGATGAAAATGAACAGCAGCAACGCACAGCAGGCATACACATTTGCATCGGAAATCTTTTTCATCCCCTTTGCCGCACCGGACATGGATGTCAGCGTATAGATGATGGTCACGCCCAGCAGCACGCTGACAGTCAGCCCAAAGGAATTGGGGATACCGATCAGATCGGAGATGGTAGCGGCGATGGTAGAACCGGATGTACCCGCGGTGATCGCAACAGAGCCAATCGCAGAGAAAATAAACAGGAAATCCACAACCTTGCCAAAGACGCCCTTCACTGCCTTCTCCCCGACGGTATATTTGCAGAGCTGAGAAAAGCGCAGCTCCTTGTCCTTTTTAATGTAATAATGGTAGGCAAAGGGCAGAACGAATACGCAGAGCATCGCCCACGCAATCGGTCCCCAGTCGTAGAAGCAATATGCCAAAGACTGCTCATAATTATATGCTTCGCTGATCTCTGCTCCGTTCAGCTGCGGCGCAGCATTAAAATGATAGCCCCATTCCAGAAATGCCCAATATACCGTACCTGCGCCATTGCCGCAGAAAAACATCATCGCCACCCAAGACATATTAGAATACTCTGGCTTTTCCTTTCCCAAGCGGATGTCCCCATATTTCGAGAGGGCAAGCACGATCAGGAAAAGCAGAATACCCAGCGCAATCAGCTGCATCACAGAGCCAAAGCTATGCGTCAGCAGATTCATGATTTTATGCGAAAGCGCAACCCCCTGCTCCGGAAAAACCGTAAGCCCGATTACCATAACGGCAACGATACACAGGCTCGCGATCATCAAGCCAACCTCATATTTTTCAGATAACGGCTTCTTATCCATTCGTTTTCCTCCTTCTTCCAAAAATTTCTTCCTATGGATATGGTATCCGCGTAGAAGCTGCGTCCTCCGCGCGAATGCCATAGATTCTTCATATTTTCTCTATCGTAAAGGAAATGCGGATTTTATACAATTTCATTTGCATAAAATGTCTTGATCTGTTCACCGCTGAAGCCAAATTCCTTCAGCACCTTATCGGTATCCCTGCCCATCGCGGGTGCGCCCTTTTCGATCACGGCGGGCGTTTCGCTCAGCAGCATGGGGTTGCCCATTGCGGTGTAATGCCCAACGCCCTCATCCTCCAGCGGGATCAGCATACCCCTTGCCTCCAGCTGCGGATGATGCATCAGCTCGGGAATGGTATTAACGGGCGAGCAGGGCAGCTTGCTTTCTGCGAATGCCTCGGTCAGCTCTGCCTTTGTTTTTGCAGCAAAGAAGGGCAGGATTTTGGGGGTCAGCTCATCATAAAGTGCAACGCGCCCTTCATTTGTGCTGTATTTTTCCTCCTGCAGCAGCTCCGGCATCCCGATCGCCTTGCAGAATCTTTCCCATTCTGCGGAGGAGCCTGCCGCAACGCCCACGGAGAAATATCCGTCCTTGCAGGGGTAAACGTCATAGGGAAACAGCGTCGGGTCTGTGTTGCCGCAGCGCGTGATTTCCTCATTCAGTAGCTCCTTATACATAATCGGACTTTCCATAATGCCGAACAGGCAGTCCATCATGGCAACATCCAGATGCTGACCCTTGCCTGTCTGCAGCTTATTGTAGTAAGCCATCGTGATCGCCAGCGCCATCGTCAGACCTGTGAAGTTGTCCCCGATCGCCGGGCCAACCTTCGTCGGAACATCATCCGCGAAGCCCGTCATTTCCATCATGCCGCACATCGCCTGAATTACGTTGTCATATGCCGCAAGGCTGCTCCAAGGGCCATTCTGCCCGTAGCCGGAGATGGATGCATAGATGATCTCCGGATTGACCTTTTTCAGCTCCTCGTAGCCCAGCCCCATCTTATCCAGCGTGCCGACCTTGAAGTTTTCCACCACAATATCTGCATCCTTCACCATTTTTTTGATGATCTCCGCGCCCTCCGGTGTATTGATGTCAAGGGAAACGCTTTCCTTCCCTCTGTTGATTGCCGCATAATAGCCGCTTTGGCCCTTTTCATTGATGGGCGTCCATTCTCTGGACTGATCGCCCACGCCCCGTCTTTCAATTTTGATGACCCTTGCGCCGAAGTCCGCCAGCTGCATGGTACAGAAAGGGCCGCTGTATGCCTGTGTAAAGTCGATTACCGTAACGCCTTCTAGAACCTTCATGTCAAATCTCCTTTCTTATGCCATCTCGATGATTTTCTTCTCTGCCAGAGCCTTGATTTCGTCCTCTGTATAGCCTAGCTTTTCCAGATAATAGCGGGTGTGCTTGCCCAGATTGGGTGCGCCCTCGGTGAAGCCGCCGGGCGTCTCGCTCATTTTGATAACCGTGCCGGGAATGCGAATTTCCTCGCCGATGCCCTCATCGTAAACCTTTGTCAGCATATTTCTGACCTTGATCTGCTCCGTTTCCATCGCTTCGGATACGGTGTAGACCGCGCCGCATGCCAGACGGGCAGCCCGCAGCTTTTCTTCGATCTCAAACTTGGACATCGTGCCGGTCACCTTTTCAATCGCCTGCTTCAGCCCGCTTTCATAATGCTCCCCGCGGGATTCATTCGTCATATATCTCTCGTCCGCCTTCAGATCGTCCATGCCCAGCGCATCGCAGAATTTCTTCCACTGATTGTCCGTGGAAATACCGATGGCAACATAGCCGTCCTTCGCCTTGAAGGTATCGTAAGGGGAAATGGAGGGGTATGCGTTGCCGACTCTCTCAGGCACGCTACCCGTCATACAGTATGTAATCGGCGCTGCCTCCAGAATGGAAAACAGGCAATCCAGAATCGCAATGTCGATCTTCTGCCCCTTGCCCGTTTTCTTTTTTGCGATCAGAGCCAGTATGATGGCGGTCGCCATGTAGGTGCCGCTCAGCTGGTCGCCCATTGCCGGACCTGCCTTCGTGGGTGCGCCGTCCGGGAAGCCGGTACGATCCATCAGCCCGCTGCCCGCCTGCAGCTGCAGATCCAGACCGATGGTCTGCTTCATCGGACCTGTCTGCCCGTAGCCGTTCAGGGACGCATAGATGATTTCGGGATTAACCTCCTTGATTTTTTCATAGCTCAAGCCCATGCGCTCCATGCTGCCGTATTTGAAGTTTTCCGTGACCACATCCGCATCCTTGATCAAATCCAGCAGAATTTTTCTGCCCTCCTCCGTGCCACCGTTGACGCCGATGCTCTTTTTCCCTCTGTTCAGATAGGCATAGTAGCCGCTGGAACCATTCTTAAAGGGAGACCAATATCTCGCAAGGTCGCCCACGCCGGGTCTTTCAATTTTGATGACCTCCGCGCCGAAGTCTGCCAGCAGCATCGTGCACAGACTGCCCGCATGCGCCTGTGTAAAATCGACTACCTTCACTCCTGTTAACGGTTTCATAAATCATGCTCCTTTCCAATTTGCATCACTTTTTGTTTTCTGTCTATCAATAGAGCAAGAAGCGTGCCAAATGGAAAAAATGCAGAAAAACGACTATTTTGGGATTTTTTCGTAAGCTGATTGAGTCAAAATAAACTCGTTCGAAATGGAATATTGATAGAATTGATTCAAATTTAGCTGAATTTACCGAATTGATTCACATTCGACTCAATGAGTCTGAATTAACTCGATTTTGAGCTATTTTTCTGTAAAACTCCTTTGACCTACACAAATCTGCCTCAACTCCCACAAATTTTTTAAATTTTTTTCAATTCGACTGAATGATGTACAAAATACCTTTACAAAAATCGTTTGATTCAATGCCTTACGAAGCATTTCCCAAAACGAGAGAGACATCGCAGCGCAGAGCGGTTGCTGGATAAGGGAGGCGCAAAATGGATCACGGAAATGATTTATCAGAAAGGGTCCGACGAGTGATTTTCGCACAAAAAAAAGCCTGCCCTATGCAAGCTGCATGCATCGGGCAGACCCTTTTGTTTACGCCTTGATCGTTGTTGTTTCCTTATAGAGCGCGAAGGCCTCCTTATTGACCCCGCAAACCGGGCAATGATAATCCGCGGGCAGATCCTCCCATTCAGTCATCTCCGGGATGCCGTTTTGCGGCTCGCCCTTCGCCTCATCATAGAGATAATCGCAGGTATTGCATTTATAAATTTTCACGCCGCACCACTCCTTCTGAGAATAGTTTGGCTGAAAAGCCTGTTTTTATTCCAGAATATCCTGCAAAAAGCTCTCCGTTTCAAATTTGCCGTCCAGACCCAGATAATCCGAGATTGTCTGCGCCAGATCGGCAAAGGTCTTGCGCACGCCCAAATCCACGCCCGCCTTCACATGCTTGCCGTAAACCAGCAGGGGCACATACTCGCGGGAATGATCCGTGCTGGGCGTTGTGGGGTCGCAGCCATGATCGGCAGTGATGAAAAGAATGTCCTCCTCCTTCATCTGTGCGATGATCTCAGGCAGCTTGCCATCAAAATATTCCAGTGCGCCCGCATAGCCCTCTACGTCGTTGCGGTGACCATAAATCATATCCGTATCCACCAGGTTGGTGAACAAAATCCCCTCAAATTCCTCCTTGGTATAGAGGATGGTTTTCTCGATCCCGTCCGGGTTATTCGTGGTATGGTCGGTGCGGGTCATGCCGCGATGCTCGAAAATATCCTCGATCTTGCCAACCGCCGTCACATTCATGCCCTTCTCCTTCGCCAAGTCAAGGATCGTCACGCCTGTCGGCTCAAGGGAGAAATCCCTGCGATTTTTGGTGCGGGTATAATGCCCGTTCTCGCCGATGAAGGGACGCGCGATCACGCGAGCCACAGCATACTCCCCTGTCAAAATCTTCCGTGCGATTTTGCAGATTTCATACAGGCGTTCCGGCGGGATCACGTCCTCATGCGCCGCGATCTGGAACACGCTGTCCGCAGAGGTATAGACGATGGGATAGCCCGTCTTCACATGCTCATCGCCCAGCACCTGAATGATCTCCGTACCGGATGCGGCATAATTGCCGAGGCATTTTGTGCCGATCGCCGCCTCAAAGGCGTCCATGACCTCCTTCGGGAAGCCCGTTTTGGTATAGGTCGGGAAGGGTCTGGAGGTAATCACGCCTGCCATCTCCCAATGCCCGGTCGTCGTATCCTTGCCGATGGATTTTTCCGCCATTTTGCCGAATGCCCCCGTAGGCGCGTCCACCCTGCCGAGTAGGTCGATGTCCTTGCCCTGAATATTGCCCAGACCGATCGCCGCCATGTTGGGCAGCTGCGTCTGCGGTCTGACCTTCTTGATATTCACAAGCGTATTGCTGCCAACATCCCCAAAATCCGCCGCATCGGGCAGCTCGCCGATGCCAACGCTGTCCAGCACAACAATAATTGCTCTTTTCATATGCTCCATCCTCCTATCTGCAATAGGCTCTTTATTTTTTCTGTTTTCGGACGCCCGCATCATGCCTTTTCAGGCGCAAGCCTTCCTCCTCCATAGTATCCCTCTTTCAGCCGATTGTCAATCACTGCCGCAGCGGCTTATTCCTCCGCTTCGCACACATTCGGGCGATCCGGGAAGACGATCATCCCAAAGCCCTTCAATGCCGCCAGCTTCTGCATCAGAGCCTCCGTCCCCGCCGCCTTTTGATACTCCATTTCCTCACGATACAGCGGCATGACGGTATAGAGGTTGATCTGCGTATCATCCTCCGCACGATAGACGCTGATCCTCTCCTGCAAAGCCCCAAGCATCGCGCCGCAGAGCTTCGTGCTCTCGTCATAAGGCACGAATGTCGCGGAATTAGGCAAGGTATGCCCCCAGCCCAGCCATGTCTTGTATTCATGAGGGAATCTCGCCAGATATTTCATCAGCCGCACGGGCCACCACAGCCGATCCGGTACATCCTTATCCTCCGCATAGCCCGTCAGGATATCCCATTCCGCCGGCAAAAGCAGGAGCAGCTCCGCCCGCTCCAAATCGCGATACTGCGGCAGCAGCTCCGCCGGCAGCGTCATCGGCAATGCGCTCATGCCTGTGGTATAGAGCACATGGAAATCCTGCTTCGTCGGCGCCTGCATCACGAATACGTCCACATGCAGAAATTCCGAATCGATCTCGCGATAAACCCGCGTCGTGCGGCCCGGAAAAACCGTCTCCATATGGCGGCAGATTTCCTGCTCATAGGGCGTGGAAACGGCGGGTCTGCGTGCCGTGCGCTGCTCCAATTCGCCATATTCATAAACGGCATTTTTCACATCCTCAGCCATTATTCCGCCTCCCTTTCAAACAGTGCTCGCGCAAAGCCGGATGCATCGAATTTCTGCAAGTCCGCGATGCCCTCGCCCACGCCGATATAGCGCACGGGAATCTGCAGCTCGCTCTTGATGGCGACCACGATGCCGCCCTTCGCCGTGCCGTCCAGCTTCGTCAGGATGATGCCCGTAATGTCCGCAACCTCGCGGAAGAGCTTCGCCTGCTGCAGGGCATTCTGCCCCGTCGTCGCATCCAGAACCAGATAGACCTCCTTATGCGCATCGGGGTATTCCCGCTCGATCACGCGGGCGATCTTCTTCAATTCCTCCATCAGATTCTTTTTGTTATGCAGACGACCCGCCGTATCGCAGATCAAGAGGTCTGTCTTTTTCCCTCTTGCCGCATGAACCGCGTCATAAACCACAGCCGCAGGGTCGGAATTTTCCTCATGCTTGATGACCTCAATGCCGCTGCGTTCGCCCCAGATCTCCAGCTGGTCGATCGCCGCCGCGCGGAAGGTATCCGCCGCCGCCAGAAGCACAGATTTCCCTTCCTCCTTATAATTATGCGCCAGCTTGCCAATGGTCGTAGTCTTCCCCACGCCGTTTACGCCGATCACCAGAATCACGCTCGGCGAAGGCAGTTCCTCCGCATCCGCAGCGTCCTCCTCCAGAATCGCCGTAATTTCATCGATCAGCATCCCCTTGATCAGGGCGGGGTCGGTCGCATGTTCCCGTTTGACGCGCTTGCGCAGGTTTTCCACAATATGCATGGTCGTCTGCACGCCCATATCCGCCATGATGAGGGCTTCCTCCAATTCCTCGAACAGATCCTCATCAATTTTCGTGAAGGCGCCCAGAACGCCGTCCACGCCACCCAGAATATTCTTCCGCGTCTTGTCCAGACCCACCTTCAGCTTCGCGAAAAAGCCCATTTTTTCCGGCTTTTCCTCCGCTGGCTGCTCCGTTTCCTCTAAGGCTGCTTCCTCTGCCGCTTCTTCTTTCGCTTCCTCAGTCGGCGCTTCCTCTGCCGTGACTTCCTCGGTTGGCTCTGTATCTTCCGCGGGCACTTCCTCTGCTTCGGCTTCCTCCTGCGTATAGCCCTCCGTGGTCTGTGCAGCTTCGCCAATCTGCGGCGCTGCGTCATCCTCCGTGACATCCTCTGCCGCATCTGCGACAGGCTGTTCCTCGCCGTCCTCGGCTTCGTCCTCTGTCTCCAGATCGTCCAGCAGAATTTCATCCTCTACAACGACCGTTTCGACCTCCAGCCCATCCACCTCGAAAACGCCGTCCTGCTGCTGCTCTATCTGTGTCTGTTCGGTCGGCTTCTTTTTGAAAAAATCAAATAAACCCATATTGCTGTCTCCTTTATCCTTCTTTATGCCCCTTTCTCCGCCTGCGAAAAATCGACGGAGATCAGCTTGGAAATCCCCTTCTCCTGCATTGTCACGCCGTAGAGAACATCGGCATATTCCATCGTTCCCTTACGATGCGTGATGACGATGAACTGCGTCTCTGCGGAAAATTGCTTCAGATACTGCGCATAACGGCTCACGTTTGCATCATCCAGCGCCGCCTCGATCTCGTCCAGTATGCAAAAGGGCGAGGGCTTGAGCTTGAGGATCGAGAATAAGATCGCGATGGCGGTCAGTGCGCGTTCCCCGCCGCTCAAAAGCTGCATGTTCTGCAAATTTTTGCCGGGCGGCTGCGCCACAATCTCGATCGCAGAATCCAACACGTTTTTGCTGTCCGTCAGCCGCAGATACGCCTTCCCGCCGCCGAACATCTCCTGAAATACCTTGCTGAAATTCTCGGAAATGAGCGCGAACTGCTCTCGGAACTGGTTTTCCATCAGAAGCGAAAGCTCCTCGATGATCTGCGTCAGCTTTTCCTCTGCGGCAAGGATATCCTCCCGCTGTGCCGTCAGAAATTCGTAGCGTTCCTTCACCTCGCGATACTGCTCGATCGCATCAATATTGATATGCCCCAGTGCGCGGATCATGCCCTTCCATTCCTTTACGGAACGCGACTCCGCCTGACCCTCGCCATGCGCAGCCATGTAATCCTGCGCCATGCGCAGCGTCATTTCGTATTCCTCCCACATCTGCGCGGTCAGCCGCTGCTTTTCGTCCTCCAAGCGTTCCTTTTTTGCGCCGATGCGGAGGATCTCGTTTTCCAGCAGATTGGCAGTCTCCCGCCGCTGCGTCATGCTTTCCTCCGCCGCCGCTGCCGCCTGTGCGGATTGGTTTTTCTCTGCGGTCGTCTGCTCAATCGCGCCCTGCAATTCCTCCGCCTGCGCCGCAAGCTGCCCGGTCTTTTTCGCCAAATCCTCCTGCTGCTCTATGCGCAGAGCCGTATTCTGCTGATGGAGCGCCGCCTGCTGCTCGGCTCTTTTCTGCTCGGCGTCCAGCGCGTCCATCTCCTGCCGCAGGCGCAGGCGCGTTTCCTCGATATTGGCAAGCCCCTGCCCCAGCTTGGAGAGCGTAACCTTCTTCTGCGTAATATTTTCGAGCAGGCTGTCGCGCTCTTCCTTTTCGCCGCTCAGATTCTGCTGGAATGCGTTCAGCTCTGCATTTGCGGCGGACATCGCCCGCTCCGATCCTGCCAGCCTTTCGCGAAAATCCCGGATTTCCGTCTCGGCTCGCGCAAGCTGCTCCGCCAGCTGTCCCGCTTCGATCTGCAGCAGTCTCAGCTTTTCCGCTGCGGATGCTTTTTCCTGCGCGGTCTTCTCCCGCTCGGACGCGCCGCCGGAAAGGGAAAGCGTGAGCCTTTGCAGCTCCATCCGCTTTTCCATGCCCTCCTGCTCGATCTCCTGCAAATCCTCCGCAGCAAGCTGCTGCTGCTCGCGCAGTTGTTCCGCGTCCTTTGTATATTGTTGCAGTTGTTCCTTTAGATTGTTGATTTCCCGGCTTCTGCCGAAAATATGCAGGGCTTTTTTCTGCATAGAACCGCCCGTCATCGCGCCGCCGGGATTGAGGATATCCCCCTCCAGCGTCACCAGCTTATATTGATGCCGATATTTCTGCGCCAGCCGCACGGCATGTTCCAGATTTTCCGCAACCAGCACACGCCCCAGCAGATTCTGCGCAATCTGGCGATATTTTCCCTCACAGGAAACCAAATCGAATGCCGTCCCCAGTATGCCGATTTCGGATAGGATCGCCGGTCTGCCCTCGAAGGACTTGCCGCGGATTGCCGTCACGGGCAGGAAGGTCGCCCTGCCAAGCCTGTTCTGCTTGAGATATTGGATGGCGTTTTTCGCATCCTCCTCCGTTTCCGTCACGATATTCTGCATCGCGCCGCCCAGCGCGGCTTCGATCGCCGTTTCATATGCCTCTTCCACCTGCAAAAGCTGCCCGACTGCGCCGCAGATGCCGCGTTTTTCCCGATCGGGCAAGCGCAGCAGGCTCTTGACGCTGCCGAAAAAGCCCTCATGCTCGCGCTCCATCTCCTGCAAAAGGGAAAGGCGGGAGCGCGTCTCGGAAATGCGTTTTTCCTGCGCAATCAAGCCGCTTTCGGCGCTCTGCTTTTGCTTCATGGCATGCACGCGATCCTGCTCCAAGGCGCTCTGCTCCTGCTCCAGATAGCGGATCTGCTCCCTGCGGTCGCTCTCCTGCTTCTCCAATGCCTGCAAATGCACCTCCGCCTGCTGCAAGCGGCTTTGCGTATATTCCGTTTCCTCGCTGAGCTGCTTTTTCCGCGCAAGGAACTGCTCCTGCATGGCTTCCCGCTTGGAAATTTCGCCCTTCAGCTCCGTGCCGATGCGGATCTGCTCGAAGATCTCATCCTTGTAGGATTCCGCCTGTGCCTCGCCCTGATGCAGCATAGTATTGA
The DNA here is from genome assembly GCA_963633805.1 of Lachnospiraceae bacterium. Taxonomy (GTDB): domain Bacteria; phylum Bacillota; class Clostridia; order Lachnospirales; family Anaerotignaceae; genus Anaerotignum_A. The sequence goes on along the minus strand of CAVGZD010000001.1, from coordinate 42,669 downwards.
GGGAGGCATAGCTTTTTTCCAGCGCGTCAAGCTCCTCCTGATGATGCTCCATCTCCAGCCGTGCGCCCGTCATTCTGCTTGCGCAAAGCTCCTGCTCCGCCTGATTTTCCGCTTTTTTCTTTTCCCTCTGGGCGATCTCCTCCTGAATGCGGCGGATGTTGTCGGCATCATTCTGCCGCTGCTCCTCCCGCAGACGAATCTCGCCCTCGGTCTTCTCGATCTCGGTGCGCAGCTGCGTCAGGGCGGCGTTCTGTCCCTGCAATCGTTCGTCCAGCTCTGCCGCCTTTTCTCGCAGAGAGGATGCCTTTGCCCTCTCATTTTGTGCCGCCGCAAGGCTTTCCGCCTTTTCCTCCTGCGCCGCCGCTTCCTTCTGAGTCAAATCCGCAAGCTGCGTCTGTATGCGCGCGGCATCCCGGCAAAATGCCGCTGTTTCCGCCCGTTTCAGCTCTTCCTTCAGATGCAGATATTCCTTCGCCCTTCGGCTCTGCTCCTCCAAGGGCGCGATCTGCCCTTCCAGCTCGCTGATGATGTCATTGACGCGCAGAAGGTTCTGCTGCTCCTTTTCCAGCTTGCCGATGGCTTCATTTTTTCTCGTTTTATACTTGACGATACCCGCCGCTTCCTCAAAAATCCGTCGGCGTTCCTCGCCCTTTGCGCTCAGAATCTCATCGATGCGCCCCTGCCCGATGATGGAATAGCCTTCCCGCCCAACGCCCGTATCCATGAACAGCTCCTGAATATCCTTCAGGCGGCAAGCCGTTCCATTGATGCGATATTCGCTCTCACCGGAGCGGAAGACCCTTCTGGTGATCTGCACCTCGGTATATTCCAGCGGCAGCCGCCCATCCTGATTATCGATCAGAATGGAGACCTCCGCGAAGCCCAGCGGCTTTCGGCTCTCCGTCCCCGCGAAGATAACGTCCTCCATCTTATCGCCGCGCAGGCTCTTAGCGCGCTGCTCGCCCAGCACCCAGCGCACGGCATCGGAAACATTACTCTTGCCGCTGCCGTTCGGTCCGACAACCGCCGTCACGCCGGGATTAAATTCCAGCTTCACCTTCTCCGGGAAGGACTTAAAGCCCTGTAGATCCAGTCGTTTCAAATACATCCGGTCTGCTCCTCATCTTTCGGCGGGCATCAGGTCAAAAGCCTGCCGCCCACCATAGTATACAAAACCTTCCCGAATACCACCAGCTCCGCGAAGGGTGAAAATTTCGCCTTCGATGCAAAATGCTCCGGGTCGATATGGTTCGCTTCTGTGAAATTCACAACGATCAGATCGGCGTCCTTGCCCTCCGCGATCACGCCCTTATCGTAGAGCTTCAGAATCTCGGCAGGCTTGCCCGCCATCAGCTGCACCAGCTTTTCCAGAGAGATCAGCCCTGTCTCGACCAGATAGGTATAGCTGAGGGCAAAGGCAGTCTCCAGGGAGGAAATGCCGTACATCGCGTTGTTGAATTCCCTGTTTTTATCCGATAGATTGGTGGGACTATGTCCGGACGCGATCACGTCGATCGTCCCATCCACAATGCCCTCCAAAATGGCGTTCACATCCTCCTGCGTGCGCAGCGGGGGATTGACCTTCGCGAAGGTATTGTAATCGCCCACGGCATCATCCGTCAGGATGAAATAATGCGGGCAAGTCTCGCAGGTCACGGCAACGCCGCGGCTTTTCGCCTCGCGGATCAGCTGCACAGAGCCGCGCGTGCTGATATGCGCCAGATGCAGCCTTGCGCCGGTCTGCTCCGCCAGAATCAGATTCCGCACCACAATGACCTCCTCCGCCTCTCTGGGCATACCGCTCAAGCCAAGGCAGGCGGAGGCATAGCCCTCATTCATCACGCCCACACCGGAGAGGGAGCGATCCTCGCAATGCGTCATCACAGGCAGCTCAAACATCTTGGAATAGCGCATCACATTGCGTAAAAATGCCGCAGAATCCGTAAATTCGTCCCCATCGGAAATGCCGATGATCCCCGCCTGATACATCTCGCCGATCTCCGCCATATCCTCCCCCAGACAACCGATGGACATGCTGCCGTAGGGATAAATATTGACCAGCGCATGCTCCTTCGATTTGGAAACGATATATTCCACAACGGTCTTGTTATCGATCACGGGACGGGTGTTCGGCTCGCAGGTGATGCTCGTAAAGCCGCCGCGCAGAGCCGCGCGGGACGCCGTTTCGATATCCTCGATATATTCATAGCCGGGGTCGCAGATATTGCAGTGCATATCAATCAAGCCGGGCAGCAGCATATGCCCCCCGACGTCCAGCACCTTCACGCCCTCCATCGTCAGCCCCGTGCCGATCTTTTCAATCACGCCGCTGTTCACATACACATCATACAGCGCATCCCGCTCATATCCCTCCGCCAGCAGGCGGCAGTTTTTCAGTATCATTTTCACTGCAAGCCACCTCCCATCTGAGAAAGAATATAGAAAATCGCCATGCGCACCGCAACGCTGTTTGCGATCTGGTCATTGATGATGCACTGCTTGCTGTCGATCACACCGGAGGAAATCTCGATCCCCCGCTGGATCGGACCGGGATGCATCACGATCGCGTCCTTCTTCGCATAGCGCAGCAGATTTGCGTCCACGCGGAAAAAGCGTTTATATTCATCCAGAGAGGGCAGGAAGGTCTTGTTCTGCGTCTCCATGCGCATGCGGGTGGTCAGGATGACGTCCGCATTATTGACCGCCTCGCGCACATCGTAATACACCTTCACGCCGAATTTCTCCACATCCGGGATCATCAGCGTGGAGGGACCGGAAACCGCCACCTCCGCGCCCAGCTTCGTCAGCCCCCAGATGTTGCCCTTCGATACGCGGCTGTGCGTCAGATCGCCGATGATCGCCACCTTCAGCCCCTCGAAGCCGCCCTTGCGCTCCTTGATCGTCAAAAGATCCAGCAGGGATTGCCCGGGGTTTTCGTTGAAGCCGTCCCCCGCATTGATCACGGATGCCTCCACGCAATCCGCCAGCAGTCTGGGTGCGCCCGCCATGGGATGGCGCAGTATGATAAAATCCGCGCCCATCTGGTCGATCAGCTGCCCCATATCCTGCAGGCTCTCCATCTCGATGGCATGCGCGGAAAGGTTCATATCCACCACGCTTGCACTCAGATGTTGCGCCGCCAGCTCATAAGCCAGCTTTGCGCGCGCGCTCTGCTCATAAAAAAGCATGATGACAGATTTCCCCTGCAAATGCGGAGATTTTTTGTTTTTCTGATTCAGAATGTATTTCATCGTTTCGGCTGTGCCGAGAATGTAGCGGATGTCGTCCGCCGTCATATCCCGCAAGCCGAAAAAGTCTTTTTTTGTAAACAGCATCGTTCTTCCTCCCGTCTGGAACCTCTGATTAAGTCCGGTGCGCAGAGCAACGAAGGAAATTTTTTGTCATAATTCTCAAAAACCGCAGGGAATACCCGGAGGGTATTTTCGAGGATTTTGGTGGAATATGACGGAAAATTAACCGTTGATATGCGTGCCAGCGACTTATTCAGAGATTCCTTGATTTCCGCAGTCGTTCTAACAAGGCTTCAAAATACGGCGGCAGCGGCGCTTCAAATTCCAGATATTCGCCCGTCCGCGGATGCACAAAGCCCAGCACCCGCGCATGCAGCGCCTGTCCCTCCAGCGCTAAGGGCTGCTTCTTCGGACCATAGACCGGATCGCCCAGCAGCGGATGGCCGATATAGCTCATGTGTACGCGAATCTGATGGGTGCGCCCCGTTTCCAGTCTAGCCTCAATGAGCGTGAAGCGTTCCATGCGCTCCAGCACGCGATAATGCGTCACCGCATGGCGGCTATGCTTCTCCGTCACTGCCATTTTCTTCCTGTCCTGCGGATTTCTGCCGATGGGCTTGTCCACCGTCCCTTCCTCCTCCGTGAAGCCGTTGTAGACGATGGCGTTGTAGCATCTGGTGATGCTGTGCTCCGCAAGCTGCTCCGCCAGAGAGCGATGCGCCCGATCGTTTTTCGCGACCATCAGCACGCCGGAGGTATCCTTATCGATGCGATGCACAATGCCCGGTCGCCGCTGTCCGTTCACCCCGGAAAGCTCCGCCCCGCAGTGATACAAAAGCGCATTGACCAGCGTGCCGCTCATATGCCCCGGCGCGGGATGCACCACCATCCCCTGCGGTTTATTGACCACGATCACATCCGCATCCTCATACAGGATATCCAGCGGAATATCCTCCGGCAGAATTTCAACCTCCTTGACATCCGGGATTTCCACATCAATGAGATCCTTCTCCCGCAGGCGATAATTCGCCTTGACGTTCCCGCCGTTCAGGCAGATATGCCCCTCTTCGATCAGCCTTTGCACGCCGCTGCGCGAGAGATTTTCCGCATTTTCCGCCAGAAAAACATCTATGCGTTCGCCCGCATCCTCTTTTTCTATTGCAAATGTCATATATTCCATACTCATTCGTCCTTTTTCTGCTTTGTCGAAAAATCCTCATCTTTCATGACGAACATGATCTGTATCGCCAGCAGGATAACCCCTGTCACAACGTAAATATCCGCCACATTGAACACCGGCCAATCGAAAAAGGTAAATTCAAAAAAATCCACAACATAGCCGCGAAATACACGATCGATGATGTTCCCGATCGCACCGGCTAAAATCAGCAGCAGCGTCCCGCGCACCTGATGATACTTCTTCTCCTTTGGTAGGCTGCGATAAAAATAAAACAGCCCGCCCGCAATCGCCGCAGTCAGCAGCAGGATCAGCCATCTCTGCCCGGAAAACATCCCAAATGCCACCCCTCTGTTCTCCACAAAGGTCAAATCCAAAATGCCATCCAGCACGGTCATGCTATGGATGGGCTTCAGGCTCGCCAGCGCCCAGAGCTTCGTGCCCTGATCCAGCAGCACCAGCAAAATCGTTATCACAATCGGTAACAAAAACAAAACCACCCTTCCTTTCAGAAATGCCATGATACAAAACGAGCCACGGCTGAGAAACACTTTGTCCTTTTGCCGCAGCTTGCCTTTTTTGCGCAAATCCCGATAGACCGCCGCTCTGCGCCGATGCCATCGGAAATTCCCTTATTTCATTTCCTGTGCCTTTTTTTCTTCCTTTTCCGCAAGGATTTCGTTCTTGTCCAGCAGCTCAATTTCCGCATAAAGTAGCAGCTTCACTCTGGTTTTCATCAATTCATAGCGATTTTCCAATGCCGCAAGCTCCTGCTCAATCGCATAGGATTTCGTTCTGGCAACAGAAAGAATCTCCTGCGCCTGCAGTTTTGCCGCATTGATGATGCGCTCCGCCTCCGCCTTTGCCGCGTCCTTGGTTTCCTCTGCAGCCGCCTCCGCCAGAGTCAGCGTGCGCTCGATCGTCTTCTCGAAATTTCTCAGCCGTTCGGTATCATCCGCCGCAGGCTGCGGCTTTTCCTCCACAACGGGTGCGGGCTCCCTCTTCTGGCTCTCCAAATACAGCCTTTCATAGTCCTCGTAAATATCATCCAAAAAGGTATCCACTTCCTCCGGAGAATAGCCTGCAGGCACTTTGCGAAAATGCTTGGTCGCAATATCATTCGGTGTAATCACGAAAAAACCCCCTCATCAAATATACTGTTCAATCTCCAATGCAATCCTGTCCTTTTTCGTTCTTCCGCCGACCGCCCCAAGCCGAAAGCGTCCGCAGCCCCGCAAAGAAACCATATCCCCCTCCTTGAGCTGGTGGGATACATTCGTCGTGACCGTCCAATTCACAGCCGCCTTTTCCGCTCCAATCAGGCTCTGCACCTTGCCCCGCGCCAGATGAAACACCTCTCCCGCCACCGCATCCAGCCGCAGGGAAGCCACCGTGATCCGCCTTTGCTCCGTCCGTCGAAGCGGCGCGAGCTCTGCCGCATCCGTTTCCTCCGCGATGACCGCCGTTCTGGAGACCTGCTCCAGCGCAGTGCATATGTAGGGCGCGATCTCCTCCGCCAGAAAGCAGAGCGCCGCATCCTCCGAGACGAGGATATCGCCCACCTTGCTGCGGTCGATCCCCAGCCCCAGTATCGAGCCGAGATAATCCCGATGACTCAGGTCGGACTGTCCGAATTTTTTGCTCTTTCTTCGGATTTTCACCGTGCGGATGGGAAAGCTGTCCAAATCGATCTCGCCCTCCGTGGAAAAGCCCATCATCTGCCGCTCGCAGGCATCCATGCCGCCATAGAGGGTGATCGTCAGACCGCGCACACCCCGCAGTCGCTCCGCAAAGCGCATACATTTCGCGCAGTCCATAAAATCGGTAAACATCGGCTCTCTGCGCTTGCCGCTTGCCAGCGCCTGATCCAGCGCCTTCGCAAATAGAAGCCGCTCCTCCCCTTCGGGGACGCTTCTCAGCAATGCTTGTCTATCCATCGCGCCACCCTTATACCATGCTGACCGCCGCCATCAGCAGCATCTGCAGCAGCCTGAGCAAAATCAGCACGAAGATCGGCGAAAAATCCAGCCCCATGCCGCCGCCGATGGGCGAACGATCCACCATCTCCCGCACAGGTCCTAAAATCGGCTCCGTCAGGTTATACAGCAGCTGCGTGATGGGATTATTGAATCCGATCGGCAGCCAGGAAAGGATGATCCGCACAAAAATCAGCTTTTCCAGCAAGTTAAAAAAGATACTTAACGCTTGTATCAGCAATGATTGCATATTTTGCCCACCTTTATCTTCCGGCGCTCATCCAGGGAAGGAGAACACCCTTTGTTTTCAATTCCTCTTTGAAATCCCCGGAAATATCCACATTTTCCGGTGCAATGATAAAAATATTATTCGCCACGCGCTGAATCGAGCCATCCAGAGAATAACAGGTGCCGCTCAGAAAGTCCATGATGCGCTGCGCAACGGGATATTCCACCTTTTCCAGATTGACCACCACAGGACGCTTCGTCTTGATCTGATCGCAGATCTCCTGCGCATCCTCGTAGCATTCCGGCTTGATGATCACGACCTGCATCTGCACGTTCGTATTGATGCTGTAAACATTGGGATTACTTCCCTTGCCGGAGGGCGCTGCCTTGCGCGGCGCGGGCGCGGCATATTCCGCCTCGCTTCTCACCTCACGCAGACCATAGGAAGGCTCTCTTGCAGGAGGCGCTGCGCTGTAATCATCCTCGTAAAACTCATCGTCATCCTCGTATTCGCCAAACATCAAGTCCTTCATTTTGTCAAATATCTTAGCCACTGTGTATCCTCCTAGCATTCTTTATCCCTTTTGCGGATAGATTCTTTCCCCAAAAATACCTGTGCCGACGCGCACGATGGTCGCCCCCTCTTCGATGGCGACCTCGTAATCCCCGGTCATCCCCATAGACAATGTATCCATTCTTATATTATCAATTTTTTTGGCGTTGATGTCAACCAATAATTCTCTCATTTGACAGAAAACTTCTCTATTTTCCTCCTGATTTTCGACAAAAGGCGCAACGGTCATCAGTCCGCGCACGCAAATATGCTCCATTTTAGCGATCTCGCGCAACAGATCTTCGGCATCCTCCGGCTTCACGCCGAATTTGCTCTCCTCCTCAGCCATATTGACCTCGATCAAGATATCCATGACGATATCCTTCTGCGCCGCCCGCTTGTCGATCTCCTCGGCGAGCTTCAGGCTGTCCACGGAATGGATCAGATCCACCTTATCCACGATATATTTTACCTTATTTGTCTGCAAATGTCCAATCAAATGCCAATGGATGCGCTCCCCCGGCGGGGCATACGGCGCCATCGGCTCATATTTTTCCATGATCTCCTGCACCTTGTTTTCCCCCAGAGCCGTCAGCCCTGCCTGCACCGCCTCCGCGATCAGCTCCACGGGCTTGGTCTTGCTGACTGCCAGCAGCAGGATATCCTCCGGCTTTCTGCCGCTTTTTTGCGCCGCCGCCGCGATTTTTTCCTCGACCTGCCTGATATTTTCCGCTACGCTCATTCTCTCGCCTTCTTTCTAGTACACGCTTTGTCCCTCTGTAATATTTTTCGCATCCGAAACGATAGCATCGTAGGGCTGCAAGCCCGTCAAATTGCCCGCCTTGACGATGGCATATTCCTGATTCTGCTCCAGAATCTCAATGACGACGAACTTCGCCATGGAGCTGTTCGCCACATACACGCCGGGGCAAGGCTCCAGCTCCGATATGGTATACTGCGACTCGCCGCTGCCCTGCGTGATCACATCGCCCAGCTTGAGTGAGCCGTTTTCCTGCTCGATGTATACATTATCCGCATCGCTGGTCAATATGGACAGCTCGACAAAACGGCTGCTCTCGCCCTGCAGGAGCATCACGCCGTTGCTGCCGAGATTTTCCGTCAGATAGACGCGCGGGATGCGGATCAGAGATTTCTCCACGATGGCGTCATTCGGGATCTTCAGCCCCTCCACAGCCTGACTCTCCAAGCTGAAGGAAAGGGTTCTATCCTCCATAAATTCGCTCATATATTCATAGCAGGAGAAAACCACCTTGTTTTCCTTTTCGCTTTCCCCCGAAGAAACACTCTCCACCTTCGCATCCAGCGCAAAGGTATCCTCATCGGACATGGCATTGATCGCCACCATGTCACCCTTCTGCCAGGAATCCGACTCCGAAGCGGGCAGATAGCTGACGATATACCACTGATTGCTCTCAACGATCTTAAAGAGCGGATCGCCATCCTGCACGCCCTTCGCCTTGGAGATGACGTTTACCTTCACCGCGCCGATGTCCTTTTTCGTGACCGCATCCGCCTGCTCCGGGGAATATTGCTCCTCCAAGCCGTCATAGCTCAAGCAGAGAACGCCGCTCTCCCGCGCAGTCAGAGTGCTTGTGCTCTGCGCCAGCTGCTGCTCGTAGATATTTTTTTCCTCCGTCAGCTGCGACAGGCTGTCCACATTTTCCGTCAGCCAGATCTCGTTGCGCTGATCCATATAGGATAAAATCTGGCTTTTCATGGTGTATGTGTAGGAAAGATTTCCTTTCATCGCGCTGCCGGCATAGCCGTCCACCGTGCGCGTGATATTCGATTCCAGTCTGGAAATATCCTCCGAAAAGGCAGACAGATCCGTCCGCGCTTTCTGGCTCTGCAGAATATTCCGGTCGATCTGATCCAGCTTTTTCTCCAGAGAATCCGTCGAATCCGTATCCTTGACCGTGCAGACCACAGCCCCCTTGGAGACATAATCCCCCAGCGAGAACTGATAGAAGGGCTGCCCCGTGCGGCTGCTCGTGCCGACGTATTCGCTGCGCAAAATCAGTCCGGTATAAATCTCCGGCGTCTGGATTGAGCCGTAAGCGACCGTCTCCACGTTGATATCCGTACGCCGGGAGAGGAAGGAAACCGTCTGTCCTGCCAGATAGATCGCAATAATTGCAAAGATGATGATCGGCATGACCAGCTGATTCGCCCTTCGCCTCGGGGGCGCAGGATGCTTCGCGGGATGCGGCGGCTTGCTGTAGGATTGCCGGCTGTGCATTGCCCTTGCCTGCTGCTCCTGCCTGCGCGCTCTCTCCTGCTGCTCCTGCCTGTGCGCCCGCTCCTGCTGCAGATTGTATACATTATCACGGCTCGGATACTGCTTGCGCGGCGGTGCATTTCTTTTGTATTTTGAGGAATCTTTTTTCACGGAAATCCTCCTGTATCTTCAAATCTATCGTAAAACGCGACTGTCTCTAGCCCTGCTCCCGATCCTTCGGATAGCGGGAAACATTCAGCAAGATCCCGACCATCGCCATCAAAAACAACAGCGACGTGCCGCCATAGCTGACAAACGGCAGGGGCTGCCCCGTATTCGGGATGGTATTGGTCACAACGCCGATATTGATGATCGACTGGAAGGCGATAACCGCCGTCACGCCCGTTGCCACCAGCATACCAAATTCATCTTTCGCGCGCAGGGCAATGCGAATCCCGCGCCAGATCAGCACGGCGAAAAGCAGGATCACAAGCCCCGCGCCGACAATGCCCAGCTCCTCGCAGATGATGGCGAAAATAATGTCGTTATACGCTTCGGGGATGAAGGTTTTCTGCCTACTCTGCCCCAGCCCCAGCCCGAACAGTCCGCCCGATGCCACCGCATAGAGCGATTGGATGGTCTGAAAGCCTGCGTCCGTCGGGTCTGACCAAGGGTCAAGCCATGTTTTGATGCGCCCGATACGATAAGGGAAAGCAAGAATTGCAATCGCACCGAGACCGACCGCACCGATCGCGCCCACCCCGAAATACCAGACGCGTGGGCTGGCTACGAACAGAATCGACGCGCCCATCAGGAAAACCAGCAGTGCCGAGGAAAAATTCGACATCGCAATCAGCCCGACCGGCAGAATCAAAACCGCGCATGCCTTCGCGAAGCCCAGCAAATTCCCCAACTCCCGGCGATGCGCAAGCACATAGCCGGAAAGATAGAGGATCACGGCTATTTTCGTAAACTCCGAGGGCTGAAACTGCAGGGAACCCACGCCCAGCCAACGCTTCTGCCCGCCGGCTTCGATTCCGATAAAGGGCAGCGCCAGCAAAAACAGATTCGACAGCCAATATGCCAGCCTTGCGAAGCGTTTCCAGAACAAATACGGAATATTCATGCAGAAAACCATCGCGCAAACGCCCAGAATCAGCCATATGCTCTGCCGCTTCAGAAAGTAGAACATATCGTTGTTGAAGTCCTCATTCGTCATGGTGTAATAATAGCTGGAGCTGAAAATCATCACCACGCCGAACAGAGCCAGCGTCAGCACGATAAACATCACCGTGAAGTCATAGCTCGGCGGCTTTCGATATCTTTTTTTGGATTTTCGATTGGAATTGTCCGGGTTTCTCCCCATTTCCCCCACCTCATTTGCTTTGACTGTGTCTGAAAACGCATCTCGCTTCGCGCTATCCTACGCGCGATTGATTTCGTCAGATTTCACAAAAATCGCCCTTCCTTTTCGTTACACCCGACGAAAATCTCCCCGCGAAAACCCTTCGTTTTATCGCATAAAGCTGCGCACCTGCTCCTTGAACAGATCCCCTCTCTGCTCATAATTATCGAACATGCCCCAGCTTGCGCAGGCGGGCGAAAGCAGCACGCAATCCCCATCCTCTGCCTTTTCCCGGCAAAGGTTCACCGCTTCCTCGAAGGTATCGCAATCGGAAATCGCCGTGAAACCGTATTTTTCCGCAGAAGCGCGTACCTGCGGCGCAGTCGCCCCGATCAGCACCAAATGCTTCACCCGTCCGGGGAAAAGCTTCGTCCATTCATCGAAGGAAACACCCTTGTCGTAGCCGCCGCCAATCAGCACGATGGGCTTTTGCATCGCCAGCACCGCGCGGATGGATGCGTCCACGTTCGTCCCCTTGGAGTCGTTGTAATAATCCACGCCGTCCACCGTCGCAACATACTCGATGCGATGCGCCACGCCCGCAAATTCCCGCAGCACCCTGCGGATATTTTCCAGCGGGATATTGGCGCAGATTGCCGCCGCAGCCGCCGCCATGACGTTCTCATAATTATGCGTACCCAGAATTTGCAGCTCGCCGACGCGCAGCAGCGTTTTTGCGATGCCGTCCCAGCGGATCTCGATGGCGTCCCCATCCAGATAAATGCCCTCCTCCAGCTTGTCGGAGGAACTGAAAAAGAACACCCGTGCCGCCGTTTTTTCCGCCATCTGCCGACAAACCGCGTCCCCATGATTCAGAATGCAGAAATCCTCCGCCGTCTGCTTCGCAAACACGCGTTCCTTCATGGCGATATACGTTTCCATCGTTTTATGTCTATTCAAATGATCCGGTGTAATATTCAAAACCGCGCTGATATGCGGATGAAATTCCGCAGCTTTTTCCATCTGGAAGCTGCTGATTTCCGCAACGACCCAATCCTGCGCCGTCAGCCCCGCGACCTCCTCGCTGTACGGCACACCGATATTGCCGACCACCGCCGTATGCGGATAAACAGTCTTCATCAGCTCGCCCGTCAGCGTTGTGGTCGTGGTTTTGCCGTTCGTGCCGGTGATGGCGGTAATCGGGCAAGGGGTCAGCCGATAGGCAAACTCCACCTCGCTGATGACCTCCACGCCCGCCTGCTCTGCCGCCGCAATGAAGGGCAGGTCGCAGGGGATGCCGGGGCTGAGCACAATCAAGTCCTGCTTGTCGGCGATATCATCAGGGTTTGCGCCCGTATACAGATGGATGCCCTCCTGCTCCAAGGCAAGCGCGTCCGCGCTGATGTCCTCCCGTCTTTTCATATCCTGAAGGGTCACGTCCGCCCCCAGATTTTTCAGCAGTCTTGCCGCCGCGATGCCGCTTCTCGCCATGCCGCAGACCAATGTTTTTTTCTCTCGATAGTCCATAGTTCAGTCCTTCTTTCCGCGCCCGCTTACAGGAACATATATTTGCAGCCCAAAAAGCCGATCAGGCAGAGCAGAGCCGTCGCCACATAAAACAGCGTCACGACCTTCGTTTCTCGCCAGCCGCATTTTTCCAGATGATGATGGAAGGGCGCCATTTTGAACAAACGTCTGCCCTCGCCGTATTTGCGTTTCGTCAGCTTGAACCAGCCCACCTGCAGCATCACCGTGATGGATTCCCAGAGGTAGACAAAGCCGACAATGGCAATGAAAATCGGCATTTTCAGCATGAAAGCCGTTGCCGCGACAAAGCCGCCCAGCGCCAGCGAACCCGTATCGCCCATGAAGACCTTCGCCGGGTAGGAATTGAAGATCAAAAAGGCAAGAAGCCCGCCGATGATCGCCCCGCAGATGGGCGCGACCGTGCTGCCCGAACGCCATGCCACAATCATGAAAAAGGTTGCCACCAGCAGCGTCACCCCGCTGGAAAGACCATCCAGCCCGTCCGTCAGGTTGACGCCGTTGACCGTCCCCAGCACCACCACGAAGAGGAAGGGAACGAACAGCAGCCCCAGATCCAGCAGCTTACCCTGCGTAAAGGGGATGTAGATCGCCGTACCGATGCCGCTTTTCAGCAGGTAGACGCACAATGCCCCCGTCACAATGAGCTGCAGCAGCAGCTTCTGATAGGCGCGCAGCCCGAGCGAGCGTTTTTTCACTACCTTAATATAGTCGTCCAGAAAGCCGATGATACCATAGCCCAGCGTCACCAGCAGGATCACCAGCCCGTCCGTGTTGCCCTTGAGGAAGAAAAACCCCGTCACCACGAACGCCGCCAGAAAGGACACGCCGCCCATCGTTGGCGTCCCCTGCTTGACCAGATGGCTCTCCGGTCCGTCATCGCGGACATTCTGCCCGAATTTCAGCCTGCGCAGCAGGGGGATCACGATCGGACACAAAATGACCCCAATGACAAATGATATGATAATGGCATAGACTGCCTGTTCCAAAGAACTCACTTTCGTTCACTCCCTGCAATTTTTTCCACTGTTCTCTCCAGCCCCACGCTGCGGGAAGCCTTCACCAATACGGTATCGCCTACCTGCAGCAGCGGCAGTCCCTTTTCCCAAAAATCCTCCTGATCCGCGAAAGCATACGCCTGCAAGCCGCGTTCCCGCGCGCCCTCCGCCATGCAATCGCTATGCTGCCCGATGCAAAAAAGCAGGTCGATGCCCTTTTCTGCGGCATATGCGCCAACCTGGCGATGGAAGTCCTCCGCATAATCGCCCAGCTCGCCCATGAAGCCCAGCACGGCAATTTTTCTACCCGCCGCACTCGCCAGAACGTCCAGCGAAGCCTTCATGGAGACAGGATTCGCGTTATATACATCATTCAGGATCGTAAAGCCATTTTCACAATGCATCACATGCATTCTGTTTTTCGTAGGGGTAAAGCTCTCGATGCCCACCTTGATCTGTTCCAATGTCAGCCCCAACTCCGCGCCGACCGCCGCCGCCGAAAGCGCATTCAGCACCATATGCCGTCCGGGAATGGGCAGATTGACCGTAATCTCCCCCATCGGTGCATGCAGGCGAAAGCGCGTGCCCTCCAGCCCGTTCGGTTGAATGTCCTCCGCGTAAAAATCGCGCCTGTTTTCCACGCCGAACCAGCGGATTTTCTGCGCAAGCCGCCCCTCCATCGTTTGCAGCATGTCGTCATCGGCATTGAGGATCGCCGCCGCACCCTGCGCCATATGCGCGAACATCTCGCATTTCGCCTGCAGAATGCCCTCGCGGCTGCCCAGATGCTCGATATGCGCCACGCCGATATTGGAGATCACGCCGATCTGCGGGCGCACGACAGCCGCCAAGCGGTCGATCTCGCCGAAATGATTCATGCCCATCTCGATGATCGCCGCCTGATGCTGCTCCTCGATGCGGAAGATCGTCAGCGGCACGCCGACCTCGTTATTGTAGTTGCCGTCCGTCCAAAGTGCCTTATATTTCTGCGATACGACCGACGCGATCATGTCCTTCGTCGTCGTTTTGCCGACGCTGCCCGTGATGCCGATATAGGGAATGTCAAACAAGTCCCGATAATACGCCGCCAGATCCAGCAGCGCCTGCGCCGTGCTCTTCACCAGCAGCACGACCGCCCCGTTTTCGGGCTTGATCGCCTTCTCGGACAGGCATGCCGTCACACCCCTTTCGAAGCACTGCGGCAGGAAATCATGCCCGTCCCGCTTTTCGCCCCGTCTGGCAACAAACAGCACGCCCTCGCCCGTCTCGGCGGAATTTTGCGTCACCTGCCAGATGCAGCGCGTCAAGGCAGCCTCTGCATCGCCCTCGGCAAGCAAGGTCGCACCTGTCGCCTCTATAATCTCACGAATCGTGATTTTTTTCATAGTAAGTCCTCTCCGAATGCCTTGCGTATCTCTTCCATATCGTCAAAATGAATGGTTTCGTGCGCAAATATCTGATATGTCTCGTGTCCCTTTCCCGCGATCAGGATCACATCGCCCTGCCCTGCCATCGCCGCCGCCCGCTGTATAGCTTCGCGCCGATCGACGGTCTTTTCGTAAGGGCAATCCGTCCGCTTCACACCTTCCTCCACGTCTGCCAGAATCGCCAGCGGTTCCTCCGTGCGGGGGTTATCGGACGTAATAATGCAGTAGTCCGCGAGCCTGCCGCCGATCTCGCCCATGATGGGGCGCTTCATCCTGTCTCTGTCCCCGCCGCAGCCGAACACCGCGATGATCCTGCCCTTTGCAAATTCCCGCGCCGTCGCGAGGACGTTCTCCAAGCCATCCGGCGTATGCGCATAGTCGATCACCGCCTGACAGCCCTTTTTGCTCCGCACCGTCTGGAATCTGCCGGAGACACCCGGATTTTCCGCAAGTCCTGCCACAATTTCCTCCATCGGAACGCCCAGCATCAGGCAAGCCCCCGCCGTCCCCAGCGCGTTATAGACGCTGAAGCGACCGGGCGTATGCAGCCGCAGGGGATAGCTCCTGCCCTGCCAAAGCAGGTCGAAGGTCGTGCCCTCTGCGGAAATATCGATCTGCGCCGCCATCAGGTCTGCGGGCTGCTCCACGCCGAAACTGAGCACCTCGCCCTTGCTGCATTGGCGCATGTAGTCCCCCGCCGCATCGTCCAGATTGATGACGCTTTTCGCCGCGTGCACAAAAAGCAGCCCCTTCGCCGCGCGGTAATTTTCCATCGTTTTATGATAATCCAGGTGATCCTGTGTCAAATTCGTAAATATCGCCACATCAAAAGCGATCCCGTCCACGCGATGCAGATCCAGCGAATGCGAGGAAACCTCCATCACCACATCCGTCACGCCCTCCGCGCGCATGCGATGCAGCAAAGCCTGCAGCTCCTTGGATTCGGGCGTGGTGCGCTCCGCCTTGAGCACCTCATCGCCGATGCGGTTTTCGATTGTGCCGATGATGCCGACCTTTCGCCCCAGCCTATCCAGAATGGACTTCATCAGATAGGTCGTGGAGGTTTTGCCGTTCGTCCCCGTCACGCCAATCATGCGCATATCTGCGGCGGGATTGCCGTAAAAATTGACGGAAAGCTGCGCCAGAGCCGCGCGCGTATTCTGCGCCACAAGCACCGTCACCCCATCGGGGATATCCGCAACGGGATGCTCGCACAAAAGCGCCGCCGCCCCTTTTTCGATCGCCATGGGGATATATTTATGACCGTCCGTCTGAAAGCCCGCGATGCAGACGAACAGATCGCCCGTGCCGACCTTGCGGGAATCGTACTGAATGTCAGCAATCTCCCGCTCCGTCGTCCCCTGCTGTATTTCATAAGTGATATGATTCAAAAGCTGCTCCAAATGCAAGATGCAGCCCCCCTTCCATTGCCAAAAGTTAAGCCGAGATCAGCCTTCCGACTGATTGATAAATTCGTTTCCCAAGCCCTTCCGCGCTGTGAAAATAGTTTCCTCTGCCATCCAGCACAGTATTTTTATAGTATACCATATTTCTCCCCCGCAACCAAATCTTTTTCCATTTTTTCTCCAAAAATACAGACAAAAAACTCATTCGAGATACAAAAGCACCTTCGCCCCCTGATTGACGATCTCGCCGCCCGGCGGCAGCTGCTGCTGCACGCGCTCGCCCTCCTGCTTGATCTCGCAGGACAGCCCCGCCTGATAGAGGGCATTTTTCGCCTCGCCCGCCGTCATGCCCGTCAGGTCGGGCACGGTTGCCTGCTCCTTTTCGGCTTCTTCCGTCTCCTTTTCATTATAGACGGGCTGAATGCCCAGATAGGGCAGGATATTGCGCAAAAGCTCCTGCATGACAGGTCCTGCCACCGTCCCGCCGTAATAGACCCCCTGCGGCTCATCGATCAGCACCAGCGCCATCACCTGCGGGTTCTCCGCCGGGGCGAAGGACATAAAGGATGCGATATATTTCCCGCTGCGGCGCGGCAGCTTTTCGGAGGTCGCCGTTTTGCCGCCGATGCGGTAGCCCGGCAGATATGCCTTGCTGCCCGTCCCCTGTGAGACAACGCTCTCCAATATCACCTTCATCTGCTCCGATGTTTCCTGCGATATCACCTGCTCGCCCCTTTCGTAGACGAAGCTCTCCATCAGCTTGCCGTCCGCGTCCGCGATGCCCTTCGCGAAGTGCGGCGTGACCAGATAGCCGCCGTTTACGATCGCCGATGCCGCCCGCAATAATTGCAATGGCGTAATCTGGAAGGATTGCCCGAAGCTCATGGTCGCCAGCTCCACCGGACCGATATTTTCCAGCTTATGGATGATGCCCGTTGCCTCGCCCGCCAGATCGACCCCCGTTTTCTGCGCAAAGCCGAATTTTTGCATATATTCCAAGAATTTCTCCGCGCCCAAGCGTTCGCCGACCTCCATAAAAACCGGATTGCAGGAATTTTGCACCCCCTGCACGAAGCTCTCCGCGCCGTGCGTTCTGGGATAACGCCAGCATTTGATCTGTCTGTCCCCCGCTATGTAAAAGCCGCGGCAAAAAAAGCTGCTCTCCGGCGTGACCACGCCCTCCTCCAGCCCCGCTGCGGAGGTCACGATCTTGAAGGTGCTGCCCGGCTCGTAGGTGTCGTTGATGGCGGTATTGCGCCACATTTGGTTGAGCGCGTCATTTTTCTCCTTTTCGGAAAGGTTCTCCCAGCCCGCCGCCAGATCCTCCCGCTGTATGGTAAAGGGGTCGTTCAGGTCGAAGGAGGGATAATTCGCCATGGCGTAAATTTCGCCGTTCTGCGGATTGAGCACGATGATGACCCCGCGCTTCGCGCCCTTTGTCTCCACCGCCTTCGCGATGGTCTGCTCGGCATATTGCTGAATGACCACATCCAGCGTTGTCACGAGGTTTTCCCCATCCACGGGCGGGATGCGCTCCTGCTCGCTGGCAACCTCGTTGCCGCGCGAGTCGGTCTGCGTCAATATCTTGCCCTGCTTGCCCTCGAGCATTTCATCATATTTTGCCTCCAAGCCGATGATGCCCTGATTATCCTTGCCGACGAAGCCGATCACCTGCGCCGCCAGATCCGCATAGGGATACACCCGCCGCACATCCTCATCCACCTTCACGCCCGGCAGATCAGCCCCGCGCACCAGCATCGCCGTCTCGGTATCGACCTTTGTTTTGATGCGCACCAGCGCGACCTTCTGCTGTACCTTTTCCAATACATCGGCATAGTCCAACTCCAGCGTATCGGCAAGAAACTGCGCCGTTTTCTCCTTTTCCTTTACCTGCACGGGAATGACGCTGACCGCGCTGACCGTCTCCGTCAGGGCGATGCCCTCGCCGTTGCGATCGAGAATCGAGCCGCGCTTTGGCGTAATCAGGCGGTCGCGCGTCTGCTGCTCATAGGCAAGCTCCTGCCAGCCCTCCGCCCGGAAAAGCTCGATAAAAACCAATCTGCCCATCAGCAGCAGATATCCGAATGTGGCGCAGAGCAGAAAAAACAGCAGCCGTTTTTTTGCGCCGAGCCTCGGCTGAAATCCCCCCATATAAAACACCCCTGTCTCCCGAAAGACTTCTCATTGCAGTCTATTCCGGGGGACAGGGTGTCTATGCTTATTGTTCCGATGCTTCCGACTCGGGCTCAGGCTCTGCGTTTTGGGTCAGCGTCACCGTGACCTCGCTGCCCGCATCGACCGAAACGCCGTATTTCGGATCCTGCGCCGTGACGGTGCTGTTTTCAATCTCGCCCTCGAATACGACCTCAAAGCCCTCATCCGACAGCGTCTGCACCGCCTCATTGTAGCTCTTGCCAATCACATTCGGCACTTTGACCGTGCCGCTGTCCTCCTCCGATTTTTCCACATAGAGGATGACCTCGCTGCCGACCTCGACCTCGGTATCCGCCTTTGGCACCTGATTCGTGACAGTATTGCCCGTGCCGACCACCTTATAGCTCAGAGCCTTGCCGTCCAGATCCATCGTCACATGATAGGTGCTGCTGCCGACATAATCCGGCATTTTGACCGTCTTTTTGGAGGTCAGCGCAGCGGCTTCCTCCGTCACCTCTGTCGGCTCCAGATTTTTATATTTGATAATATTTTCCATCAGCTTTTTCGTCATAGCCGCCGTACTCTGCACGCCGTCCGCATAATCCTCCGGGATATGGATGACGGAAAACACCAGATACTGCGGATTTTCCGCGGGGAAGTAAGCCATATGGCTCAGCGTCCAATTCCGCTTATCGCGCTTGCCCTGCTCGGAGGTACCCGTCTTACAGCCGATGGAATAGCCCGGGATGGCGATTTTCTTCGCCGTACCGTGATCGACCGTCGCCTTCAGTGCCGTGCGCACATAATCGGAGGTTTTGCGGGAAATGACCCGTCGCAGCACCTGCGTCCCCCTCTCGCGCACAACTGCGCCGTTCTCGTCCACGATCTGCGACACCACATAGGGCTTGACGAGATTGCCGCCATTGATCAGCGCGGAAAACGCCGTTGCCATCTGGATGGACGTACAGTTGAAGGTCTGCCCGAAGCTCATCGTTGCCAGCTCGACCGGCCCGATGGCGGAGAGCGCATGCAGCAGTACGGAAGAATCGCCCTGCTCGCCCGGCAGATCGATGCCCGTCAGCTCGCCAAAGCCGAATTCCTTCTGATATTTATAGAATTTTTCCTTTCCCAAGAGCTGCCCGATCTGCACCATGCCCGGGTTGCAGGATTGCGCCATGATTTCCTCGATATTGATCGTGCCATGCCCACTTTTCAGGTGACAGCCGATGTCCCTGTCCTCCACAGTGATGCTGCCCGTGCAGGTGAATGTGGAGCTGGGCGAGATCACGCCCTCCTCCAGCGCCGCCGCGATCACCAAAGGCTTATAGACCGACCCCGGCTCGTAGGTATCGCTGATGCAGAAATTGCGCCATGTCTGGTTCAGATAATCGCTCTTTTCCTGATCCGTCATCTGCTCCCACTGCGCCTGAAAATCCGCGTCCGTCTCCAATTCCAGCGGCGTACCAGGGTTATTCAGATCGAACACATCCGCCGCCGCCATGGCGTAGATCTCGCCCGTGTTGGGATTCATCACCATCGCCGCCACGTTCTGCGAGGGCCACTCCGCCATCGTCTCCTTGACGACCTCCTCAGCGTACTGCTGAATGGTGTAGTCCAGCGTGGTCACGATGGTATCGCCATCCTGCGCCGCGTAATCCTGATAGGTCACCTTATTGCCGCCCTGATACAAAATAAAGGAACGCCCCGGCGTACCCGTCATTTCCTCGTCATAATAGCCCTCAAGCCCCCAGGAGCTGTTGAAGCCAATCAGATGGCAAGCCAGCGTTTTCAAGGGATAGGAACGCTTGCTGGTCTGCTCGAAATGCACGCCCAGCAGGTTTTCCGCCTCAAGCTGCTCCTTCAGGCTACGCTCGATGCCCTTCACCAGATATTTCCAGTGGTTCGGGGTATTGATTTTCCCCGTTTCCGGATTGATCGTGATGTGATATTTCAGATCCGCATAGCTCAGCTCCGGGAAATATTCGCTCAGGGTGGTCAGCGTTTTCTCGCGCGTCTCGTCCTTCACCTTCTCATCCGCAAGCTGCAGCGGATCGAGCGCGACATTATATACCGCAGTGGAGACAGCCAGCACCTGCTCATTGCGATCCAGAATGCTGCCGCGATTGGCTGCATTGACCAGATCATAGCGGTTGATCTGCTGATTTTTCGCCGCCAATTCATATTCCGCGCCATGTACCACCTTCAGATAGGTCACGCGCCCCATCAGAAAGCACAGCACGAACAAAAACAGAAACAGCGCGAAGTAAAATTTTCCCTCCACCCGCCTCGTCCTTGCCTTTTTTTTCATCCTTTATCCATCCTTTTTCAAAACGCTCTTGATGCGCGAGAGCAGCGATGGCGCTTCCTCCGGCTGCTCCTCTTCATATTGTATGGTGTAGCTTTGCTTCGGCACATCGATGTATACAATCTGATACGCCTGCGGCTCAGCCATGCCCAGCCGCTCGGTCGCCTCCTGCTTGATATAATCCAGATCGAGCTGCTCGGTCAGCTCCGCCTGCAGTATGGCGTTGCTCGATTTCAGATCCGATAGCTCGCTTTTCTGCTTGCGGATGGAAACATTCAGATTCTCCACCGCAACATGCATCGCCATGAAGGCAATGCAGCCGACAAACAAGATCAGGATCACCCCGATCATCTTCGCGGAGAGGATGCGGCGTTCTCTGGCTTCCGCCCGTTCTGCGCGCGCCGCCTCTTCCCGCTGATGATCCCGCTCGGGACGGGGAGAATACTGCGGCTGCAGCTCATGCGCAACGTTGCCATAGGTGTAATAAGACGCGCTGCCCGTGCGGCTCTGCCGCCCCTGCCGATATTGCGTATCCTGCTTTTGCCTTTTTGCTGCCATATTCTCCCTCCCTTCGCTTTATATGCCCTCCAAGATGCGCAGCTTTGCGCTTCTTGCGCGGGGATTTTCTTCCAGTTCTTCCTTGCTCGGCAGGATGGGCTTTCTGGTCAGCACCCGTCCCGTCGGCTTCCTCCCGCAGACGCACAGCGGGAACTGCGGCGGGCAGATGCAGGGGTTCTCCTGCCTGCGGAATGCTTCCTTGACGATCCTGTCCTCCAGAGAATGGAAGGTGATGATGCAGAGTCTGCCGCCGGGCTTGAGCCGCGCGGAAACGGCATCGATCGCCCTCTGCAGCACATCCAGCTCCCCATTGACCTCAATGCGGATCGCCTGAAACGTCCGCTTTGCCGGATGCGGACCATCCTTTCTCGCCCCCTTCGGGACGGCTTTTTTGATGACCTCCACCAGCTCACCCGTCGTTTCGATGGGCTTGCTCTCCCGCTCCTTTACGATGAACTGCGCGATGCGTCGCGCCCAGCGTTCCTCGCCGTAGGTAAAGATCACCCGATCCAGCTCGTCCTCGCTGTATTCATTCACGACGTTGTACGCGCAAAAGGGCTGCTCCGTATTCATCCGCATATCCAAGGGCGCGTCCTGCTGATAGGAAAAGCCGCGCTCTGCTTCGTCCAGCTGATGCGAAGATACGCCGATATCCAGCAGCATACCATCGATTTTTTCTATGCCAAGCCCCTCCAGAATGTGGGCAATATTGCCGAAATTATCCCGCACAAACGTAATTTTGTCCCGATATTCCGCCAGACGCTTGCCCGCAGCCTCATGCGCATTCGCGTCCTGATCGATGCAGATCAGCCGCCCGCCGTCCAGTCTCTTTGCAATCTCCAGAGAATGCCCGCCGCCGCCCATCGTGCCATCGACATAAATGCCGTTCGGCTTGATCGCAAGACCGTCGATACATTCCCGGAGCAGCACGGATACATGATGAAATTCCATGCCCGTCCTCCTTTATATTCCAAGATTTTCCATCTCAAATGCCAGCTCGTTGCTGATGTAATCTTCCTCGTTGCTGTAATCCTGCCAGCCTTCCCTGTTCCAGATCTCGATGCGGTTATTGACGCCGATGGAAACGACATCCTTCTTCAGCCCCGCATATTCGCGCAAATGCGCCGGCAGCATGATGCGCCCCTGGTTGTCCAGCTCACATTCCACCGCGCCCGCGAAGAAAAAGCGAACGAATTTTCTCGCGCCCGTATTGGTCAGGGGCAGCTGCTTGAGCTTTTCCTCAAAAATCTGCCACTCTGCCTGCGGATAGGCGAAGAGGCACTTATCCAGCCCCTTGGTCACAACAAAATGCTCCCCCAGCCCCTCGCGGAACTTTGCGGGCACGATCAAGCGCCCCTTTGCATCGATGGAATGCTGATATTGTCCCATGAACATCCTGCCGTCACCTCTCCTTCGCCACACGCCCCATTTTGCGTGGATTTTCCTCCAAAAGAATCCACTTTCCCCCACTTCTATCCACATTGTAATCTATTTGTAACAAAAATACAAGCCCCATCGCTGTATTTCTTTCCATTCAATTTCGCCGGATCGCCCCCTTTTTCGGCAGGAATCGCCCGCACGGCAATAAAAAAAGAGCCACACCTCTAGTAGGCTCCGCTTAAGAAAACATTTTTGCATTCGTTGATTTCTTAAGCGGAACTGCGAGCGTCGACCAAATAAGAAAAGTGACCGTTTCATGAAAAATGCCGTAAGTCCTTGTAAAATAAGGATTTACGGCATTTAGGTGTTTTCTTATTTGGGCACGCCCTGGAAGATGTGACCCTTAAAGTATGTATGAAAGTAGTTTCGTATCGCGGAAGGGCTTGGGAAACGGGTTTCATCACTTTGCTCCGCAAAGCGGGCTTCGCCCGCCGCCCCTTCTTGGGCGGTGAGGTTCATCACTTTGCTCCGCAAAGCGGGCTTCGCCCGCCGCCCCTTCTTGGGCGGTGAGGTTCATCACTTTGCTCCGCAAAGCGGGCTTCGCCCGCCGCCCCTTCTTGGGCGGTGAGGTTCATCACTTTGCTCCGCAAAGCGGGCTTCGCCCGCCGCCCCTTCTTGGGCGGTGAGGTTCATCACTTTGCTCCGCAAAGCGGGCTTCGCCCGCCGCCCCTTCTTGGGCGGTGAGTGGTTTCCCAAATCGAACCCGCAGCCGGAATTTCCTCTGGCGAGGAATCCTCTATTTAAGCAAGTCGAAATCCTGATTTCGACTTAGGGGGTGACAGCGTTGTCCCCCTCCCCCTCCGGATTGACATGCACCATGCAGTGCTTGACCTCCGGGAAATTCCGTTCGATCTGGCGATGCACCCGCTCCGCGATGCCATGCGCCTGCCGCAGCGTCAGCTCCCCATCGACCATGATCTCTACATCCACATAGGAACGTGCGCCGAAGAGCCTTGTCTGCAGGCTGTCGATGCCGCACACGCCATCTTCCCGCAGAATGACCTCCCGCATCCGCTCCATCGTGTCCGCATCGCAGGCGGTATCCATCATTTTATCCACAGCATCCTTGAAAATATCCACGGACACCTTCACGATAAAGCAGCAGATCACCACGCTTGCGATGGGATCGCAGATGGGATAGCCCAGCCTCGCCCCCAGAATGCCGACCATACTGCCGATGGACGAGAGCGCGTCCGAGCGATGATGCCACGCGTCCGCCATCAGTGCGCCCGAGTTGACCTTCTTCGCCGCCGCGCGGGTGTACCAATACATCCCCTCTTTGACCACGATGGAGACGATCGCCGCGACCAGCGCCAGTACGCCCGGTGCTTCCAGCGAGATCGCCTCCGCGCCGATGATCTTGCGCAAGCCGCCCAGCCCGACCGCAACACCCGTCACGCAGAGGATCATCGCCAGCAGGATCGCCGCCACGCATTCGATGCGTTCATGCCCGTACTGGTGGTTCGCGTCCGATTCCTTGCCCGCCAGCCGATAGCCGATCACGACCACGACCGTGCTGAATACATCCGACGCGGAGTGGATACCGTCCGAGATCATCGCGCCCGAATGCGCCACGATCCCCGCGACCACCTTGAACGCGCACAGCACGATATTGACGATCGCGCTATAGAGCGACACACTCATCACGATTTTTTCATTCTGCTTTGCCAATTCATCCGACATAAAATCCCCCAATCCTCCCCCTACGGATATGCGCAAAATACCGCATACTTAATAGGAAGGAATTTTTCATCTCTTCTTCATTCTATCAGCCGTTCGACCTCGGTTAAGACCACGAGACGCTGCCCCATGCCCCGCAAGGGGACTCCGGTCAAAGCATCTTCCCTGCGGGAAGACGGCTGCGCCGCCGCCTTAGTCTTGGCGGTGCTCATACCCCTTGACCCCGGTTGTTGACGACACTCTGCGATATAAAGCAGCCTTGCCTGTCTCAGTCTGCGCCTGAAAAAAACTTTTCCGACCTGCCGCTTCGCATCTTCAAATGCATTTTGCGAAGTACGCATATCCTTCTCCATCAAAGGTTTCAGTGTCAATGCCTGTTTCATCAGCCGCACGCCCATCATTCCCTGCCGATCTGCACCTCAAGACCCGCTGTGCCGGGGCATTTCCGAGCATCCCGCCGCGATCCAACGGGAGATAAGTCCTCTTCGCCGTCCGTCCGCCGCTCGACCATCATTCCCTGCCGATCTGCACCTCAAAGACCCGCTGCGCCGCCCCCTCCGGGGAATCCGCATACTGTATCTGCTGCAGGCTGCCCATCTCCCGCAGGGCATCGCGGAAAGCGTCCGCATTCTCCATCGGGATCACAGCAAAAATCGCGTTTTCCTCCGTGCTCGCCTCTTCATAGCCGCCGTAGTCTGCAATGCAGTCCAGAACATCTGCCCGCAGCTGCTCCGCATCCTCTGCCTGCAGCGAGAGGATTTCCTCCGCGCTGACCGCAACTGCCCTTGGCGGAGCATAGCCATCGATCATCGTCACCGCATCCGACGGTGCGCCGCTGTAAATCCGCACGGCATTCTCCGCATCCTCAGCCTTCTCCATCGGCATATTCGCAGGTGGTGCAGCCGCCATCGATGCCGTCTCCTGCGACGCAGCCTCCGCAGTCTGATTCTCCAGCATCCGTGCAGCTATATCCGCCTGATTCTCCGCCAGCTTCTGCCGCTCGCCCGTGCCCGTATCCGCAGATT
This sequence comes from Lachnospiraceae bacterium, assembly GCA_963633805.1. Lineage (GTDB taxonomy): Bacteria > Bacillota > Clostridia > Lachnospirales > Anaerotignaceae > Anaerotignum_A. Next base: position 17,362 of record CAVGZD010000001.1, on the reverse strand, counting down.
CTGCGATTTTCGCCTGCCCGGCGTCCTCCTTCGCATCCTCCGCAGGCGCAGCCGTATCAGCCACATCAGCCGCCCTGTCAGCCGCCGCTTCCGCATATATCGCCGTCTCCGTCGTATCCTGCCGCATCTGCAAAACGCCGTTCACGCCCCCGACCGCCGCCACCAGCAGCACCGTCGCCGCGATCAGGCTCATCTGCCGCCATCCGAAGTGCTTTTTTGGGGCGATTTTCCGCTCTTCGCGCCGCAGCCTTTCCATCAGCTCCGCATGGTAGCCCGCCGGAAGCTCCTCGTCAGGAAGGTCGCGCAGCATGCGAAGCATTTCCGCCTCCGCGCGGCAGTCCTCGCATTCTGCCAGATGCTGCTCCAAGGCTTTTTTCTGCTCCTGCGTCAGCTCCTCGCCGAGCATTTCCCGGTAGTCCTCACATTTCATCACCTTCCCTCCCTTCCCTTCCTATGACGGGCGTTTTCCGCGTTTCGTTCCCTGATTTTCAAAATTTCTGCCTTTAATTGCCTGCGGGCGCGGGAGAGGCGGGATTTGACCGTTCCGGGCGGCAGCTGCAGGATCTCCGCGATTTCCTCATAGCGCAGCGCCTTTACGTCCCGCAGGATCACGACTGCCCTATGCTCTGCGGAGAGCTGCCCCAACGCCTCCAGAATCTCGCTCCTTTTTTCCTGCCGCAGCAGGCTTTCCTCCGGCGTATCTCCTGGGTCGGCGATCTGGCGCTGCATGCTGCCGTCCTCGCTCTCCTGTTCCTGCTCGATGGAGAGGGTCTGCTTGCCCTTTCTGCGGCGCATTTCGTCGATGCAGGCGTTCATGGCGATGCGGTAAAGCCAAGTCGAAAATGCCGCGCGTTCGTCAAATCGCGCAATGCTCCGGTACGCCTTCAGGAACACCTCCTGCGAGAGATCCTTCGCGTCCTCGCTGTGATCCATCATGCGAAACGCCAGCGTGTAGACCATCTTCTCGTAGCGCAGCACAAGCTGCTCAAACGCCGCCAAGTCTCCCTGCTTTGCCCGTGCGATATATGCCTTTTCCTCGTTGTCTGCCTCTGCCAAGTGATTCACCTCCGCCGCGATCGACCAAAATTGTTATCTTTTCAGTATAGCACCATAATGCGCATTGCGCAAGAGCTCCGAAGCAATTCCCTGTAAATATTTTTTCTTCTCTCTCCTGCGACAAAACCGCCCATACGACTTCGCTCATCCCGTCAACCTCGCCGGTCAGCCCCATCCAGCTTTTCCTTGCCCTCTCGGCGACCAAACCCCCGCCGCAAGTCCACCTGTCCCGTCAAGCTCTCCAGCCGACGCACCTTGGCGGCAGACACCCATCTGTCCCTCCGCTCGCTCTGCATCCTGCCTACTTCCGTGCCGTTCTCCCGCTTTCAGCAAAGGTGTGTGTTCGGCGGGCTTGCCCCGCTTTTCTTTTTTTACTTTTTCTTTTTCTTCTTCTCCTTCTTCTTCTCCTTCTTCGCCCCGTTTGTTCCCCGCTGTTCCCGATTGTTCCCCGTTGTTCCTTTTTGTTTTCCCTCTGCGATGCGACTGCTCCCCTTCCGTCCTCCTTACAATACAACTATGCGAGAATCAAAAAGTCTCATCTTTTGCAATATTTTCCGCACAAAAAACTCCGCAAATCCTTGCAAAACAAAGATTCACGGAGTCTTGAATGATTTAGATCATCGCTCGCAGCCTCGCTTCAGAAATCAACAAATGCAAAACAATGCTTTCTTGATCGCAAACTGCTTCTGCAAGACCACTATTGATCCTTCCTATCTGCTTACTGCATCGGTGCTACTGCGCCGCCATAGGTATTGTTGATGAAATCAGCAACCGTCTGGCTATGCAGAGCGTCCATCAATTCTGCGATGCCGGGTGCGTTTTCATTGCCAGCCTTCACTGCAACGATGTTACCATATGTCTGCGCTGCAACGGAATCCGCTGTTTCAATTGCCAGTGCATCGTCTGTCTTCAGACCGTTCTGCATTGCGTAGTTGCCGTTGATGGCAGCCAGACCCAGATCAGACAGGGACAGGGGCAGCTGAGCAGCCTCCATCTCAACGATTTCCAGATTCAGGGGATTCTCAACGATATCCAGCTTTGTTGCGGATGTGCCTGCATCGGGATTCAGTGTGATCAGACCGTTGGATTCGAGCAGCAGCAGCGCACGACCGCCGTTTGTTGCGTCATTAGGGATACCAACCTTTGTGCCTTCGGGAACTGCGGACAGGTCTGTCACTGTGCCGGCATAGATGCCCATGGGCTCATAGTGAACCGTGCCAACGGAAACCAGATCTGTGCCCTGCTCAGCGTTGAAGTCATCCAGATAAGGCTTATGCTGGAAGTAGTTTGCATCCAGATCGCCGGAATCTGTTGCCAGATTGGGCTGTACATAGTCTGTATATTCCACGATTTCCAGATTTACGCCCTTCGCTGCCAGCTCATCCTTTGCTGCTGCCAGGATCTCCGCATGAGGCGTAGGGGATGCGCCAACCTTCAGCGTGATCGTTTCTGCCTGTGCTGTATCGCCTGTGTTGTCCGCATCAGCGGGTGCATCTGCGCCGTTACCGCAACCGACTACGCCCAGTGCCAGCGCACCTGTCAATAAAAGTGCCAAAAATTTCTTCATGTTCCTTTTCCTCCTTGTGTCTAAAAAGATATTTTTCTTTTGCTTGGGGCATCCCCGAAAGGTCGCTCCCGCAATCCGCTATGCCGCCCTGCGCCGATCCGCCCCGCACTCAGGCAAATCCGCCGCCAAGCGTCCTAAGCATCTCGCAAAAGCGCCTCCCTGAAACGCCCTGTATGTAAACCTTTCGGATTACAATCTTCTGTCCGTGCGCTTGGAAATGCGCATGCCCAATTCCTGAAAAACCAGCACAATCACAGCCATCAGCACCACCATGACATACATAATGTCCGATTGTCCGCGATAGTAGCCGTAGTTGATGGCGATTGCGCCCAAGCCGCCCGCGCCAACGATGCCCGCCATCGCGGAGTAGCCCAGAATTGTTGTTGTACTGATTGCCGCGCCAACCAGCAGTGAGGGCTTCGCCTCCGGCAGCAGCACCTTCATCATGATCTGCATGGGCGATGCCCCCATGGACTGCGCCGCCTCGATCACGCCTCTTTCGACCTCCTTCAGCGAGGATTCCACCATTCGCGCGATGAAGGGAGCCGCAGCCACCCAAAGCCCGACGATAGCGGCCTTTGCGCCGATCAGTGTGCCCACTACGAATTTCGTAAACGGCATCAGCGCAACCAGCAGAATCAAAAACGGGATGGATCGGATGAAGTTGATAATCAGCCCCAGCAAGCCATTGAGCCAAGGGATGGGATGGATGCCGTCCCGATCCGTCGCAACCAGAATCAGACCCAGCGGCAAGCCCACCAGATAAGCCAGAACCGTCGAGATGATCGTCATGTAAACCGTTTCCAAAAAGCCCTGCCCGACCAGAGCAAGCATTCCTTCCTTAAGCATACTCGACCTCCTCCACCTCTACGCCGCGCCCCCGCAGATACGCGATCATCCTCTCGCGCATCTCCTGCTCGGCGGGAAATTGCACCACCATCTGCCCGAAGGCTTGATTTTCCAGCGTTCTTGTGTTCGCCGCCAGAATATTGACCAAGCCGCCCAGCTCGATCATCATGCGCCCCAGCACAGGCTCGTTCTCTCTGCCGCCCTTGAATACCAAGCGGTAGCAATATGGCAGCTTGCCCGTGTAGGCTTCTCTGTTCTGCCCCTCGTGCAGCACAAGCTCCTGCCCGATTTTCGTCTTCGGTGCGCGGAAAATATCCTCCACACTGCCCTCCTCTGCGATCAAGCCGCCGTCGATAATCGCAACGCGGTCGCAGATCTCCTGAATGACGCTCATCTCATGCGTGATCACAACGATCGTGATCCCCAGTCTCTCGTTGATGTCCTTTAATAAGGAAAGAACTCCTGCGGTCGTGTTGGGATCGAGCGCGGAGGTGGCCTCATCGCAGAGCAGAACCTTCGGCTGGCTCGCCAATGCTCTGGCGATGGCAACCCTCTGCTTTTGCCCGCCGGAGAGCTGCGCCGGATAGGATTCCATCCTGTCCTCCAAGCCAACCAGCTCCAGCAGCTCCTTGGCGCGCTTTCTCGCATCCGCCTTGGATACCCCCGCAATTTCCAGCGGGAAGCAGACGTTTTCCAGTGCCGTGCGCTGCATCAGCAGATGAAACTGCTGGAAGATCATGCCCATGTGTCTGCGCTGCTCGCGCAGCTCCTTCTCGCCCAGCGCGGTCAGCTCCACGCCGTCCAGCCAGACCTTGCCGCTCGTCGGTCGCTCCAGCAGGTTGATGCAGCGCACCAGCGTGCTTTTGCCCGCGCCGCTCAGACCGATTATGCCGAATATCTCGCCCCGTTGGATCTCCGCACTCACGCCATGCAAAACCTCCAGCTCGCCCGCCTTTGTGCGAAAGCGTTTTTTGATCCCCTCCAGGCGGATCATCATTTCCTTCTCATCCATCTTCAAACCACCTTTTCTACCTCTGCCAGCCACCTGCCGCCCGTCCCGCGGACGCAATAGAAAAGCCCCCGTCCCTGCGAGCCAAACTCCAAGGGACGAGAGCAGATTTGCTTCGTGTTACCACCCTAATTCATCGCAGCCTCACAGCAGCGACCTCATGCGGTACGGGCATTCCAGCCGATACCTCGGCGCGATCACGGGCGCACCCGTCGCAGCCTAAGAGGACAAGCCTCCTCGGTGCGCAGCTCCAAGACCATCTTCCATCCGTTCCGCATTTCCTCCTTCGCAGCTAGGGGAGGTTCTCTGTAAAATCATCCGGGATGTACTCTTCTCTTCATTGCCTTTGTTCTGTGAACTTGTATCCCATTATACCGCGTTTGGATGGTTTGTCAACTGTTTTTTTCATTTTCGCTGTAATTTTTTTATGCATTTCATTCAAATCCAACTCGTATTTACTCCATATTCGTCCTCTATTTTATAAAACATACACAATCATAAAGGCAATATGCAGTCCGCTGCCGATCATCACAAATACATGAAAAATCTCGTGGAAGCCAAAGCTCTTCAGGAATGGGAGATTTGGTTTTTTCAGCGCATAGATCACCGCGCCGACCGTATAAGCGATGCCGCCTGCCAAAAGCAAGCCGAAGCCGCCCCAGCCAACGGTTTTCAGTAGCGGCACAACTGCCGTCACCGAGAGCCAGCCCATCACGACGTAAATCGTCGTGGAAAGCCATCTTGGCGCGCCCATCCAGAATATCTTCATAAGGATACCTGCCAGCGCGATCGCCCAGATCAGCGAGAGCAGGATCGTGCCGAAACGCCCTTCCAGCAGCACAAGGCAGATCGGCGTGTATGTCCCCGCGATCAGGACGAAGATCATCATGTGGTCGATGCGCCGCAGTAGCGCCGTGCGCTCAGCGGAAAGCCGCAGCGTGTGATAGATCGTGCTCGCGCCGTAGAGCAGCAGCAGCGAAATGCCGAAGACCAGAAAGCCAATCTGCTGCCGCGGCATTTGTGCGCCCCGCATCAATAGAATAAAGAACGGAATGACCGCCAGAAAGCCGATCAGATGCGTCAGCGCGCTCATCGGATCCTTCACCTGAAATTTTTTCCTGCTTTGTATTGTCATCTCCATGTGTTTCACACCTTTCATAATATAGTATTCAATACTACTTGTTATTATGTTCACATCATAGCACACGATACATAAAATAGCAAGAAAAATTTCAAAATCCCTCTGTTCCCCGCAGCCGCGCATTTCGCCCCAATCCGACACGCCCCGCAATAAAGCAAAGTGGCGATGCGCGAAGGCTAACCCCCAGCCATCAACCACTCAGCTTTCATAAGATTTGTAATTTAATGCTTCATGCCCCCAAAGCCTCCTAGCTGATCTTCTTCGGGCGATTGTCCCGATTCATGCGGAAATGCTCCGAAAGTGCCGCGATAAATTGACCATTCGTGGGCTTGTCCGGCGGCAAATAACCCGCGATCTCAAAATAGATCTGCGCCCCATTCTTCTTCCACGCGCTCTCGATGGCATGGCGGATGGCGCGTTCCACCTTGCTTGCGCTCGTTTTATATTGCCTTGCGATGCAGGGATACAGCCCCTTCGTGATCCCAATCAGCACATCCTCATCCTCCACCGCCAGCATCACCGCCTTGCGGATAAAAGCGTAGCCCTTTATGCTGGCAGAAATCCCCATTCTGCTGAGCAGCATGGAAATCTCGCTCTCCGGATTGCGGTAGGTCATCTCGACGGGATAAGGAATGGGCTCCTGCGTCCGCGCAGGCTTTTCGCTTTGTTCCTCCGAATCCAGCAGCTGATGGATGCGCTCCAGCAGCAAATCGCCCTGTATCGGCTTCGCCATGTAATAATCCGCGCCAAGGCGGATCGCTCTGCGCACCACCTTATCGCTGTCAATCGCGGAGATCAGGATGCAGATGCAGTCGATCCCCTCCTTGCGCAGCTGTTCCAGCACCCAAAATCCATCGCGCTCCCCCAGCAGGATGTCCATCAGTATGATGTTGGGCTGCAACCGCTTCGCCTGCTCCAAAACGCTCGGACCGCTATCCGTCATCCCCACGACGGACATATCGTTCTTGCGTTCCAGACATCGCTTCAGCCTTTGCAGATAAAATCCATCCCGATCTGCCAAGAGCACCTTGTTTTTGCTGTTTTCCTTCATGTTTCTTACCCCATTCCTTTCGTATTTGACAAACTTGCGGCTTCCCTATTCCGCTATCATCACGATTCATTATACATGCTGTCGAAAAAAATTCTATAACCTAGGCACGAAATGCCCCTTTTGTGGTACGAAATGCATCATTTTATTAAATAAATTACATAGATTGTATTTTTGTTTATCGAAATATCGAATTTTGCAATTTATCATTATAGAAAATCTATTTATATTTCTCTCAATTTCAACGAAATATCTTTCTATACTACAAAAAACTTTATAGAATTTTAACATATTTCCGTATTATGCGACACAGAAAACACCTCATTTTCTGTGCAAAATTCACTTTTCCACATTTTTTGTGAAAATCACATACCATAACGCCATGTAATCAAATTAAAAATTTTTCATTCAAAGCTCCTATGCAGACATAATAAAAAAGGACACAGCTCGGAACCTCCGAGCCATATCCTTTCACAATATGTCACATATCAATCAATCTCTTCCGGCACTGCTCCCGTGCGTTCCTCCCATTCGCTACGCGTGATCAGAACCTTTCTGGGCTTGCTCCCATCCTCCGGACCGACGATGCCGCGCCGCTCCAGATCGTCCATCAGCCGCGACGCACGGTTATATCCGATGCGGAATTGTCTTTGCAGCATGGACACGGATGCCTTCTCCTTCTGCAGCACCAGCTCCACCGCCTGCTCGTAGAATTCATCGGCTTCCTCAGCATCCGCCCCGCCGCTCTTGCCGCCGGTGGTAATCTGGTCTATGGTCTCCTGCGTGTAATAGGGCTTGCCGCTCTGCTTGAGGAAGTCCACAATCGCCTCAACCTCCTGATCGGTGACGAACGCACCCTGCAGGCGGGCGGGCTTGCTCTGCCCCTGCGGATAGAAGAGCATATCGCCCTTGCCCAGCAGCTTCTCCGCGCCGACCACGTCCAGTATCGTCCTGGAATCGATGCCAGAGGAAACCGCGAATGCCAGTCTGGAGGGGATATTCGCCTTGATCACGCCCGTGATAACGTCCACAGAGGGGCGCTGCGTGGCGATAATCAGATGCATCCCAGCCGCACGCGCCATCTGCGCCAGACGGCAGATCGCGTCCTCCACCTCGCCAGGAACCGCCATCATCAGGTCAGCCAGCTCGTCGATGATAATGACAATCTGACACATTTTCCCCTTCTCGTCGCCCTTTTCCTCCATCAGCTTGTTGAAGCCCTTCATGTCGCGCACGCCATACGCCGCAAAATCGTTATAGCGCTGCAGCATCTCCCGCACCGCCCAATTCAGCGCGGACGAAGCCTTCTTCGGGTCTGTCACAACGGGAATCAAAAGGTGCGGAATGCCGTTGTATACACTCAGCTCGACCACCTTCGGGTCGACCAAGAGCAGCTTCACCTCGTCCGGCTTCGCCTTGTAGAGGATGCTAGTAATCAGCGTATTGATGCAGACGGATTTGCCCGAGCCGGTCGCGCCCGCGATCAAAAGATGCGGCATTTTGGCGATATCCGTCACCACGGGATTGCCCGCGATATCCTGCCCCAGCGCGAAGGCGAGCTTGGAGGGATGCTGCTGAAAGGCGTCGCTTTCCAGCACCGTGCGCAGGTAGACGGATTTCGTCTCCCGATTCGGTACCTCAATGCCGACCGCCGCCTTGCCGGGGATGGGCGCTTCGATGCGGATGCCGCTTGCCGCCAGATTCAGCGCGATATCATCCGCCAGATTGACGATCTTGCTGACCTTCACGCCTTGGCTGGGCGAAAGCTCGTAGCGCGTGACCGTCGGTCCCTTGCTGATCTGGATGACCTTCGCGTCCACGCCGAAGCTCTTGAGCGTTGTCTCCAGCTTGCGCGCATTCTCCACCATCTCCGCGCGGTTGTTGCCCTGCCCTGCCTGCGGGTCTGTCCCCAGCAGCTCGATCGGCGGGAAGATATAGGGCTTTTCGATCTCCTGCGGCTCTGCGGGCGCTTCCTGCGCGGGGGCATCCTTTTGGGCTGCCGGCTGCGTTTGCATGTCGGGCTTCGCGTGGCTTGCCCCCTTCTCTGCGACCGATGCAGGCTGTTCCGCTTCCTCCGCCAGCGGCACGATCGGGATGTCCTCCTGCTCGATCTCCTCCGCAGCAGACGGCTCATCCGGCTCTGCCTGCTCCGCATGTTCTTCCTGCGATGCAAGCTCCTGCGTCAGCTCCTCCGCGCTCTCCTGTTCGATTTCCTCCGGAATATCCTCTGCGACCTCCTGCGGCATTTCTTGCGTTCTCGCCGCCGATTCCAGCGCAGAAGCCGCCATTGCCGATGCCGCCGCCTTCATCGCATCCCGCTCGGGGATGTCCAGCGATTCCTCCGTGTCCTTCACATAATTATAGATCGGCTCGCGTTTTTTCGGCTCCAGAACGTGATTCTTTTTGTGGAACACCGTCTCCTGCACATAGGGCGCTTCGTCCGATTTTGCCTCCTGCAGCTCGATATTGAAATCCTCGCGCGCCCGCGCCTTTTTGCGACGGCGTTCCTCCTTGCGCGCCAGCTGCTCTTCCTCGTAAACCTCCTGCTGGCGAATACGCTCCGCCTTCTGCTTGATCTTCTGATTTCTCGCCCGTTTGCGCGCCTTGTGGTGCGAGAGCAGGTCGCTCAGGGCATACACGAAGGATTTCCCCGTTGCCATCACCACGGAAATAATCAGCATCGCAAAGAGCACCATGCCGCTGCCCAGCACATCCAGTGCGCGATATAGACCGCCGCCCAGCAGACCGCCGAACAGCCCGCCGTTATAGACCGCGCCCGTGCGGAACAGCTCGTTGCAGCGCCTGAGGAACGACCAATCCGCCGAAAGCTCCACCGGATTGACCAGCGATGCCGCCGCCGATATCGTCAGCAAAAACAGCACCGCCCCACCGATGCGCACAAGCGGATACTGCCGCTCCTTGCTCGCCAGCATCCAGACGCAATATGCCACCACAAAAATGGGCACCAATATGCCGCCAAAGCCGAGAATGCCCTCAAAAAATCCGCTGATGATCGCCCCGATCACGCCCATCTTGTCCGTCAGCAGGCTCACGAAAACGACTACCGAAATCAGTATGATCAGAATCAGTATAATCTCATCGAGAATGCTGTCCCCAAAGCGGACGGGCTGCGCCGTCACAGTTGTTGTCTCCTTTTTGGCTGCCGCCCGCTCCGATTTTTTCGCAGGGCTGTCCTTTTTCGCGGCGGGCTTCTCCGTGCTGCGGGGTCGCGTCGCCTTTGGCTGCGCCCCTTTTTTCTGTTCTGCCAATGCCTTCACCTCAATCTATCTCAAATCCGAAAGATGCCTGTCTCCAACACTTGATTCTACCATAATTATGAAAAAAAAGAAAGTATCTGTAAGTAGGCTCTGCTTCAGAAAACTGACATTTTTCATTGAAAATGCCGCAAGTCCCTGCAAAACAAGGATTTACGGCATTCAAATGTTTTCTTGTTCGGACGCGCCCTCACGCAGCTACCGACTTTTTCTATTTTTCCCTCGACCGCAGGGTCAGCATGGTCGCCGTCCCCAGAATCAGCACAAAGCCGATAAAATCAGCCAAGCCGAAGCCTTCATTCAGGAAAAGGAAGGAGACAAGAACCGCCGTGATCGGCTCGACCATCCCAATAATGCTGCCCAAAAACGGACCGACAATGCTCACGCCCTTCAGGTACAGCGCATACGCGATCGCCGTCCCGACCACGACCACCGCCACGACCGCCAAGATCGTCCCCTTATCCCAGAGGATCTCATACTGCCACGGGCGTACAACAAGCATCATGACAATACCCGCAATCATCATGGCGTAGCCAACGACGGAATATACGCCGTATGTCCGCAGCAGATCGCCGGAAAGCAGGTTGTACGCCGCCGCACCCACAGCCGCGCCGATGCCGAACAGGAGCGCAGGCGGAGTCAGCGCCATGCTGTGAATATCGCCATGCGTGCTCAGCAGAAATACGCCAAAGAGTGCGCAGACGATCGCCGCAGCCTCGTATAGCTTAGGGTGACGCTTCCCCCGCAGGCAGACGAACGCCAGAATCACCATCGGCGAGAGTGCCTGCAAAACCGTTGCCGTGCCCGCGTTGGAGTGCTGGATCGCCGCAAAATAGGTATATTGGCAGCTCAGCATGCCGACCAGCGAGAAGAGCAGCAGCTGCCGCACATCCCTCCGATTGCGCCAAATCGCGCCAAGCTGCCTGCCCGTCAGGATCAAGCCCAGAAGCAGCAGCAGTATCCCCGCAAAAAATAGGCGGATCGTCACCATCCATTCCGCCGTAATGCCCTTATCGTGAAACAGATATTGCCCGAAGCAGCCCGATAGCCCCCAGCAGAAGCCGCCGCAAAGCGTATACATGATGCCCGCCGTCTGTTTTTCCTTTTTTTCTTCCATTTTTTTCACCTCGACATACAGGATAATACATATGTCGATTTTTTGCAAGAGCGTTTCTGAAAAGTGCTTTTTACGAAATGCGGGCTATATTTTGCGGAGGCTTTGCCCCAAATGAGCGCGGCATAGCAGCGCTATGTAGCTCGATCGCGGGGTAAATCATACACAAAACAGGGCTTGCAGATCGTGAGAATGACTTTCCAGAAAGGCTCAAGAAAAAAGGCATGAATATCGCTATCCATGCCCCCCAAAAATCCGTATTTTTAGATGTTATAGCCCTCTGCTCTCAGCGCCGCCAGCAATTCCTCTCTGTGCGCATTATTTCTCGTCTCCACCACAACATCTACCACAACGCCGCTCACCGCGATGCCCTTTGCGCGTCTGTTATGATTGATATCCAGAATGTTTGCGCCCGTCCGCGCGATGACCTGCAAAAGCTGAATCAGCTGCCCGGGTTTATCCGCCATCGTCACGGAAAATTCCGCGATCCTGCCGTTTTCCTGCAAGCCCTTGTCGATGATGCGATCCAGCACGTTGACGTCCACATTGCCGCCGGAAACCACGCAAACGACCTTCTTGCCCGCAATATCCACCTTATTCGTCATCGCTGCCGCAACGGAAACCGCACCCGCGCCCTCGGCAACCATTTTATGCTTCTCCAGCAGCATCAGGATTGCGGAAGCGATCTCCGCCTCCGTCACCGTTACTACGCCGTCCACATACTTTTGGCAATACTCGAAGGTCAGATTGCCCGGCTCCTTTACGGCGATACCGTCCGCCATCGTGCTGACCTCCGCCAGCTTGCCGATCTTGCCCTCCTCCAGAGAACGCTTCATGGAAGGTGCGCCTGCCGCTTGCACGCCGTATACCTTGCAGTTGGGATTGATTGCCTTCACTGCCGCAGCAATGCCTGCGATCAGACCGCCGCCGCCGATGGGCACCAGAACCACCTCGGCTTCGGGCAGCTTATCCAGAATTTCCAGCGCAACCGTGCCCTGCCCCGCCATGACGTATTCGTCGTTGAAGGGATGCAGGAATGTATAGCCCTTTTCCTTCTGCAGCTCCTGCGCCTTTGCCGCCGCGTCATCATAAACGCCGGGAACCAGAACGACCTCCGCGCCATAGCTCTTGGTTGCCTCCACCTTCGCCAGAGGTGCGCCCGCAGGCATGCAGATCGTCGCCTTGATGCCCTTTTTCTGTGCCGCCAGCGCAACGCCCTGCGCATGATTGCCCGCAGAGCAAGCGATTACGCCCCTTGCAGCCTCCTCATCGGTCAGGTTTGCCGTCTTGTAGTAAGCCCCTCTCAGCTTAAAAGAGCCGGTCACCTGCATGTTCTCGCATTTGATATATATATTCGCATTCGGGTTGATGAAGGCGGATTCGAACAGCGGCGTCACCCGCGCTACGCCTTCCAATGTTTTTCTTGCATCCTGAATCATTTCCAATGTCAACATGGTTTTCACTCCTTGTTTTTTGATTATGCACGATCGCCCTTTTCTTGTGGACATATGCTGTTTTTTGTCTTTCTGTTGAGTACATTATAAGCCGAATGCAAATCATCCGTCAATATATTTTGAACCATTTTTACGATTTTTAGTAAACATTTCTGCAATTCCGTCCGGGAAGCACATTCTTCCTCAGCAGATAAAAAATTCCCCGACTTTCTTGTGCAATTTTTCGGTACGAATAAAAAACAAGCCATCCACCTTTCAGGGGACAGCTTGCATCTATACGTTTCGTTACGAAGCGTTCACATTTCTTGTATTTTTCCGTCTGCGCATTCTTTGCAGAGGCTGTCTGTTTTCGTTGTAGACATACTCCGGCTGCGCCTTGCCGTTGACTACATCCTCCGTGATGATGCAACGCTCCACGGTCGGCTCGGTAGGAATTTCGTACATCACAGGGTTGATAAATTCCTCCACGATTGCCCGCAGACCTCTCGCGCCCGTCTCACGCTCCATCGCCTTCCTCGCGATCGCCCGCAGCGCATCCTCCTTGAATTCCAGAATGACATCATCCAGCGCAAAGAGGTATTCATACTGCTTGGTCAACGCATTTTTCGGCTCTGTCAGGATATGCACAAAAGCATCCTCATCCAGATTATCCAGCGTCACCACAACAGGCAGACGACCGATAAATTCCGGGATCAGACCATATTTCAGCAGATCCTGCGGCATCAGGCTTTGCAGCAGCTCATCATCCGTGCGATCCAGCTTGCTCTGCACCTCCGCGCCAAAGCCGATCACCTTATGCCCCATGCGGTTCTGGATGATCTTCTCGATCCCGCCGAACGCGCCGCCGCAGATGAAAAGGATATTGGTCGTATCGATCTGGATAAACTCCTGATGCGGGTGCTTTCTGCCGCCCTGCGGGGGCACGCTCGCAACCGTCCCCTCCAGAATTTTCAGCAGAGCCTGCTGTACGCCCTCGCCGCTGACATCTCTGGTGATGGAGACATTTTCGCTCTTTTTGGTGATCTTGTCGATCTCATCGATATAGATGATGCCGCGTTCCGCCCGTTCGATATCGAAATCCGCCGCCTGAATCAGCTTCAGCAGGATATTTTCCACATCCTCGCCGACATAACCCGCCTCGGTCAGGGATGTCGCGTCCGCAATCGCAAAAGGCACGTTCAGCACCTTCGCCAGCGTCTGCGCCAGCAGGGTCTTGCCCGTACCCGTCGGACCGACCAGCAGGATATTGCTCTTTTGCAGCTCCACATCATCCGCCCTGGCATCCATGAAGATCCGCTTGTAATGATTATATACGGCAACCGACAGCGCCTGCTTCGCGCGATCCTGCCCGATCACATATTCATCCAAAATCGCCTTGATCTCCTTCGGCTTCGGCACATTCTGCACATCATCGCGCCCCGCCAGAACGTCGTATTCCTCATCGATAATATCCGCACAAAGGTCGATGCACTCATCGCAGATATACGCGCCAGGCCCCGCGATCAGCTTCTTCACCTGCTCCTGCGTTTTGCCGCAGAAGGAACAACGCAGCGTGTTGCTATCATCCGTTTTTCCTGCCATTCATCTTCACTCCTTTGTCTGCGGTTTTGTGATCACATCATCGATCAGACCATAGGCCTTTGCTTCCTCCGCAGTCATAAAATTATCGCGCTCCGTATCCTGTTCGATCTTTTCCACAGGCTGCCCCGTGTTGCTCGCCAGAATCTCGTTCAGTCTTTTTTTCGTACGCAGAATATTTTCCGCAATGATGCGGATTTCGGTTGCCTGCCCTCTTGCGCCGCCGCTGGGCTGATGGATCATGACCTCCGCATTCGGCAGGGCATATCTCTTGCCCTTTGCGCCGCCCGCCAGAAGGAATGCGCCCATGCTTGCCGCCATGCCGATGCAGATCGTCGATACATCCGGCTTAATATACTGCATGGTATCATAAATCGCCAGACCCGCCGTCACAGAGCCGCCGGGGCTGTTGATATACAAATTGATGTCCTTATCGGGGTCCTCCGCCGCCAGAAAGAGCAGCTGCGCCACAACAAGGCTCGCCGTCACATCATTGACTTCCTCCCCCAGAAAAATAATTCTGTCCTTCAGCAATCTGGAATAAATATCATAAGATCGTTCGCCGCGGTTGCTTTGTTCCACGACCATAGGCACTAAACTCATTCTACTTCCTCCATTTCTCTTCTAGTTAAGGAAGCCCTGATTTATTTCGGTGCGTTCTGCGGCAAGTGCCGCCGATCCGCGTGTAACGATTAAATCAGAGCTTCCTTTCCTGTGATTTATTTCCTTAAATTATTCTGCTTCCTTCAGGTTTGCTGTATCTGCAATCAGCTTCATAGCCGCTCTTACCAGCATATCCTGTCTCAGTGCTTCCTTGTCGTCATCCTGAATCATATCCAGCATAACCTTGCCGTCGATGCCGTAGCTTTCGCCGTATTTGCAGATTTCCGCCTCAAGCTCCTCCTCAGAGATCAGCAGATCTTCAGCCTTTGCGATTGCTTCCAGCATTAATCTTGCATCCACACTCTTGTAAGCGGTATCCTTGAATGTATCTCTCATCGCCTGCTCATCCGTGCCCATGTACTGATAGTAAACATCCATGGACAGACCCTGACGAACGATGTTTTCCTCAAACTCTCTCATCATGCTGTCAATCTTGTTGTCGTACATCACCTGAGGCACTTCCATCGTGCAGTTTGCAACTGCCACATCCAGCAGCTTATCGTTCTGAAGCTGTTTCGCCTTTTCTGTCTTATCTGCTGCCAGTTTAGCCAGAATATCAGCCTTATATTCATCCAAAGTGGAAAATTCGGAAACATCCTCCGCGAATGCATCGTTCAGCTCAGGCAGCTCCTTCGCCGTGATGCTGTTGATCTTGATCGCGAAAACAGCGTCCTTGCCTGCCAGCTCTGCGGAATGATATACCTCAGGGAATTTCACCTGAATATCGAACTCTTCGCCAACGCTGTGACCCACCAGCTGCTCCTCGAAGCCCTCGATGAATGCGTGAGAGCCAAGCTCCAGATCATGCCCCTCTGCCTTGCCGCCATCAAAGGGAACGCCGTCCACAGAGCCAACATAGTCAATATTCACAACATCGCCCATCTGTGCAGGTCTGTCTGTCACTTCGATCTTTCTTGCGTTCTGCTTCTGAACCTTCTCCAACTCCTTCATAACGTCCTCGTCCGTCACCTCAGCAGAAACCTTCTCTGCCTCCAGACCCTTGTACTGACCCAGCGTCACCTCAGGCTTTACCGTAACGTCGATCACGAACTTCGCACCCTTGCCGGATTCGATATATTCCACATCCAAAGTGGGCGCAGCCACAACATCCAGCTCCAGCTCCTTCACAGCCGCCATATATTCATCAGGGAAAATATGATTGATTGCATCCTCATAGAAAAAACCCTCGCCATACTGCGCTTCGATCAGCTTTCTGGGCACCTTGCCCTTTCTGAAGCCGGGGATCGCGATCTCGTTTTTCCGCTTGTTATATGCAAAGCTCAGACCCTGTTCCAGTACGTCCGCACTTACCTCAAAAGAAAATTTTACCGCTGTTTTGTCCTTGTTCAATACTGTTGCATTCATTTCTGAAGTTCCTCCTTCAATCCTCAAGAATATTGTTTTCCAAGGCAACTGTCGCCTTTCTTTCCTGCTGCCATTTGTATACAGTTCCCAAAAAACTGCACAATCAATGGGTATTATACCATATGGATGCTTGAAAATCTACTGTTTTGCACAAATTTTTCAGCAGATTTCCGCAAAATTCGTTTCAAATAATTTCGCTCTCAGCCGAAAGCAGCTCCGCCTCGGTGTGATTCTCCATAAAATCCAGAATATGCCGCAGCATACTCTCCGCATGACGCTTTTCATTGCTCACGCAGGCGAAGCCGATCACGATGATCCGGTGCTCCTCCTGCCGATCCACCTCCGCCACAGAAGCGTTGAATTTATGCCGCGTTTTTTCCACAAGGCTTTTGACCACCATGCGCTTTTCCTTCAGGCTGGATACCCATTCTGCGCGAAATGTGACCTCGCAGCTTGCAATGAACATCGTATCCCCCCTAGCGCGACATCTCCCGCAGCCTTTGCTGCAAGGCAAGGTACGCCTCCTCTGCGTCCTCGATCTGCAAAACCGTCTGCTCCATGGGACACATTCCATCCCGCGTCCGATTGATGATATATTCCACCGCCTTGCCATACGAAAAAGCGATGCTGCTCTTTTCGAAGGCACGCAGCGCATGCCCACTCACAATCTCGCCATAAGCCGCCGCAACGCCCGCCTTTTCCATCAATAATGCCGCCGCTCTGCCGATTACGCGGTCAGCCACGCAAGCGCCCTTCAGCCTGTCCGGATCCTCCTGCAAAAGCGCCATCAGCGGCGCGATGCCCTTCTTCTCCGATGTGAGCAGCTCTCCATTCGCCAAAACTGCCGCAAATGTAATCTCGCCCTGCAGGGCATTTTTTGCGCGCTCCAAGTGCTCCTTCATCTTTCCTCCACCTCCGCTCGAAATGATATCGAAAAAAATACATGAAAAAAGCCGATCCTGAGCAATATCAAAACCGACTTCCTTCTATAAGCGCGAGACGAGATTCGAACTCGCGACCCTCGCCTTGGCAAGGCGATGCTCTACCACTGAGCCACTCGCGCATATTTCCTATTGTTTTGTCGAAAAGAAGCGCGAGACGAGATTCGAACTCGCGACCCTCGCCTTGGCAAGGCGATGCTCTACCACTGAGCCACTCGCGCATATTTCCTATTGTTTTGTCGAAAAGAAGCGCGAGACGAGATTCGAACTCGCGACCCTCGCCTTGGCAAGGCGATGCTCTA